>JAKFDY010000042.1:0-17824 GCA_036675885.1 Lacibacter sp. | reverse complement strand
GGACCAAATGCTTCTTTTCCATCCCAGCTGCCATGGCCTTCGATGGGTTGAAGGAGGATTGTCCACGTTTTGCAGCCAAAGAACTTCCACCAGCCACAGATAAATCGGCCGTATGCTTTTTGTTGTAATGCTAGCTGATCGTTAATGTTAGTTAATGCCTCGTCATTCATCACCACTAATAAACCCCATTGTTGCCAGTCGGGTGTTTTGCTGAAGGTGCCGCCTTTGCCGCAACCCAGTGTTTTTGAAAAGTGAATATTCTTCCGGAAAAGCAGCGGCAACCGATGAATGGCCATGGCCAGCAAAGCGAAATAGATAAACCGTTTTTTATAGCGAATGATGGTCAAAACTGCATACATATGTTCAATAACCCTTGTGCTGCAAAATAGTTCTAAAAACAGGATGCTCATCAGGAGCAGTATCCTTTCTCAATTAATGTTCCGAAAACAGGCCGCTCCTACGGAGCGGAATCCTCGTGTTGGGGGTGTTCTACCAACAGATTGTCCCTACCGGACAGTTCTCTTGACGTTTTTTGCGTAGCCATTGCCTCTGCTTATAAATTCAGTTCGGAATCTCCTACGGAGCAGTGTTGTATTGTTATTCGGGTTCTAATAACAGGTTGCCCCTAAGGGACAGGGCCGGTTTACTCATGCCTTTTGCCACGTAGTGGCTTCCCGTTTATAAATTCAATCAATAAACGGAGACGACTCCGGAGGAGTCTTCCGAATTTTGAACAATTTGATTGATGTATGGCATGAAGGGGTCTAAACTGACAAGCACCCTGATGCAGAAAGCGATACAGTACAAGCGAGTCCCGACGATAAATGTCGAGATGCAGACCAAAGCGTCTGCACGTGGCAACGAAAATGCCATGAAAAACCGCCGCTCACACCAAAAAATGCCCCGGTATCTCCAGTTAACACAAAGCGGCCATAGCTCAAACAAAAGCTTTCACTTGTTGAAAACCTAAGGAAAACTGTTGATAAGAAGCAAAAAGGGTAAAATTTTATTACAATCTTAATCTCCTATATTTGTCGCCTTCCTAAATTGAAAAATAGTGCGTTTAAAGAGCTTAGAAATCAAGGGTTTTAAAAGTTTTGCCGATAAAACTGTGGTTAGTTTTGATGAGGGTGTAACCGGCATCATTGGCCCCAATGGCTGTGGCAAGAGTAATATTATTGACAGTATCCGCTGGGTAATTGGTGAGCAAAAGATCAGTCATCTCCGTAGTGAAAACCTCGAGAGCCTGGTGTTTAACGGTTCCAAAACAAGAAGCGCTTCGGGTTTGGCCGAGGTGAGTTTGACGTTTGAGAACACCCGTAACCTGCTGCCCACCGAATTCAGTACCGTAACTGTTACCCGTAAGTTTTACAAAAGTGGTGAGAGTGAATACCGCCTCAACGATGTGCAATGTCGTTTGAAGGATATTCAGAATCTTTTCCTCGATACTGGTGTGAGTACCGATAGCTATGCCATTATTGAATTGGGCATGGTGGATGATATCATCAAGGATAAGGAGAACAGCCGTCGCCGCATGTTGGAACAGGCTGCCGGTATCACCATCTACAAAACAAGAAAGAAAGAAGCGAAGAATAAACTGGATGCAACTGAACAGGATCTGGCACGTATTGAAGATCTGTTGTTCGAGATCAACAACCAGTTAAAAACATTAGAGAACCAGGCCAAGAAAGCTGAGAAGTATTACGAGATCAAAAAAGATTATCGTGAAGTGAGTATTGAGTTGGCAAAGGCTGCATTGGAAGGATTTAATCTTACCTGGAAAGACCTGAATGAGCAGCACGATGCTGAAGTAAATAAAAAAGTGGAACTGGAGGCAAAGATCGCTACTGAAGAAGCAGCGATTGAGCAGGAGAAAGTTGGTTTTATTGAAAAGGAAAAAGAATTGCAAACGATGCAGCATGCGTTTAACGATATGCTCCAAGCCTTGCGTTCGAAAGAAAACGAAAAGAATCTTGCGCAGCAGCGTTTGCATTACCTGAAAGAAAAAGAAACAAGTCTGAACGACTTTTTACAAAAAGCAGGTGGACAGTTAAAAGGTATTGAAGAAAGCATTGAGTTTACGCAACTGCAGATAACAGAAGAAGATGCGAAGTTGAATGATCTCGGTTCACAATTAGATAGTTTACGCAGCGCCGTTGAAAGCACACGTAAAGTGTTTGATGAAAAGCGTAGCGGTATTGATGAAATACGCAAAGAAAACCAGGCAATACAACGCAGCCAGTTTGAAGCTGAGAAGAATGTGGCTGTTGGCGAAACATCGGTACAAAACTTACAGCGTACCATCTTCCAGCTAAAAGAAGAGCAAACAAATCGCAAGCAGCAATTACATCAACTCGAAGAAGAAAAGCTTCAGAAAGAATATGAGCTGAATAACTGTCGTGAAGAATTGCAACAGTTACAGGAGCAACATGCGTTTACCAAAGATCAGATCCTGCAAACACAGGAAGCACTTGAAGGTTTGCGTAATCAACTGGCTGATGAAAACAGGAAACTCGATTCAAAGAAGAACGAGCATGATCTGTTGAAGAGTCTGGTTGATTCAATGGAAGGTTATCCCGACAGTGTGAAATTCTTACATAACAATCCTGAGTGGAATGTAGAATCGCCGTTGTTGAGTGATGTGATCTATTGTAAAGAAGAATACAGAACAGCAGTTGAAAATCTGCTGGAACAATACCTCAACTATTATGTAGTTGGTAATATGAGTGATGCGTTAAAAGCAGTTCACTTATTACATGCCAACCAAAAAGGAAAGGCAAACTTCTTTATGCTCGATCAGTTCAATGGTCAGGCAGTATTGAACAATGTTCCTGCAGGAACTATTTCTGCATTGAGTGTTGTTGAAGTGGAAGCAAAATATCAATCGCTCATCAACTATCTGTTAGGCCAGGTAGTGATTGCAGATGATGAAAATAATTTGCCTGCCGATTTTGATGGTGTGGTATTAGAGAAGAGCGGTAAGTTCTTCAAAGGTAAATATGCATTGAGCGGTGGTAGTGTTGGTTTGTTTGAAGGAAAGAAACTCGGCCGTGCAAAAAATCTTGAACGTTTACACGAAGAAATTTTAGCACAGGAAACGGTGGTGTTGGATCTGAAGCATGCCATTCAAATGCGTCATAACGAAGTGATCGGGTTTAATGAGCAGCTGAAAGAAAATGCCATCAAGCAAACAGAAGCAGCCATTAATCAATTGGTCAACCAGGTATATGGTATTGATAACCGTATGGAAAACCTGCGTGGCATGGAAACCAATGCTGTGAAGCGTTTGGAAGACCTTGAACTGCAACAGGAAGAAGTGCTGGAAAATCAACAGGTGTACCGTGATGAACTGGAGAAATACAATTCACAGTTAGAGGAACTCGCCGGCAAGTTAGAAGTCATTGAACAGGAGTTTGCTGCTGCTGAACGACAATACAACGAAGCCAATCAATCGTACAACGATTATAACCTGAATGTTACCCGTCAGCAAAGCCGTGTAACTGCGTTGAAACAGGAATTTGAATTCAAACAAAATCAATTCCAGGATCTGCAATTGCAGATCACTACCAATTCAGCAGCGTTGGAAGAAGCAGCCAACCAGATCAACGAAAGCGAAGTGATGTTGCTGGAAGCGCAGGATGGATTGGTAACATTGTTACAGAACAAAGAAACAGAAGAACGCAAACTCAACGAAGCAGATCAGTATTACTACAATCTGCGTAATGCATTGGGTGAAAAAGAAAGCGAACTGCGTCACAAACAAAAAGAGAAAGAGCAGGTTGATCATTTGCTCAATGAAATAAAAGATAAACTCACTGAACTGAAATTGCAGTTAAGCGGAACGAAAGAACGTTTGCTGGTTGAGTTCAAAGTAAATCTTGAAGAAGTAATTGACGAAGAACGCACAGGCGAAGAGCCATTGGAAGAATTACAGGCCAAGGTTGATCGCATGAAAAAACGTTTGGAAAACCTGGGTGAAGTAAACCCGACAGCGATTGAAGCGTTTGAAGAAATGCGCAAGCGTTATGAGTTTATTCTCGAACAGAAGAATGACCTGGTAACGGCAAAAGAATCATTGTTGCAAACCATCCAGGAAGTGGAAGCAACTGCCAACCAACGTTTCCTCGAAACTTTTAACCAGGTGCGGGAGAATTTCCAGAAAGTATTTAAGGCCTTGTTTACAGAAGAAGATACAGCTGATATGGTGTTGGAAAATCCGGAGAACCTTGCTGATACCGGTATCGACATTATTGCCAAACCAAAAGGTAAACGCCCCAGCAGCATCTCTCAGTTGAGTGGTGGTGAGAAAACATTAACTGCAACAGCGATGTTGTTTGCGATCTATCTCATTAAGCCTGCTCCGTTCTGTATCCTGGATGAGGTGGATGCACCGTTGGATGATGCCAACGTAGGTAAGTTCACCAATATGATCCGCCAGTTCAGTAATAATTCACAGTTCATTATTGTAACGCATAACAAGCAAACAATGGGTGCGGTGGATGTGATCTATGGTGTAACCATGCAGGAAGCAGGTGTAAGTAAACTGGTGCCTGTAGATTTCAGGAATTTGAATTAAGCAAAAAACACAGTCTAATTTAAGTTATAGCAGTTCCGCAATAGCGGAGCTGTTTTGTTTTGGAGTTTTTATTATTTGGTGTAGAGAAAATAAATTTTAGGTGTTATATTGAAGGCGAATTTTATTAGTTTTTATGAAGAACTATGTTTTTGTTTTATTTGCTTGTTTGTTTTCATGTACTCAAAAAATGAAAGATGTCGGAGCTACTATTGATAAAGAAGTAGACTTTATTTCAGCAAAACTTGAGATTCAGGTTGTAAGTAAGGATCAGATAATGGCTAAAACTACCATTAGAAACACTTCTAGGGACACTTTGCTGTTCTATAAGCCACTTTTGCCATGCGGAATTAGTTTTGAGAACCAGTTTGGATTATTATCTGCAAAAACTTACGAACCGGTTGACTTTAAAAGAAAGCGCAAAGAGAAATATATTGATGAGAATCATTTTTATGTTGTTCCATCTTTACAGCCGCGTAACATATTTTCTTTGTTACCGGATAGCAATATTTCCTGTTCAATAAATCTGGCTGATTTTTATGATTTTAAGAAAAGCATAGATAATGATGGGAATGAATTCCTTATTGCCTAGAGTGTTTTTATGCCCGTTATTAAAGAATTTTCTCAGATAAAAGAAATCGATCCAGATGATGGTAGAATGAAACCGGTATATTACTTTATCACTGCAAACAACTCTAAGGATATTGATAATATAAGGGTGGCTTCAGCTTAAAGTAGATATTTTCTGTATGGTGCGGATATAGCTTTCAAGCAGCTTATTAAGCCTTTTACTACAGTGGCAACGATTGCGCACTTGCCCTTTTTAACAAGAACGAAAATTACCTTTGATAGCTTAAGTATTGTTGAGAAATGCTTCTGTAAAACAACTGAGTAATGAAACGTTCACATGTAAAAAAATCGATTGCTTCGATAGCAATTATTGTTCTTTTCCTGTTAGCAAATGCAAATGTGTTTGCACAAACATTAACTAAACTTCCCGGTTCGGCTCTTTCTGTTACTTCAGCAGTTAAAACAAATTCAACCACTGTTGATCTGTTGCTGAATAACAAATACCACATGGTGCTGGATTTTTACAATGAAAATATTTTCCGTATTTTTTTTGATAGCAGCAATGCAAAGCCGCATGATCCTGTTGCGAAGCCACCTGCACAGATACTGGTGAACAATCCTCGCAGGAATGTATCTGCAGTAAATGTTTTGGTAAATGCAAATGATGTAACCATTTCTACTAAGAAAATTTCTCTTAGCATCGATAAAAAAAAGTGCACTATCAAAGCCGTCAATTTAACCACACATAAACCGGCATTTGAAATCACTGATCTGTCTCTTTTTGAAATTGGCAAAGTGTCGTTGCAGTTAAAAGAAAATGCAGATGAATACTTTTTTGGCGGAGGTGTACAGAACGGAAGATTTTCTCACAAGGGGAAAGTTGTTTCAATTGAGAATCAGAATAGCTGGACAGATGGAGGAGTAGCTTCTCCTGCACCATTTTACTGGAGTAACAAAGGTTATGCTGTTATGTGGCACAGTTTTAAACCCGGCAAGTATGATTTTGGATCAACTGAAAAAGGTAAAGTGAAACTATATCATAATGACACCTATCTCGATCTGTTCTTTATGATCGACGATGGAGCAGTAGCATTGTTGAATGGTTTTTATCAACTCACTGGTAATCCTGTGTTGATTCCGAAATTCGGTTTTTATGAAGGGCATTTGAATGCCTACAACCGTGACTATTGGAAAAAAGATACCACCGGCAGAGGAATGCTTTTTGAAGATGGGTTTCGTTACAACGAAAGTCAGAAAGATAATGGCGGAACAAAAGAATCACTGAATGGTGAAAAAAATAATTTCCAGTTTTCTGCAAGAGCTGTTATCGATCGTTATAAAAAACATGACATGCCACTTGGCTGGATCTTACCGAACGATGGGTATGGCGCAGGCTACGGACAAACAGGAACATTGGATAGCAATATTCTTAACCTGAAAAGTTTTGGCGATTATGCCCGTAGCAAGGGTGTGCAGATTGGTTTGTGGACACAATCGGATCTGCATCCAAAAGCTGGTATCAGTGCGCTTCTACAAAGAGATATTGTAAAGGAAGTAAAAGATGCTGGTGTGCGTGTCTTAAAAACAGATGTGGCTTGGGTAGGTGCGGGTTATTCTTTTGGATTGAATGGTGTGGCAGATGTTGGCGAAATCATTCCTGAATACGGAAACAATGCAAGACCACTCATTATATCACTAGATGGTTGGGCGGGAACTCAACGTTATGCTACCATTTGGTCGGGCGACCAAACGGGTGGTGCATGGGAATACATTCGCTTTCACATTCCAACATACATCGGTTCCGGATTATCAGGTCAGCCAAATATCAGTTCAGATATGGATGGAATTTTTGGAGGTAAGAACATTCCGGTGAATGTGCGGGACTTTCAATGGAAAACGTTTACGCCCATGCAATTGAATATGGATGGTTGGGGTTCAAATGAAAAATATCCGCATGCACTTGGCGAACCTGCTACTTCTATCAATCGTATGTATTTGAAATGGAAGTCTGCATTGTTGCCTTACACATACAGTGCTGCAAAGCAAGCGTTGAATGGTTTGCCAATTATGAGAGCGATGTTCCTTGAAAATGCAAATGCGTTTACGTTGAGCACTGCTACGCAATATCAATATTTATATGGTCCTTATTTTCTTGTGGCTCCTGTTTATCAAAATACAAAAGCTGATACATTGGGGAATGATATTCGTAATAATATCTATTTGCCTGCAGGAACATGGGCTGATTATTTTACAGGAGATCAGTACGAAGGTGCAAGAATCATTAATAATTTCAATGCGCCATTATGGAAGCTTCCGGTTTTTGTAAAAAGCGGTGCAATCATTCCGTTAAACAATCCTAATAATAATGTTGGTGAGATCAACAAAGGATTGCGCATTTATGAATTGTATCCTTCAGGTAAAACTTGTTTTACAGAGTATGACGACGATGGTTTAACGGAAGCTTATAAATTGGGTAAAGCAGTTACCACTCTAATCGAATCAGAAGTAAAAGGTACTGTAGCTGTAATTACTGTTCATCCTTCAAAAGGAAATTTTGATGGGTTCGAAAAAAAGAAAGCAACCGAGTTTAGGATTAATGTAACATCGAAACCGAAGAAGGTAACAGCGATCGTTGGTAGCAAAACTGTAGCACTGAAGCCTGTGTTTACTGCAAAAGATTTCGCTGCCAATGAAAATGTTTATTTCTACACAACCCCTGAGCTCAATCAATTTGCTACAGCAGGATCGGCGTTTGAAAAGATCAGCATTAAAAAAAATCCACAGCTGCAGGTGAAACTTGCTTCTTCTGATATTACTGCGAGCCGCATAAAACTTACTGTTGAAGGGTTTGTGTTTTCATCAGCAAATAAATTAAAGCAGAAGGCAGGTGCATTGCCATTGGTTCGTGCAGTCGTAACAGAAAACAATGGCGGTCCTTTTACCTTGAAACCAAGCTGGGCTCCCGTTGCAAATGCTGATTATTATGAAATACAATTTAATGGTATGCTGTACAGCACCATTAAAGATACAGCATTATTGTTTGATGGCTTAAAACCGGAAACAAACTACAGTTTTGAAATTCGTGCTGTAAACAAATCAGGCAACTCTGCCTGGACTGATGTGAAAGCAAGAACAAAAAATAATCCGCTTCAGTTTGCAATTAAAGGAATCAGGGCAAGATCAAGTGCAAGAAGTCAGTCAGGTTCAAGTCTGAATAACCTGTTTGATTTTGATGAAAGCAATATGTGGCATACACATTGGGATTCTGTTGCAGTTCCGTTTAATGTGGTGATGGATCTGAACAGTCTTAACCAGGTTGAAAAATTCCAATACTTCCCAAGGGATAATGGAAAGAATGGTTTAATACTGAAGGGTAAAGTTTCTTACAGCAATAACAGAAACGACTGGACGGAAGCTGGTGTTATTGATTGGAAATCTACGAATGAAATGAAAGAGTTTGTGTTTGCCAATCAGCCAACTGTACGTTACATCAAAATAGACGTAACGGAAGCTGTGGGCAAATTTGGTTCAGGCAGAGAATTGTATGTGTTTAAAGTGCCGGGTTCAGAAAGTCAACTGCCTGGTGATATTAATAATGACAAACTGATTGACCGGAATGATCTTACATCGTACATGAACTATACTGGTTTGCGTAAAGGCGATGGTGATTTTGAAGGTTATATCAGCAAAGGAGATATCAATAAAAACAACCTGATTGATGCGTATGATATTTCTGTTGCTGCTACATTGCTTGATGGCGGTGCAGTCGAAAAAAGCAACGAGAAACTGTCGGGCAAAATTGAGCTAAGCACTGCCAAGCAGGTTTATAACGCCGGAGAGATTATTGAGATAAAAGTGAAGGGTGTTGATTTGAAAGTGGTGAATGCACTCAGCTTTGCACTTCCATATAATGCAGATGACTATGAGTTTGTCGGCGTGCAACCATTGGGTATGAAGCAAATGGAGAATTTCACCTACGACCGACTGCACAGCAATCGTCAGAAAGCATTGTATCCAACGTTTGTAAATGCCGGTGATAAAGAAACACTGAATGGCTCAGTTGATCTGTTCATTATCAAATTAAAGGCAAAACGAAATCTTAAGTTTGATCTTAAGGCAATTGACGGGATACTGGTTGATAAGAGATTGGAAGAATTGAAGTTTTAATGAAACAGGTGCGAATAGAAATTTAAGATTTACATTAATAATTTGGAATTATAAGAAAGGGCTGAAGCAATTGTTTCGGCTCTTTGCGTAATAATCAACCGTACCTACGGCACGGAAACTTTACCTTGTTTGCGTTTCTACCGGGCAATTGTTCCTCGGAACAAGGTCTCTGCAATTTTTCAGCTATTGTTATGGTTGATGAATGAAAAAAGGTACAGCTTAACTCTGTGTGCTGTTTTGTGCCATAGACACATCTCATCGGTAGAAAAATGAAAATGATTTTTTGCGTACCATAGGTACGCTTGAGATAACAACATCGCAAATCAACATCAATTATACAACAGCATCTTATCTACAATCTCATTCAGCTGCTCCGTATGTTCAAACACGTAACTCTCACCGGCTTCTTTCAACAACTTTAAATTCTTTTTCGACACATTATCCATTTCCGGTGAAGCAGTTTTCAGATCAGGTTCCAAACGGTAGTAATCAGGTTTATCTGCATCATCCAATGTATCCCACATGCGGGTGAGGTGGTAATGTACAGTTTCACTATTGCCGCTCATCATGATGTCGATCAGCACCGGCAACCATTTAATTAAACCAGCATTGCGCAATTGTTCAAATTCATATTTCCGTTTACTGCTGCCTGTGCCAATGCTGATAAGCAACATATCTTTTGCAGCAGGTCTGTCGGGCTTTGGTAAATTGTATTTGCCATAAAGCACCCTGTTCTCATTAAAGTTCAAACCTCTTGCCTCACTATATGCACACAACGCCGGATTGTTGACAAACACACCGCCATCAATTAAATATTGTGGTGCTTCACTTAAACTGTAGATCATTGCCGGTTCAAAATAAGTGGGTGCTGCACTGGTTGCTCTTGCCACATTCCGTATTTTAAAATCACGCACCTCACCACCAATACGTCTTGAGTTGGCACTGTTGAAGAAAGCCGCCCGTCGTTCATAAAAATTATAAGCTGTGATTACGCAAGGTTTGATCATTTGACTCAATGTGGTATCGCCAAGATAATCCTGCAGGAGTTTCTCAAGATTATCAGCAGGAAAACTTTCATTCCAGAAACTGAAATTCTTAAACTGCTGCCAGAAATTTTTATTGAAGATCTTATTTCCATGCTGCATGTAAAGTTGCACAGCATCGGTAGCAGAAAATTTTGCTCTGCCCGGCTCTTTGTCATCAGGCATTAAATAAATACTGGTGAGGATGCCTCCTGTGCTGGTGCCGGCGATCATATCGAAGTACTCGCCGATCTTTGCATTCTTCTCACCGGTAACGGCACGTATGCGTGTTTCAAGATATTCAACGATAGTGCCGGGAATAATACCCCTGATACCACCTCCATCAATACTGAGGATTCTTACTTTCGAAGTACTGCGGTTACTCATGGCTCGGTTAGTTTGCAGAAAAATACAAACAACGCATTAAAAATAAAATACCTCTTTACGGGGTGTTTGTACAGCGTTCATTTGCGGGAATTACGTGTTGGCTTTGTTTATTTGGGTTATTCGTTCGATATTCGGCGTCTAAATCAACTGCATGCAACGTATCTGCTTGTTCCCGGGAACTTTTGATCCTATCACTGTCGGTCATCTCGATATTATTTACCGTTCGCTTGATCTGTTTGATAAAGTGTATATCGGTATTGGCCGCAATGCAGCGAAAGTGCCCATGTTCAGTGAAGAACAACGGATTGACTGGATCAATGAAATATTTAAAGATGAACCAAGAGTGAAGCCTGTTTTTTATGAAGGTCTTACGGTTGATTGCTGCAAAAAAGTAAAAGCAAAATTTATTCTGCGTGGTATCCGTTACGTAAATGATTTTGAATACGAGAAAGCAATTGCTGACATGAACCGCAGCCTGGATCATGATATTGAAACAATCTTTCTCACCTGCCTGCCACAATATACTTCTGTTGCATCTACACTCGTACGTGATGTAATTCGTAATGGGGGAGATGCATCACCATTTTTGCCGGATGTGGTAAATACAACTGTGTCTAATCAAAAATAGTTCTGGTCATGGAAGCTATCTGGTTTAAAAAAGAGTTGTCAATTGAAGAGCTAACGTCATTGTGTGATCAAACAATTGCTGAACTGCTCGATCTGAAATTTATTGAAACAGGTAGCAATTTTATTAAGGCAACCATGCCTGTTGATCATCGCACACATCAGCCTTATGGCTTATTACATGGCGGTGCAAGTTGTGTTTTGGCTGAAACATTGGGCAGTATTGCAAGTGGCCACGTTATTGATCCGGAGAAATTTATTTGTGTTGGTATTGAGATCAATGCCAATCATATCCGCTCAGTACGCAGTGGATTGGTAACAGGCATCACTACGCCCATTCACATTGGCGCCAGCACGCATGTGTGGGATATTAAAATTTATGACGAACGTGAAAAACTGGTTTGTGTCAGCAGGTTAACCGTTGCTATTCTCAAGAAGCCATAATCTTATTTGGAAGTTTTCCTCTTATTCCATCTTCTGTTTTTTCTGCTGCGTGTTTGTTTTGTAACTTACTGTACTTTCTTCAGTAAAACATAACCGATATGAACTGGCATCATCTTCCGGCCGATGAAGTGATCGAACTCACAGGCTCTTCAACTAATGGACTGGACTCAGACAGTGCGGCATTAAAACTGGCCGAATATGGCCCCAATGAATTACAGGAGAAGAAGAAGAAACCGGCCTGGGTTTTATTTCTGCAGCAGTTCAAAGACTTTATGATATTGGTGTTGATAGCAGCTGCTGTTATTGCAGGCATTGCAGGCGATCTTACCGATACGATCATCATCATGGTGATTGTATTGCTCAATGCCATTGTTGGTTTTGTACAGGAATACCGTGCAGAGAAAGCAATGGAAGCATTAAAAAAAATTGCGGCGTTACAGGCACAGGTGTTGCGTAACGGCAAACCGCTTGCACTTCCTTCAGCAGAATTGGTGCCGGGTGATCTTGTGTTACTTGAAGCAGGAAATGTAGTGCCTGCTGATCTGCGTTTTATAGAAACCTTCAGTTTACAAATAGATGAATCAGCATTAACAGGCGAATCAGTGCCTGCTGAAAAAACGGAAAAGAGAATGGATGAGATCGACCTCTCCATTGGTGACAGATTGAATATGGGTTTTAAAAGTACATTGGTTACCAATGGCCGTGCAAAAGGAATTGTAATTGCTACGGGCATGCAGACAGAGATCGGGTTAATTGCCCGCATGCTTCAAGAAGATGAAGTGGCTACACCTCTGCAAAAACGTATGGCCGATTTTGGCCGTAAACTTTCTTACATCATTCTCTTTATCTGTCTGCTTTTATTTGTAATTGGTTTGTTGCGTGGCGAAAAGCCATTGAACATGTTGCTTATTTCTATTTCATTGGCAGTTGCTGCAATACCTGAAGCATTGCCTGCACTTATTACCATTGCGTTGGCAAGAGGAGCAAAACGTTTAGTGAAAAAGAATGCACTCATCCGTAAACTTCCTGCTGTTGAAACACTCGGGTCTGTTACCTATATCTGTTCCGATAAAACAGGAACACTAACGCAGAATAAAATGAAGGTTGTGCAGGTAAAGGCTGATGACAACAATCAGTTCATGATTGAAGAAATGCCTTTGCTTGATGTAGCAATGGCATTGAATCATGATGTGAAAGAAGCCGACAACAAAATCCTGCTTGGCGATCCGACAGAACTTGCATTGGTTGAATATTTTAATGAACAGCATCCTGAGAAATTATTTACTTCAGTGCAATCAGTATTACCACGCATTGCAGAACTGCCGTTTGATTCCGACAGGAAATGTATGACAACAGTGCATAAGTTTAAAGATCAATTCCTGGTAATTTCAAAAGGTGCAGTTGAATCGGTTACTGCTGCATTAAAACAGGGCCATGATAGTGCCGCCATTTTAAAACAGGCCGATGAATGGGCATCAGATGGAATACGTGTGATTGCATTTGGTTATAAATGTATTGATGCATTGCCCGAACCATTCACTTATGAATTGGTGGAAACAGAATTAACGTTTGCCGGATTAACAGGCATGATCGATCCACCAAGAGAAGAGGCGAAGCTGGCCATTGAAGAATGTAAAGCTGCCGGTATTCGTGTGGTGATGATCACAGGTGATCATCCTGCAACAGCATCTGCCATAGCAAAACAGATCGGTATCTTAACAAAGAATGACCTTGTAATGACGGGTAAAGAATTGAAAGTAATATCTTCAGAAGATTTTGATGCACAGGTTGAAAAGATTCGTGTGTATGCCCGGGTGTCGCCTGAACAAAAACTGCATATCGTAAAAGCATTGCAGCAAAAGAATCATTTTGTTTCGATGACGGGTGATGGTGTAAATGATGCGCCTTCACTCAAATCATCAAACATTGGTGTGGCCATGGGAATTAACGGAACCGATGTAAGTAAAGAAGCAGCACACATGATATTGCTCGATGATAATTTTGCCACCATTGTAAAGGCTGTGAAAGAAGGCAGAAGGATCTATGATAATATCCGAAAGTTTGTAAAGTATATCATGACCTGTAATGGTGCAGAGATATGGACATTGTTTCTTGCTCCGCTAATTGGATTACCTATTCCATTGTTACCGATTCATATTCTCTGGATCAATTTAGTGACCGACGGTTTGCCCGGTCTTGCATTGGCAAGTGAAAAGGAAGAAAATGATATTATGAAGCGTCCGCCACGCAGCACAACAGAAAGTTTGTTTGCTGATGGTATTAGTTATCACATTGTATGGGTTGGGTTGTTGATGGCGGGTGTTACATTAGGTGTACAGGCGTGGAGCATTAACAATAGCGGCGCACATTGGCAAACGATGGTGTTTACTGTTTTATCACTTACACAACTTGGGCATGTTATGGCAATAAGAAGCGAACGGCAGTATTTGATTAAACAAGGCATTTTCAGCAACATGGAATTGGCAGGTGCAGTGCTCCTTACATTTTTCCTGCAGTTGGGTGTTATTTATTTACCGTTAGCAAACGAAATTTTTAAAACACAACCATTGACGTTGAATGAACTCCTTATCTGCATAGCTGCATCGGCCATTGTATTTCATGCCGTGGAATTTGAAAAATTTGTCAAGCAGAAATTAAACAACAGAAAAAGAAATAAAGTACGGGCATAAAATTAACCGGTAACAACGGTATCCTTTTTTATATATTATCGTTACCGGAATAGAAGGCAATCGTTTGTTTAGGGGATAAATTACAGCACAATCACGCTGTTGCTGCCGCCAAAGGCGTTCGGTTGTTGTTCATCGGCTTCGGGCTCATTCACCCATTCTGTAGCATTTACCAGGTATTTGAATTCGTGCTTCGATTCTTTAGGTAAGTTCACTTCAGCACTAAAGGTTCCGTCTTTCTTTTTACCCATGATCACAGCATTTTGCCAATCACTGTTCAGGCCAAGAATTTCGATGGTTTCAGCATTTTCAACTTTAAAAGAGAATTTTACTTTGCAGTAATCCTTTGTCTTGTAGTAAGTTTTTTGTACCATTTTTCTTTGTTTAAAGTTTTAAGTGTTTTGTCAAACATCGGGCATTTTTCAGTTAAGCAGTTGCTGAGATGATGACATGGAAATAAATATTCCCGCTCTTTATACCCGAACTAGAAAAAAGTAACCCTCTGAAAGCCTTATGCAGCTTCATTCTTATTAACAACTAACGGCTGTTATGTTAATAAGCCTCAGCGAAGTAGTTTGTTTTTTGCCGATTCTTCCCTGATCATTTCGGGATAACCCATCTTCCGGGCCAGTGCATTTACGGCCATGGCAATACGTTTGGCTTTTGTAGGTTCGGTTTTGGCACTATCGATCCATTTGCTGAAATAACGTTGGTGCGAGCCAGTGAGGCTGTTGAAGTGCTGCAATGCAGCCGGTTCATCATGGAGGCATTCCATAAGATCATTATTGAATTGAAAAGCACTGTTATCGGCTGCAATTTTTACGTTCACCGTTGCACCCTGGCGTTTGGCAATTGCCCTGCGCACATCAGCATTCAATGCCATAATAAACTTGCCGCCACCAACAGGGTAGAGCGGCATTTGCTTAAACGCATAATCATCCAGTTTGCCTTTTACTTTAAATTCTTTCTTGTGCCCCGGTTTTAATTGTTCCGGAATACCGTCAGGAATTTCAATAAAAGTCCATCCTGTTTTTTCGCCCATCGTTTTATATTTCTGTATAACAGCAGTGAACTGTATCATAGAAACGAACTTAAACAGAAAATCACAATCAAGGAAGTAATACACATTATTTTCTGCTGGCATGGTTATTGTTTTTCATGTGCAGAACTTCGTACGAATCATTCAACTCCCATCTTCTCCCTGTAGGTATGCCTGGCAGGCTTCTTTCTCTGAAAGAATCTGTGTATGTGTATAGTTGCTGAAACTATAGCGCTGCAGCTTTTGCTCTTATGTAATTAAATATTATTAAACTTATAAATTCAACACAATGAAAAAGATTTTTTTCGCATTTACCTCAACTGCATTCTTAATGATTGCCTCTATTGTAACCGTTAAAGCGCAAGTTGAACCCAGTGCACCTGTTACTCCACCAACACCTCCACCGGCAGCTACATCTGATATTGTTGGTGTTGCTACAGGATCGGTAGAACATACAACTTTTGTTGAAGCAATTAATACGGCCAATGTGCTGAAAGTATTTCAACTGAATGGTCCTTTTACCGTGTTTGCACCAACAAATGCTGCGTTTGATAAAATTCCTGAAGCGGATCGTAAAAAACTGATGAAGAATAAAGCAGAACTTGCAAAAACTTTGAAATATCATATGGTTGGCGGCACCTGGAATTCAACAACACTGATGAATGCAATTAAGCATGGTAATGGTTTTGTTGAACTGCCTACATTAAGTGGTGGTAAATTAAAAGCAACAGTAGAAGATGGTAAAGTGAAATTGACAGATGAAATGGGTAACTCCATGTTTGTAACCAATGCCGATATTTTGGCTACAAACGGTATTGTTCATATAGTTGATGGCGTTGCGCATCCAATGCAACCCGTTACAGCAGCGAAACAGTAATGGTTCCTTATAGCTCAAAAGCCCTGCCTTTTTTGGCGGGGCTTTCTTTTTTATTGAAGTAATAAATCCGTTACTTTTAATGCATGGCTCTGCTTGTTACAAATATTAAACAGCTTGTGGGTGTGCATGAAGAGAATGTGTTGTTGCGTGGAAAAGCGCTTGCTGTATTGCCGGTTATTGAAGATGCCTACCTGCTGATTAATGATGGATTGATTGCTGCTTATGGTGAAATGAAAAACCTTGGTGCATGGGCTGATACTATCGAACATCGCATGGATGCAAGCGGACAACTGGTATTACCAACCTGGTGCGATAGCCATACACATTTGGTATTTGCAGCAAGCAGGGAAGAAGAATTTGTTGATAAACTGAAAGGAATAAGTTACGAAGCTATTGCTGCAAAAGGCGGTGGTATTTTAAACTCTGCAAATAAGCTGGCAAAACTTTCTGAGTTGGAATTGCTTCGTCTTGCATGGGGACGCCTGGAAGAGTTGATTACACTTGGCACAGGTGCTATAGAAATAAAAAGCGGTTACGGGTTGTCGGTAGAAGCGGAGTTAAAGATGTTGCGTGTTATTCAACAGTTGAAAGAAACATCCCCCATTCCTGTAAAAGCAACTTTTCTTGGAGCGCATACTTATCCGTTAGAGTATCGGGATAATCACCAGGGCTATATTGATCTTATCATCAATGAAATGTTACCGGTGATAGCAGACGAAGGTCTTGCCGATTTTATAGATGTGTTTTGTGAGAAAGGTTTTTTCTCGGTTGATGAAATGGAACAGATCTGTAAAGCTGCAATGAAGTATGGACTACCACCCAAACTGCATATCAATCAGCTCAACAGTATTGGTGGTTTGCAAAAAGCCATTGAGCTGAATGCCATTTCAGTTGATCATCTTGAAACAATGACCGATGCCGATGTGCAAAGCCTTGCACAATCAAATACAATCGGCACTTTATTACCAACGGCTGCTTTTTTTCTGCGCATGCCTTTTCAGCCTGCACGGAAAATGATCGATGCCGGAGCAGCTGTTGCATTAGCCAGCGATTATAATCCGGGTTCATCGCCCAGCGGCAATATGAATCTTGTAGTGGCGATGGGTTGTATTGGTATGAAGATGTTGCCGGAAGAAGCCATCAATGCCGCTACCATCAATGGTGCGTTTGCAATGGATCTGCAGCATGAAGTTGGCAGCATTACTGTAGGCAAAAAAGCCAATCTCATTTTTACACGTTCAATTCCTTCTATTGCTTATTTGCCTTATGCATTTGGCAGCAATCTTATTGACAAAGTGATGATCGGGGGAGAATTTTTCGCATGAAGGAATATGTGCTGAAATAAGTTATCTTTCAATACGAATCAAATCAGCCATATGCAGTCATTTCGTTTTTACAACAAAGAAGATGTACTCACATTAACGAAGATCCGTC
>JAKFDY010000041.1:0-17839 GCA_036675885.1 Lacibacter sp. | reverse complement strand
CCATGATGAAAGATACAAAAGATACATGCTAACTCCCGGGGTCGGCTAAGACCAGTCTCAGGTTTGACATTAGCCAGACCTAGGGCTGACGAAATATTTATCTCCCCATGTCTCAGATACTTTCACTTGTAATATCTTATAAACATTAACGTCAGTATCTTGATCAAATGTGTAATCCCCAACAGAAGAAAAAAGTATAATAAACTCTTCGTTACAAGTCTCACACTTTTTGAAATAAATAGATGTACTGTTGTTACTTCCAGGTAGAACAACAAACAATTTTTCCAGATCATTAAGAGCTGATTTTATTTCTAATTGTAAAAAATCAGCAAGTTTCAACGCATCTTCGTGTTTTAACCCATCAGCCCATGAATTTTTTACACGAAATGACATTCCTTTCCCTCGCACATGCCCTCCGCCCGAGTAGATACCAAAAAAAATGTCAGCGTCACAATTTGAACACTTGAAAGAAATAAATTTCAATCCATCAACATAGGGTTTAAATTCTATCCGCTTTTGCGTCGATGAAAATACCCTGTCTAACTGTTCATCATTTCTCTACGAAAAGAATAAGAAATAATCTATCTCCGAAACTATTGAACCTGTATCCATTTGTTAGTATTTAAATCATACTTATATCTGGAGGTTATCTTTATTTCGCTACTTGAGCGAAGACCATTAAATCTCTTCCCTATCGATTTACGTCCCCCTAGAGTCTGGCCTTACCCGACCTTGAAAGTTAGAATGTTGAATAGCATTACTACAGCAAAAGAGTGCGACGCAACAGAAGATGCTACCAGCAATGTCGCTGGTTACATAATGTTTTTCTACTTGCCTTTACTTCGCTGTATAAGCAGTACTAAACTCATATTTCCCCGACCCAACTTTCAGCACCACATATTCTTTCTCCTTACCTACTACACGTATATCTTTTACTAACAATAGCGGCTGACCGTTTTCCAATACATCGGTTACAGCGGTTGCAGGAATATAAATGGTAGCCGTTGTATTTGCAGGAACTAAAGCATGCAGTATTAATTTACCATCCTGTATTTTCCAGCCACTGCTGAGTGTGCCATACTGTGTTTCGTAGGTTGCAGATGCATATGTAAACTTTCCACCGATATGCGGCTGAATACGGATCTTCTTATAACCAACGCCATCTTTCTCTGTATCAAGACCCACCATTACACGATACATCCAGTCGCCGATGGCGCCGTATGCATAATGATTAAATGAGTTCATGGTAATGGCCTGGAAATCGCCGTTGGTGCGGATACCATCCCAACGTTCCCAAATGGTGGTAGCGCCTTTTGTTACAGGATACAACCACGATGGATAGTTTTTCTGCAATAACAAGGTATACGCCACATCGGTATAACCATAACGGCTCAACACATGACACAAATAAGGCGTGCCCAAAAATCCTGTTGTTAAATGATTGCCGTATTGCCTGATGTTGTTCACCAAACGATCTGCCGCCTGCTGACGTAATTCCTCCGGAAACAAATCGAACTGCAATGCCAGCACATACGATGTTTGTGTGTTGCTCATGGTGGCACCATTGGGCGTTGTGTATTCTTTTAAGAAAGCAGTTTTTATTTTTTGCAGCAATGTAGTGTATGTTGCCACATCATCTGCCTTGCCTAATTCTTTTGCTGCATTAATGAGCAATTGCGTGGAGTATGCATAAAAGCATTGTGCAATTAAATTTTTATTGGTGATGGCTGCTCTGCCATCATTATCATCGGCCATGGTGTAAAACAACCAATCGCCAAAATGATCACCCTTATTCCATAAATCATTTACGCTTTGCGATTGCATGTAGCCCACCCATGCTTTCATACTACTGTACTGGTTTTCTAAAATGCGTTTATCGCCATATACCACATACATTTCCCATGGAATAATGGTTGATACATCGGCCCAGCCTGCACTGCCACCAACTCCCCAACCGTCGGTGCCCAACACATTCGGAATCACATGGGGTACACTACCTGATTTTGTTTGATCGGCTGCAACATCTTTCATCCATTTCGTAAAGAAATTATTAACGCCACGTAAAAAAGTAGCGGTGCGGAAGAAAGCCTGTGCATCACCTGTCCAGCCCATACGTTCATCACGCTGCGGACAATCAGTTGGCACATCTAAAAAATTTCCTCTCAATCCCCATTCAATATTATGCTGCAGTTGATTGATGAGCGAGTCTGATGAGGTGAAGCTCCCGGTTTTTTGCATAGCAGAATATAAGGCAACCGCTGTAAAATTTTCCGGCTGCAATTCGCCGGCAATACCTTCGAGTTTTATATAACGGAAACCGAAAAAAGTAAAATGAGGTTCAAACAGTTCTTCGTTGTTTCCTTTCAATATATAAACAGCCTGTGCTTTTGCATTACGCAGATTCTCGGTATAAAAATTACCGTTCTTGTCTAACACTTCTGCATGCGATACTTTGATTGTATCTCCTGCTTTTCCCTTTATTTTCAATTGCACCCAGCCCACTAAGTTTTGTCCAAAGTCAATTACTTTTTCGCCTTTGGGTGTGGTGATCACTTTGCCTGCTGCAAATGTCTCCTGTTTTTTGATGGGCTCGTTATAGGTTGCAACTAAAACATCTTTGGAGAAATTGGCTGTCTTAACTGCTGTCCAGTTTTTATCATCATAGCCTGCCAGCAGCCATCCGGTTTTATCCAATCTTGTATCAATGATTTCACCTTTATAAATACCATTCGAACGGATGGCACCGGTGGAAGATTTCCAGCTTGCATCAGAAACAACAGTTGCTGTTGTTCCATCAGTATACATCAATTCAAGTTGAAACAGCAACGCAATATCTTTTCCGAAAATGTTCCGTTTATGATCGAAGGAAAAATTTCCACGATACCATCCATCACCCAATGTAACGGCAATTGCATTTTCTCCCTGTTTCAACAGATCAGTTACATCATACGCCTGGTATTGCAGGCGTTTGTTATAACTCGTCCAGCCCGGAGTGAGATAGGCATCGCCTACTCGTTTGCCGTTGATCTGTGCTTCGTATAAACCATGTGCAGTAATGTAGGCTGTTGCTGATTTTATTTTTTTACCGTTGTTGAATTCTTTGCGCATTAATGGTGATGCAAATTCATTGTCTTCCTGATAACCCGGCTCAATCCATTGTGCTTTCCAATCTGTTGGTTGTAATAAACCCATTTGCCAAAAAGCAATTGAACTCCATGCCGATGCTTTTCCCTTGTTGTCCCACACACGCACCTGCCAGTAATATTTTTTTCCGGAAGCAAGTGCAGCACCTTTGTACGGCACATGAATCGATTGATCGGAATTGATTTTTCCGCTTGTCCAGCTGAGTTTTGCTTTTGTTAAACCGGCTGCATCTTCTGCTACTCTTATTTCATATGCTGATTGTGTTACGCTTCGCTGACTGGAAATTAACTGCCAGCTGAAATAAGGTTGCAGCACATCAATGCCAATCGGGTTTTGTAAATTTTCTGTGCGAAGACGATCAACTTTTACCTGTGCAAACACCGATAAAACGAGCAATTGAATGAGGAGAAGGAAGCTTATTTTTTTCATGATGATGAGTTCTATATTAATTTATCATTATTGTCCGCTATAAATATCAATCAGGGCTAAAGCCCGTTAGTGGCTTGGCTTTGAATTGCCCCGGTCTTAAGGCCCGGGCAATTCAAAGCTTCTAAATATATCTATTCAACAACTACAAACCTGTTAACTGAAACATAATGGCCCTTGCAT
This sequence comes from Lacibacter sp., assembly GCA_036675885.1. Classification (GTDB taxonomy): domain Bacteria; phylum Bacteroidota; class Bacteroidia; order Chitinophagales; family Chitinophagaceae; genus Lacibacter. The sequence goes on along the minus strand of JAKFDY010000041.1, from coordinate 14,086 downwards.
TATCCTAAAATAGTTTCGATTCGTTTCAATTCTGATTCTGTAAACGCCAGATTCTTTAAGCAATCAACTGAATCAAGTAACTGTGCCGATGAACTTGCACCGATCAATACCGATGTAACCCGTTTATCTTTTAACAGCCATGCCAATGCCATTTGTGCCAGCGATTGATTGCGTTCTGTTGCAATTGCGTTCAGTGCTCTTACTTTCGTCAACACTTCTTCCGTGATCTGTTCCTGTTTTAAAAACACACCTTTTGTTGCTCTTGAACCTTCAGGAATGCCTTTGAGATATTTATTCGTTAATAAGCCTTGCGCCAATGGAGAGAACGGAATACATCCAACACCGTTCGACTCAAGTACATTTAATAATCCATCACGTTCAACCCAACGCTCAAACATCGAATACTTTGGCTGATGAATTAAACAAGGCGTTCCTAATTCTTTTAAAATAGAAAATGCTTTTGCGGCATCTTCGCTCTTGTAATTCGATAATCCAACATACAATGCTTTCCCCTGGCGAACGATGAGGTCCAATGCAGCCATTGTTTCTTCCAACGGCGTGTTCGGGTCGGGACGATGATGATAAAATATATCAACATAATCCAATTGCATGCGTTTTAAACTCTGGTTTAAACTTGCAACAAGATTTTTCTTACTTCCCCATTCGCCATAAGGGCCGGGCCACATATAATAACCTGCTTTGGTGGATATGATCAACTCATCACGATAAGCAGCAAAATCTTCTTTCAGAATTTTTCCGAAATTGATTTCTGCACTGCCGGGAGGCGGGCCATAGTTATTGGCAAGATCGAAATGGGTAATACCACAATCAAAAGCTGTGTGTAATGTTTTTCGATACACTGCTTCATCATCCACATCGCCGAAGTTGTGCCACAAGCCTAATGAAAGTGCTGATAACTGAATACCGCTTTTTCCGCAGCGGCGATATTGCATTTGCTGATAACGTTGTTCGTTTGCTGAGTAAGACATTCCTGTAAAATTATTTCAGCTTAAAAGTTAATGGTTCATCTCTGTTACAGACAATTTCATTATTGATATATTTCAATTCTGCTGCCTGTATCACACTACGTTTATCATCGAAGGATCCTTTGGCAGCAGGATTTGCTTTGCTGCGGCCCGGATGTGTGAAGTAGTACACAAAAGCTCTTCCGTTATTGACTACTACATCGCAATGTCCTCCAATTGCCTGGTCGTCTTTTCCTTTGCCGGGTTCTTCTAAAATTCGTTTGGGTTGTTTCGTCCACGTTAACAAATCATCGCTTGAATACACTTCCATTCCTTTCCATGCATCCACGATCATAAAATATTTTCCTTTCCAATAAAAAGTTTTCGGCCCTTCACCTCTTGCTGCAATGGCTTTGCCTTTGTCAACCCAGTTGTACAAGTCTTTACTGTCGGCATAATAAATGCTCTTGCCATCTTTCTCATTGTTGTACCACATGCGGAATGTTGTATCGTTGATCTTATACAGCGATGCATCAATTACTTTTTCGTTAACGAGTTTCAACGTTGATTGATAATTCCAGTTGCGGAGATCACTACTGGTAAGATGAACGATCACTCTTGCATGATTCCAGTCTTTAAATGTGCCCGGTACATACGTGAGATACATGTGATAAGTTCCCTTATGTTCAATTACATCAGGCGCCCAATGTGTATAACCAACATCAGGACGATAATTGATATTGACGGTGTCAACATACTTCCAGTTGATGCCATCTTTACTTTCTGCAATACCAATGCGTGTGCCATGCACCCATTGCACTGTTGAATCTTCGATTGAGGCACGACGATTGGTGTACAACATCCACCATTTCTTTTTTGCTTTGTTGTAGATGATCACGGGATCAGCAGCGCCATGATAGACCGGATCATCGTATAAAGGCTTGGGTACGGTGTTGTTTTGTGCTGATAGTTGTAAACTGAACAGCAGAGTAAAAGTGAGAATAGTATAGTTGAAGAATTTATTCATTTGCGATTTGTTGTTATGAACCCACCCCTTTTATTACTCTAATTGTCTAAGAACCTGCTGCCCCTCCAAGGAGGGGATAGACACTCTGATTACTCATCACTCATCATTCATCCCTCATCATTTCAATGCCGTTATTGTTACAGGGCCAAGTAATCCGGATGACAAAGGGCTCCATTCGGCGGCGGCGAAGATACCTTTTTTTGCATTCTCCGGTTTGCGTGCAGGCATGTTGATGTTATAGAAAATTTTCCAGGGAAGATTATTTTTATCCATGTAAATAATGCGGTTGGCCATTAAGTTGGCAACAATAATTTCCAGTTTGTTATTTGCCTGCATGGCTGATGCAGGAATTACACATTGAAACACAGGGCCGATGACTGTTGCAATCTTTTTGCCGTTGAGAATTACTTCAGCTGTTTCATCAACATTTCCTAAATCGAGCAACCATGAACTTGCATTACCTGCCGGTTTTGTAAACGAAATAGAATACTTAGCTGTGCCTGAGAAATTCTTTGCATCTTCTCCGCCAAGTTCTGTCCACGATTTTAAATCGGTTGTTGTAATAGCCGCAGGAATAGTTGGGCCACCGTTAAGGAAGTTGATCGTCCATGTGCCTTTAATTTCCTGTGGCTGATTGATAATTTCTTTATAAGGATACACTACCCCACTCTTCTTTACATTGTACGATTGAATAATGATGGCCTCGTATGATTGCAGTTGAAGCAACACTTCAACTCCGCCCTTTGCATTCTTTCTCCATTTTGCTATTCCTTTATTGCCTGTCATTGCATCAAACAAACCAAAAGATGCAGCATTGCTGTTGATCTCGATCCATTCTTCAAACGGTTTATCAGTGCGGTTGTTGATGAGCCACATGGTTCCTTCTGCATTTTTTCTGCGGAGTACAGACAACCCTTTTTCTGTATAACTCTCTTTTCTTGCTTTAGCTGCCAGCAATAACACATCCAGATCATCGCTGATCATGAAAGCACCTTTGCCAACAATTGCTTTCTGCAGATTATCTGATTTCGAAAATTTCAATTGACTGATCAGTTGCTGAAAAGTTTTTCTTCTTTTATCTAACTGGTTAAAGCCGGGCACATCCTGTGGAAGATTCTTATACACAAGAATGGTTGCTCCCTGTTGCGCCAGTTTTACTAATTGCCGAAATGCTTTTTCATTGATGAGTTTATTCGCAGGTAATAAAATGGTGCGATACACATTACCGCTGCTGATGATGTTATTGCCGCTGTTGCTGAACTTCTGCAGCTGGCGTTCACTGAAGAAATCAAAACTATATCCTTTCTCTACCATCCATTTTGATACATGTTCAAATTCTGTATTTACAAAATTCCGTTCCATACCATCGAAATGTTGCAACAATACATTGCCGGGATCTGAATAGCGATCAACAATGGGATAATAGAGCAACACATCATTATCCGGTTTGCCTTTCTGCAAAAAACTTTGTGTGCGTGTGATGTATTGATTCAACACATGAAAATCTTTCCACTGCGGATTGGTTGGTTGGAAATGTACTGCTGCATAAAACAACCAGCCCGGCCATTTCGCTTCTTTTGGTGAATACTCTGTACCGTGATAAAAAATATGATTCACACCGCCGAGAAAATACAGATCAATAATCTTCTTTACATCGCCCCAGCTTGATAAGAAATGCTCATTCAACCATGTTGCAGATTCAGATGATACCAATTGTTTGCCTGATACATTTGCTGCTGATGTGGCAAATTTGAAACGGAGAATATCTGTTCCTTCTGTTTCAGGAATATCAACAACACTATACAGGTCTAATGTATTTGCAGGTGAACCATGCGATTGGTTACGCAGCATCTTTCCTTTTGTACCCGCCCATTTTTTCCATGTCATGGTGAAGTGTTCAAGTAACAGTTCATCAATTACCGAACGGTAATCATAAATGACACGGCTGTTTTTTTCAGGTGTATCTTTTCCAAACAACGCAGGTAACTGCGTTTTTAAATCGTAACCCTTCCGCTTTTTAAATTCAGTAAAGAAATCAGGCGTCCAGTTGCTTTGACCTCTTGCATCATCCACTTCATACGAATCATTAAAGAAAGAACGGAGATAAGAAATATCATAGCCTTTAAATGATGCATCGAATTTTTTGAAATAGTTGGTGGCTGCATTCAACGAAAAGTGATCAATGGCATAACCTTCGCCACCGGGTGCCGCACGTTCTACCATCTTTCCATGAAGGCCTTGAAACAATGCATACAAAGTCCAGCTTCCCGAAGGTGCTGTCCAGTTTAGTTTTCCGTTTGCATCAACCTTTGTTGTGAGATCGATGGATTCATTTTTATCTGAGTAAGCGATCAATGTTTGCAAAGGCAAATTGCCGGGATATTGGATTTGATCTAATGCTAAAGCCTGCAGATTCTTATTTGTCCACACAGGCTTCAACACCTGGTCGAAGGTTGCAGGTTTGTTATTGGCAGTGCGGATAAATCCTTCCTGTTTGTATTCAACAGCTTCACTTAATTGTTCGCCGCCATTAACTTTATACGTTTTATAAAAAATACTTTTGCTGGCATCTTCATCTTTTACCCAAGGTCCGCCAAAAGGCCAGCCGGTTCCATTTGCTAAATCAACACCAAGACCCAAGCGTTTTGATTCATTCAATGTGAACGAAAACATCTGCATCCATTTTGGGGAAAGAAAATCGATGAATTGTTTTTCATAACCTTCCACACCATAGATGGGTGTTAATTCCACACCACCTAATCCGGCTTTCTGGTATTGCTCTAAGTTCCAGGTAAGATCAGTTTTGTTTACGGCACTTCCTTCCCACCACCAACGTGTCCATGGTTTGGTAACATTTGTTACAGCAGGCCAATTGATCTGTGCAGTTGCAGCAAAACCATTTAATATAAGTGCAGATGCAAGAATTAATTTTCTCAATGTTGTTTGTTTAGGATTCATCTTATTGTTATCAATTCAGGCGTACCTGCGGCACGCAAATATGTTTGTTGTTTTTTCTACCAATATATTGTCCCTACGGGACAGGATGTTGATGATGGAAACATTGTTACAATAGTTGAAACGTTACATTAAACCCATCCCTAAATCCCCTCCTAAGAGGGGACTTGCCAACACACAGCCCTTGCTTAATAACCTCTCTGCAATTACTCATGCTGTTTCGTTCACAACGTACTCATAACCCATAACCTTTAACTCATAACTGTCTTTACAACTCATCATTCATTACTCATCACTCATAACTCATAACTCCACCGCATACACATTCTCAATTCCTTCAAAGTTGGCTCTAAAGATCACCCATTTCCCATCTGGACTGAAATGTACGTTTGGTTCAAGGCGATAATTATGATGTTTCATATTTACCAACCGTGTTGATTTAAACTTATCTCCTTCGGGTTTGAATAAATAAATCCACATACCGTCTTTTGCTTTTGCCACCTGGCCGGGATCACCACCATCGCCACAAAAAAGTGAATTGTCTTTATTGCTGTTGAAATGAATACTCCATTCATCACGCTGTAACTCGTATTTCGTTTTTTGTTCCGTGATTACGTTGTAACCTTCTACATAAAACCTGGTGCTGCGTGGTTGTTGCAGATCATACCAGATAATTTGTCCATCAGCACTTCTCCACTCATGTCCTGCTATTTCCATATCCATGATACGTTTGTGGATTTGTGTGATCTTCTTTGTCTTTACATCAATCGTCCAGATGCGGTTTACTTTATGCCAGGGCCCTTCATGACAAAACATTAATAAGTTGGGATCAGTTGAAGAGAACTGTACATGGTTGAGCCACGCACTATCACTGTGCACTTTATTCAGCTCTTTCTTTTTAATATCAATGGTAAATAAGGTACGTGGCAGCTTTGCTTCGTAAATAATGTTGAAGTAGCTCGACTTGTTGGGATATTTTTTAAACAGTTCCTTTTCTTCATCGCTTGATTTTGCACCTCCAAGCAATGTGCCATCAGCATTAACAGCTGTAACTGTTCCTTTAAAATCGGCAGGGAAAACAAAAACAAGGTTAACCTCTTTTGTTTTTGCATTTACACTGAACACAGTATCCTTAATCTGGTAATAAACAATTCCTTTTTTGTTATCAACAATCTCACCATTCATAGGCGAACGATGAATGGTCAGCTGTTCACTCTTTAATGTATTGAGATCAAGTAGATGAATCTGGCGATTTCCGGATACAACAGTAGAGATTTCCTGTTTGCGTACACTGTCAACATTGTTTTTATTGCTGCTGTAAAATACCATCGAGTTACCGATGAAGGGATTGTTGTGAAAATAAAAGCTGAGATTGCTCCTGCCTTCCAGTCTTGTCAATTTTACAATGCGGTGTTTTGTGTCTTTATCAATCCATTCGTCCGGCATTTTCTTACCACCGGTTTCAAGGACTTCCTGTGCATGTAGGGACAATACAGCAGCAAACAACAAAGCAACCGTTGTGAGAATTTTCATTTTATACAGCCTTTAAACAGCCTATAAAGTAAAGACTTAAAAACAGGACGGTTATCCTGTACAATCCTGCTATTTCTCTGCTTGTTTCAGTGCACGGTACCTTCTTCGTACATCCGGGAAAAAGATAAAATTAAAGTAGAGGAAATTTACAACAATAATAACGTAGGCAACATTGAACGGCAGTTTCGAACGAAACCTAACCATGGTACACTCCAGCGCAATAATGGTTAGTGCCAGCGTAAACAATTTCGGATTAATAACTTTTCTCATAAGAACATGGAATAATAAAGGGCCGCAATATACTTATTTCACCGGGTTTACGCTTTCACAGATCATCATCTTTTTGTACAGTCTGACAAATTCACCATGCCAATTCGCAGATGCCGGGTGAATTATTTCATGTTTTTACTTATAGGTTCGTTTTAACCATGCTTCAGGCACGGGAATAATGCAGATGTTCATTGATTTTCCATCGGCAGATAACATCGCTGACTGAATCTGGATCTTTGTTCCATCGGGACTCATGGTTGGATGCGGATGATCGCCTGCTGTTGGTTTATGACCGGTTGATAACAACATCATTTCACCTGTATGCCGATCTATCAAATAAATGTTGCGTGCAAAATCATCTCCCACTGCCCAACGTCCATCGGGTGATCCGCTCACATGCCACAAACCACTGCCGCTTTTTGTTTGTCCGGCAATGATCGTTTCTCTTGTACGAAGATTAACAATAGCAAGACCTGTTGGTTTTTCTCTTGTACCCGATGGTCCCCATGCAGGATCCTGACCGGGATTGGCGCCACCAACATCGGTACCTGCTTCAACTTCTTTAGTTGTTCCAGGTATCTTACGGTGACCCATAATTGCTATTGCTACTTCATCTTTACTAATCACTGCTTCATGTGTTACCCATTCGTATTCCGATTCGGGATACAATGGACGAAGACCTGTGCCATCACGCATTACTGTCCATGTACGTTGTGGTGATTTACCACCTGTTTCCCAACAGAACACAATTTCACCAGCCATCCATGGATTGGTTTGTATATGACCAATCTGAAAGGGAACTGATACAACATATTTCACTTCGCCTGTAAACACATTCATCGCTGCAATACCAGTTGGCCCTGCACCCATGTTGCGTGGGCCGAAATTACTGGCTGGTTTTGTTCCTGCAGGTAAATGCTTTGCTGCTGCATTTTTTCCAACTCTGAAATAAGCCCATTCTTCATCGCCATCCAAAGCCATATCTCCACCGCCTTCGAGTTCCAATGGAATGGTACCGCAGATACGTTGATATTCGCTGGCATCTTTCATCTGTCCTGTTTTACTATCGGCAAATACTTTTGCCAGATCAACTTCAACAATCTGCAATGGGATTGGATTTCTTCTGCGTGTTGTATCGTTTGCAGTTCTTTTTGCAGTATCCCGCTGCGGATAACGCATGAAATAAAGCTTCATACTTTTGCGTGCCACATTCAACATACCGGTATAACCACCTTCTGTTACCTGCACAATGTCGCCTGTTTTTTCATTCACAGCCAGGGCTTCATTTCCTGCACGGTTACTGCGGAAGATGAGCCATTCACCATCACTCGTCCATTGATTATGTGTTTGGTAAATTTTTGAATCACCTGCAGGCGTGCTCGTTAAGAATAACAGTTTTGTTCCTGTAACCGGATCGATCACTTCTTTGCGCTCAGATGGGAAACGTTTGCCGATCTGTGCAGATGCAAAGGTTGACAAGCATACTGCTGCAACAATTAAAATCCTTTTCATGTTTATTGTTTTATACATGAGTACATGGGCTAAAGCCCAAACTTTTTTTATTCACTTGCCCCACTCTTAAGAGTGGGGCAAGTGATGCAACACTCCAAAGCGCTTTAGCCCGGTTTATATTATTTGATTGAACATTTATTATCACCAATCCAGTTTCAATAAGCTTACGCCTTGTTGTGGCAATGAAATGTTGATGTTCAATACGCCGTTTGTTACTTTTAATTTCTTTGCTGAGTCGATTGTTTTTAATTGTCCGGCCTTTTCTAGTATTGCTATTTGTTCTTTGGTTGGATTTTGTGGCGAGCCCATTTTCTTCCACACTTCGTAGGAATTGCTGTGTTCATCATCAATGCGATATTCAGTAAGCGTAACAGTTGTTGCAGATATTCCATTGATCTTTACTGCAACGGGCAAGGCCGCATTCCTTACATCATCATCATGATAATTCCACAACATTACTGTTGCAGAACGTTTATCTTTTGCAGCCAGTCCACCCACATCGTTATACTTTCTTCTTACACTTGAATCAACCATTGCTTTCAGCTCATACATCTGGTTGCCTTGCACCAATACACGTTTTCCTTTCATCATACCAAACATGCGGAACACATTCAGCACGGGTTTATCTACACCATTTGTTGCAAGATCACGAAAGCCATAAAACCAGGGTTGATTCTCAAATTCAAAGGCCCATGATACTGCACCAAGAAAATTTACGTTGAATGAATCGGCCAATAAATATTTTCGTGCAAACGAAGCTGCGGTGTAACTGGAGAACATGCTGCCGTTACGATAAGCATTCTCAGGGTTGGTATGCATACCACAGGCGGCACAACCTTCGGGATCAGATTCACCAATAATGATGGGAAGATTTTTTAACTGTGGATAAGATGCCACTAATTTGAAACCTGCATTAATATCTCTCAATTGCGTTCCCATATTCATTTGCACATGACCATTCACAACTTTAGGTGAACCTTTTGCATGAAACAAAATAGCATCAACAGGTGAACCGACTTTCTTTGTAACATAGTTGGTATCGTTGTAACAATGTTTTACAAATGCGTGTAACCATTCCTGTGCTCCTTTGCTTGCGGTAGCTGCAATATTGATGCCGCCGATCTTTGCAGTGGGTAATGCACGCTTCACTGCATCAGCCGTGTAATCATACAGTTTGAAAAATTCTTCTTTTGTTCCTTTCCAGTAACCATTCGGCTCATTCCATAATTCCCAATACCAACTTTCCACTTCTTTTTTTCCATAACGATCCACGCTATGCCTCACCCATTGAAAAACCAACTCCGCCCATTTATTATAATCTTTCGGCGGATAAGCCCAACCTGTAATGATCTTGAAATAAGGATCGCCGGGTTTCCAATCGTGTTTATAAGGAACAGGATTGGTTGATAATGCTTCCGGCATAAAACCAATTTGCGCCAACGGTTTCATTCCACGTTGCACATACGTATCAAAAATGCTGTCGATGATCTTCCAGTTATAAATGGGATTTCCATTCGCATCTTCTGTATAGGCATTGGTGCTGCCCCATTTCAATGCAGGTGTTCCGTCCCCTGTTACCAATAAACTATGTGCACGTACGTAAACAGGCACGGGACTTAATGCAGCAATCTCTGATAATAATTTCTTTCCATCTTTCATGTAAGTATAGTTCGGTTCATCGTAACCAAACCATGCCCACACAGGTTTCATGTCACCAGTTTCTTTTTTCAGATCAACATTAATGATTGCTGTTTGCGCAAATGCTGAAGAAGAAATTAATAATGCAAGGAGTAATTGTTTCATAAATATTTTTTTACCGGCTTTAAATTTTCATAGCATCTTCGTTGTGTCACTCACTTCTACGTTCAGTTTTCATGGCAGCAAGCCTCATCCTCTTATCCTTCTCCAAAGGAGAAGGACGGTGCTTTCAAATAATTCCAATCTTTACAACTTCCACATCATCTTTATTTCGCTATTCATCTCTTTCAAAGGTTCCGACAACTATCAGCGTTTTCGAAAAGCAAGGGCTGTGTTGTGGTTTCCCCTCCTCGGAGGGGTTGGGGTGGGTCAATTCCCATCTGGCTTCGTAGTAGTTACAAACGAACTCAATGGCCAGTAGAAGTTCTCAAATGCCAATGGCTTTGCAGGATCGTAAACAGGAATATCTGCACGCAACAATTTAGCTAAAGGTAAATTCTGGTCTTTGATACTTTTTACAATACACATCGCCAATTCGTATGCACCATACGTGCTGAAGTGTGTATTGTCTTCCAGCTTGCTAGTTTGTCCGGGAAATGTATTAGCAGGAAAATGCACAAATGCTTTGATCGATTTTGTTGGCCCCCATGCTTCATACAACACTTTACTCATCGCATTCAAATCAACAACCGCTACATTTTCTTCTTTCGCCGTCTGACGAACAGCATCCGGATATTCCAACAATGTATTAACGATCTTTCCGTTTGCATCGAAATTGCGGCGATGCATCGATGTAACCAATACAGGGATGCCGCCTTTCTTTTTCACTTCAGCAATATATCGTTGCAGATTTTTTTTATACGATGTAAACGGTCCGACACCCGGGCCTTTTTGTTTCATATCGTTATGACCAAACTCGATGAACAGATAATCGCCGGGTTTCATCAAACTCAAGATCTTTTCCAAACGTCTTGCACTCAAAAAAGAATTCAAGGCTTCCCCACTCTCCGCATAGTTGGCAACAGCTGCTTTACCAGGCGCAAAAAATCGTGGAATCATTTGTCCCCATGCAGCCCAGGGTTCTTTATCCTGGTCAACAACGGTTGAATTTCCTGCAAGAAAGATGGTTGTTGCAGTTGTGTTCGGCGTAATTTCTATGGCACATACTTTCGGCAGCGAATCATTAAACTCAATTGTGAGGAAATTATCCCAATGCAGATAGCCATACTCCCTCGGTTTTAATTTCACACCCTTCACAATAGTTCCCTTCTCATCCCGGATCAAACTGTCTCTTACATTCACAGTAAAAGTTTCGGTAACAAATTGCCCTTTCTTCGTCTTTACATTTTCTAAGAATAAACGCCTGCATTCTGCACGCACCGATGTAGCGGAAGTTCCTTTCTTATCACCCAGTATCAGCTTCACATCATAATTACCATCGGGCAGGTTTACTGAAAAGTAAAAGGGTTTGGAAGAAGTGATATAATCATCATTCACCTTTTTACCTCCACGATCAACAGCTATTACTTCCGAACCGTTGGTGAAACCATAACCTTTTTCATTCGCAAACTTCGATTCGGGTGTAACAGCGATATAACCTTTTTTTACCCGTCCGTTTCCAAAATCAAACTTAAATGTTTGTGCTTTTGAACATACACTCAGCAATAAAGCAGCAACTAAAACAACAGAAGACTTCATAATTTATTTTTTCGACAATTGCAGCGAACTGTCGTTGATCTCGAATTTGAATTGATTGAGCAATTGATAAATTTCAGCACCTGCAAGAATCACCGGGCCATAACCATGCGCAGCAAACACATTCACCGGGCGATAATAATAAAACGCAGGATCAAACGCCATGCCTGTACCAACGCAAGTTCCTTCAACCTGTCCCTGTGCATTTACTTTGGTTGATACTGCATTCCATGCAAGGATGGCTGTTGGCGCATACGTCATTGCATCGATCCAGCCTTTGTTGATGGCATGTGTAATGCAGTAAGCATAAATAGCAGTAGCAGATGTTTCAAGATAAGAATCACTTCTGTCTAATAACTGATGCCAGAAGCCGGTACCATCCTGGTATTGGATCAAACCATTTACATGAGCCTTGAACTGTTGCAACACAAATGCTCTGCCGGGATGGCTTTCAGGTAATACATCCAACACTTCACTCATCGTCATCAATGCCCAGCCATTTGCTCTTGCCCAACGAAACTCCGGATGATGTTCCATACTCTCTACCCATCCATGCATGAACACGCCTTTCTCTTTATTGAACATACGTTGCGAAAAGAGTTTGATCTGATTTACCGCATCATCATAATATTTTGTTTCGTTTGTGAGTTTACCCATCAATGCCATTGTTGGTACGCCCATGTACAAATCATCTAACCACAATGTATTCGCCTGCGGACGCATACGAGCAAGCGTGCCATCTTTCAAACGATATTCTTTGTTCACCACATAATTCGACAAATGATCAATGATGGGACGGAGATTAGTACTCAACCCACTGTTTTGTGCTTTGATCATTGATGCACAAATTGCACCACCATCATCTAATGCATGTGGATTGATGGGTTGTGATAACAATCCTTTTTTGCGGATGTAATCCAACGGAAATTTTCTTTGAATAGCAGGGATCCACTTCGCCAGGAAATCAAATCTAGTTTTTACATACGCATTGTACTTTGCATCTTTTGTTGTTTCAAATGCACGTTGAAATGCAGAGTAAGTAACTCCCCACTCATAACTGGTTAAACGGAAATCGCCCTGCTTCAACACCGTATTTGTATCCAACGCATTTACATCCGTTACTGCTGCGCCTGTTTTTTTATTCATCATCTCAGCAGGGGTAACTGCATTGAGATAGTTGTATACTTTATCAACAACAGCCTTTACGCTTTCTTTTGACGGTGCACCATATGGACTTGGATAATCCACCTTCATTGCATGCAAGGGAGTTGTTACATCGTTTTGTTTGGGTTTTGGTTTAACCTGTGCATTGGCTGCTGTTACTGTAAACAAAGCTGCAGCAATAATTATTTTTTGCATGGCAATTTGGTTTCTTATTTTTATGCTAAATATATTATCTCTTTATTGAATGATATCAAGCTTTCGACTTAATCGATTTCGTGCGTGCTTTAGTTTTCAATTCGAGGCATTTCTTAAATGAAAAAGACAGGTACTTTATTCCCTGCCTTTTCCTTTGACGATTGCTAGTGAGAAAATTTAAACGAGGGGCTTGCCAGTTAAAAGACGATACTAGTTAGCCGGGTACATCAGTTTTAGCTCTTGTAATTAAGAATAAGAAAATACCTATTTCTGTGTGATGAAAACTTTACTTTAAGAACTCACTAGGTTCATGTTCTAATTGGCTGGTTGAGGACAAGACTCCGTACACATGTAAAATTCGGACGATGCCCACTCATACATAACCATTACCGTTCCCATTCTATTGTTATATGCTACTTGTGCATCCGTCAAACAATTCGATTTATCTGTAGTATTGGAAATCCCAGCACAAATGTTGAGTGCTGCCATAAAATCAGCCCAAGCAGCTCCCTCCTCCATATAGGCGGCATCAGCATAAGTGTAATACATGTCATCACAAAACGACATACAATCATAATGATAAAAATTGAGGCAGGCTATACTATCTAACGGAGTTGGACATGGGGGATATTCGTATACCCAAGCACCAGTACTACGGGCTGCAATTTGAATTGTTTTTTTTCTGCCCTTAAAAGCTTTGTAAGGAGCTAGTAAAACTTGAACTCCTGAACGATATTCTTCAAAGCTTATTTTTCCTGACTTAAACTTTGTATCTAAACTTTGATAATTTTTTCTTGTTTCTTCAGCATTTGGCAATTGATGAGTTGTTTTCGACAATTTATCGCTTTGATCGAGTATTGCATTTTGGGGTGTTGAGTCAGATTTATTGCATGAGCAAAACACTAATAAAAGACAAATGGGAAAAATTAATAACTTCTTCATAATTAAAATTTATAGAAATGGGCTTTAAAGTACCCCGACTAAATAATTGATTCGCAAATAGGCTGCAAAGTGAGGCTGTAATCTTTGTGCAATAAAATCTAAGATTATGTTCACAGGTTACAACTTATCG
>JAKFDY010000040.1:0-4693 GCA_036675885.1 Lacibacter sp. | reverse complement strand
ATACAAATTGAAACCATTGCAATGGATAACCAGCGTGGTAATATAGAGATCACGGAAATTAAATATTAACAGGCCGTTTCTTGTGTGTAGGTAGCGGGAATAGCGGCTTTCTGGGTATATTTTACCCTTTGCCTTTTAACAAAATATTCTTTCCCATATTGGCAAAGCTTCGTTTCTTTAGCGCTACTATTAATCACAACTATGAAGAGATTATTTTTCCTGGCAGTCAGTGTTTGTTTTGCCACTGTATTGCTTGCACAGAGTAAGTACGATCACCGTGAAGCATTTCATCCGTTCTTCTATCCAAATTTTGGTAATGAATACAGGAGTGCCAGTGGTCAGCCCGGGCCAAAGTATTGGCAGAACCAGGCCAATTATAACATACAGGCAACCATCGATCCTGATAAACATACAGTTGGCGGCACCGTTGCCTTGCAATATGTAAACAACAGTCCCGATGAGTTAAGTTTTCTCTGGTTGCAACTCGATCAGAATATTTATCGTAAAGATTCACGTGGCTCTGCAACTACCACCACATTGGGCGGACGTTGGGCCAATGGCGAGTTTACCGATGGTCACATGATTCAATCCGTAAAAATTGAACAGAACGGAAAACTTGTTGATGCAAAATACCAGGTAACCGATACACGCATGCAGGTATGGTTACCCGAAGTATTAAAGAATGCGGGTGCATCAGCAAAAGTTGTGATTGAATATAAGTTTACGGTTCCTGAATATGGAACTGATCGTATGGGTCGTTTGAAACAAAAAGATGGCTGGGTGTATGAAGTGGCGCAATGGTTTCCACGTGCATGTGTGTATGATGATGTTAATGGATGGAACGTAAACCCTTATCTCGGTGCAGGTGAGTTTTATTTGGAGTATGGAACCATTGAATACAGCATTACTGCCCCATCGAACATGATTGTAGTAGGCAGTGGTGGTTTGATGAATGCTGAAGAATGTTTTACTGCTGAACAGATCAAACGTTGGAGCGAAGCAATGAAGAGCGATAAAACAGTTGTGATACGTTCGGCTGATGAAGTGAACAAAGCATCATCTCGTCCGGGTAATCCATTCACCACATGGAAATTCAAATGTGAAAACACAAGAGATGTTGCTTGGGCGGCAAGTACTGCCTTTATCATGGATGCGGCACGCATGAATTTGCCCAGCGGAAAATTTGCAATGGCAGTGAGTGTGTATCCAAAAGAAAGTGCATCAAAAAAAGATGGGAACGATTGGCGTCGTTCAACTGAATACACAAAAGCAAGCATTGAGTTTTACAGTAAGTATTTATATGAGTTTCCTTATCCTGTTGCAACAAACGTTGCAGGTATTGTGGGTGGCATGGAATATCCGGGTATTGTATTCTGTAGTGCAGCTTCAACCGATGCAGGTTTGTTTGGTGTAACCGATCATGAGTTTGGGCATACATGGTTCCCGATGATCGTTGGTAGTAATGAACGAAAATTTGCATGGATGGATGAAGGCTTCAATACATTCATTAACATACTTTCAAGTGAAACATTCAATAATGGTGAATATAAAGAAGTGCCAAGTGTAAACGGAATGGCTGGTTATGTGTTTGGCGATAAAATGGATGGCATGCTTAATG
Source organism: Lacibacter sp. (assembly GCA_036675885.1). Lineage (GTDB taxonomy): Bacteria > Bacteroidota > Bacteroidia > Chitinophagales > Chitinophagaceae > Lacibacter. The sequence continues at coordinate 3,075 of JAKFDY010000040.1, read as the reverse complement.
GCGCAGATGTGCTGCAGCAGCAAAACCTTGGTGTAGCTGCTTATTTTAAACCGGGAATGATGTTGTATGTTTTGCGTACTGAGGTGCTAGGTGCAGAGCGTTTCGACAGAGCGTTGAAAGAATATGTCCGTCGTTGGGCATTTAAACATCCAACGCCTTGGGATTTCTTTCATACCATTGAAAATGTTGCAGGTGAAGATCTCAACTGGTTCTGGCGCAGCTGGGTATTAAACACCTGGAAGTTTGATGTAGCAGTGAATGAAGTAAAGCCATTGAATGAAGGCGGCATCAGCGGTGTTACAATTAAATTGCAACTGCTCGAAAAAATGCCAATGCCTGTAACCGTAAAAGTTGTTGATGTAAATGGTGGCGAACAACTCATTAAACTACCGGTAGAAGTTTGGCAGCGTGGTGATACATGGATTTTGCCTGTTGCAACAAAAGCTGCAGTGAAAGAAGTTGTGGTTGATCCTGAAATGCGATTGCCTGATATAAATCCGGCGAATAATAAATGGGAGAAATAAACTACTCTGAATAAAAATAATCCCCGATCATTTATCGGGGATTATTTTTATAAACAACAGTTGTTAAAGATTGATATTGAAAATGCTGTTGAGAATAAAACCATTGTTGTGTTGAAAAACATTTCGTCCGCCGATCTCTCTTGACAATTGAACGATCTGGCTGATGTACCCTGCTTCCAGTCTGAACTTTGGTGAGAAGCGGTAACCAAGCAACAAACCAAAACGATTCTGATCGAAAATATTTTCATTTACATTTTTTCCGAAGCCAACAAGTATTTCATCATAAGCAGCAACATAGGGTTCTTTATCTTCCAGCGTTTTTCCTTTTAATGATTGTTGTAAACGCAGCATGTAACGTGCACGGTTCATAAACAACCAGTCATCGGGTTTTACAGATGCGGCAGAATTGTAGCGTGGCAGCCAACGTTGCTCCAGCATAATGCGATGACTGAGATCAAGTGAACCGGTTCGTTGAGTAAGTGTCGCCACTTCATACATACGATGCTCGGTAAATGTTTTACCGAGTCCATTGATGGGATAATCACCATAAGCATAAGTTTCGGCCCATGCATAACCCATGCGAAAAGTAGTGTTGCTGTTTGCGTGGTAGTTAATGCCTGTACGTAATAAACTTTGTTGCCAGTTGGTAATATAGTTATCTCTTCGCCATTGATATTCTAAATGCGCACTCCATTTTTTGTTGAAAGCAAAGGTTCCTGTGCCTGTATACCAGCCAATACTGTTGTTATCTCTTAGTCTTGTGTTTTGTGCTGAGCCTGTTGTTGCAATAATTAAAAGCATTACTGCTGCAAAAAGATGGATCAATTGTTTCATGGCCTCCAAAGTTATAGGCAAATGATTAAATGAGCAGGTCGCTCAGTTTCATCTCTTCCAGCACTTCACGAATGGAACTGTTGTCTTTCTTTTTCCATTTGATGAGGCGAATCATGCCATCGGCTATTTCAATACCTGTAATATCGCCATCACTGTAGCAACAGCAACCTGTATTAAAATAAAAGGGTTTCATCTGAATGTAATTGCTGTTTACATAATCGTATTCTTCCTGTCGGAAGCGGATTTCTTTATTGAGTTTCTCTGATGTAGCATTATCAGCTTGTTCTCTTGCATGGATGAGTTGCTTGTACAAACGTTCAAGATGAGTGAGTGATGCAAATACCGGTTGATGTGTATGCCCTGTTATAAGAACAGGATTTTTTTCCTGTTTGCTCCACTCATACATGAAACGGTTATGTACGCTTTTTAATGCCTGGTTTGTAGCAGGAGTATTGGGATTTAAGTTGAGATAACTCTGCAATGGTGCCCATACTCTTGAAACAAACCATGCACTGAATGCATTGCCATCACTTTGTCCATCACCCTGGTGACCATGTGTGAGAAAGATATCAAGCTTTGTATTGCTGATGGTTGTTTGCAATACAACTCCTTCATAGATCTTCACGGCTTCTTTATACATACTTAACAAGTGCAGCGACGCAAATGGATCATTGTTCCAGAATATATCATGATTGCCATATACTTTGGTGAAACGTTTTTCAGCTAGGAATTTTTTTTCGGCCGCAGTTGTGGTCTTGTTTTTTGCTTTTATGGGCCACACCGTATTCTCCCAAAGCTCTTCACTATCACCTAAGGAAATAAAATGAAAACCTGAAAGGTAATAATGATCTAATGCTGCAAGATAGTTGGGCTCAGCCATCATAAAATCATCACTGCCATTCTTTGCGCCTTTGTGCTGATCACTAAAAATGATGAAGCGATCTGTATCTGCATTCATCGGCAATAACAATCCTTTCTTTCCCGAATGCTCAAGTGTGTGTGCATACAATTTTGTTAACGCTTCATGCACCCGTTGAAGATTGGGCTTACTCGAAAAGCGGTTAGCAAGCCGGGCAACAGGTTTGGTAAGAATTGATTGTATGAAACGACGCATGATTAAAATTAGCGATTCAACATGTAGAAATAAAAAAAGGCTGATGCGTATTGCATCAGCCTTTATGTGTTCATGCATTTTATCAAAGCTGTAAACCGAGGCGTAAGAAGAAACGCATACCATTGCCACCCATTTGCACTGCATCCCAAGGTCCACCGGTTTCATTATTGAACGCCCAGCCTTTTGCACCAGGTGCAACACCAAGATCAGGATGTACATTCAGCAAATTATCAACACCGCCAAACAAGGATATTTTGCTGTTGATCTTATAACCGAGATAAAGATCGGTTACGAGTTTGCCATTGTAGATGTATTGATCCTTTACTGGCCTTCCATCGGCATCAGCTGGTACATAAGCATATAAATCACCACGACTGAAGGGCGGAGTAAAATCAGTATCGGTACCATCGCCATAACCAAGTATTGTTGTTTGTCCGAAATAAGTAAGGCGGGTGCCTATCGTTAAGCTCTTGCAACCGTATTCAAAATTGAAACCAAATTTTGTTTTTGGTGCCGATGCAAGAATAAATTTCTGTTCTCTTTCCGCCAGAAACGTATTGATTAAGTCCTGATTATTGTTGCCGCTCAATTTAGCAGGCACAT
>JAKFDY010000039.1:0-7427 GCA_036675885.1 Lacibacter sp. | reverse complement strand
ATGAGCTACTCCGGCTACCCGTATTGCATCGGTTATACTGCGATGCACGTTTTCATCTTCAATTATCAAATCGTTTTTAGCAAATAACCCGGCGATGGCTGCGAGATTAGCCATATAACCTGAACTTAATACCATCGCCGATTCTGTTCCTTTAAAACAACTGATCGCTCTTTCAAGTGCACAATGCAATTCATTTGTTCCTGTGAGTAAGCGAACGCCACCTGTTCCTGTTCCGTATGTTTGAATAGCCTGTATAGCTGCAGCTTCTATTTCGGGATGACCAATCAATCCAAGATAATCATACGACGACATCATATGAACTGGCTTATCTCTGATAATAACTGAAGGGCCGGATTTTCCCTGCATCACTTCCTGAAAATTATAAAGGTCTTCATTGGCACTGTATCTCAACTGATCGAACCAACGGTGTGCAGGGCGATGGTTGAGCAATGACTCATTATGCGAATCAAATACCGGATGTCTGTCAAAAAAATCGTTCACCAGTGATTTCCATGTCTTACTTCCATTAAGCATATCCATATGCTGATTTGTTTAAACTGATTCAGGAATTGTATCAGGATTAACCATTTTCTTTGACTGTATGGAAACCGGATGAATGCTGCGTGGCTGATACATAAGCCCCGGCACTTCGGGCCCTCTGTACATTGCCCGCTCTAATTCTTTTTTGGAATGATGATTATGCGCATTCATAAACTGCCTGCCAATTTTCATTGCACCAATCAACATACGGAAGTATCTCCATGACCATACACTTGGTAAGGTTCGTTGTGTAAGTCTGTTGGCACGGGAGATGTTTAGTATTGTTTTTGCATAAAGCTTCAACAGACTCCTGTAGTAATTTTTTAATGGCATCCGGGTTGGCAATAACACATGCGAGAAATCCCAAAGCCCATGCGCTTCCCTTGGTATGGTTACGTCATCTTCATACATATTCCAGATTACCGTACCCGGCTGTGGAGTGAGTGGTGAAATATTTACATAGTACAGCCCTGTTTCTTCTATAAACTTCCAAAGCCGTTCCCAATCTTCGGGAGTATAATCAGGGTTGGGAATTAATGAACCATAAGTATCTACTTTGTGTTTTCGCAACACATCAATTGCGCTGCGGTTGTAATCAACACTTGATTCCTTGTTCATTGAATCGAGTTCATTATTAGTAGCAGCTTCGAGCCCGATAAAAACCGCATGTAATCCCAGTTGGGCCCATTCTGCAATAACGTCTTCGTTTTGTGAAATAAAATCGGCCCGTGCATATACGAGATATTTTTTCTGAATCTTCCGCTCTTTAATCAAGTCGGCCAGCTGCCGCAATCTTGATTTGTTGATCAGAAAAATATCATCAACGATATATACATCCTCGGCCTCAATTTGCTCCAGTTCTTTTACAATTGATTCCGGACTGCGTGAATAAGGATGCCCTTCTGTTATTCGCCAGGTATAACAGAAATTACATTTGTACCAACAACCCCAGGTTGTTTTCATTGTAGCCACCGGCTGATGCTGCAAATAATAATAACGGTGACGGAGGTGCGCTACAAGGTCTCTTCTGGGCAAGGGTAAATCATCTGGCTTGGGCATATAAGCTTTCCCGGCTGTCAGTTCCACTTCGCCGGGGCCAACAGGAAATGCAAGTCCGGGAATATTTCTGATTGAGCGGCCGTTACCCAACGCTTCAATAATTATCGGCATCATACTGGTGCCATCACCTTTTACAATGCAATCCACTGCGGGATCAGCAAAGTCTTCAGGCACCTGCGAAGCCTGTGTACCTCCTGCTATCGTAAAGCAGTTGCGGTTCCAATGCTTGGCTTCACGACAAAGCTTTATCACTTCATTTACACCTGTAACATAACAACTCGTTGCAACAACATCAGGCTTGAATTTTTCAAGTCGTCTTCTGAATCCTTTTTCAATGATCATATCCATTATCTGCAACTCATGCCCTTGCAAACCGGCTGCTGCATATTCCAGTTCCAGCGGTTCACAAATCATAATATGTTTCAACCCGATTGTGTGTGGAGGCACAGGTGGTCTTACAAACAGAATCCGCATAACTGAAGTTTTGATGTTTATGGTTATATATCCAGCTTTCTATTCGCTGCCGCCAATCATCACCTGTTACATTCACGCATTCTGCTTCTTAATTCTACCATGTTCATTGATATAGAAAAATGACACAACATCTCATTCACACTATTCCAGGTGTTATTCGATGCCTGATATGATAACGGTAATGCAGGTTCACCGCCATTACCACAAGAGGCATCATCGTTTTTACTGAAAGCGGGCTTCCCAACAAGCGTTTGAAAATACCTGCCGGCGTAAATAAAGACTCATATAGTTTCCAATAATTTTTCTGCAGTTCATCAGGCAGTATGTTTTTTGGCCTGAATACAACCTGGCCACCGCTATACCTTCCAAATTCTCTATTAATAATTCTGCCTTCCTGTTCCATTTCGGTATACAAAGGTGTTCCCGGCACCGGAGTTAATATATGTACACGTGGAACTGAAATACGGTTGTTCATAATAAAATCATAGGTCTTCTGAAAAACAGAATGATCATCACCATCCATACCAATAATCATTTCTGTGGACACATCAATGCCATGCTTACGTATACGATTGATGGCTTCTTTGTATTGTTTGGGATGATTGAATTCCTTTTCAATCCACGCAATACTTTTTTCATTTACAGATTCAATACCAAAAGAAAGTAAACGGCAGCCACTCTTGTAAGCCAGTTGCATCATGTCTGGTTTATCGGCAATATGAATACTGCATTGGCTCATCCAGATGATATTTTCCGGTATCAATGCAGTCATTAACTCTTCAAAGTATTTCCAGTCTACACCAATATTATCATCAATAAAAGCAATGTACCTGCTGCCCGATTGTTTAGCTGCTCTCACATCACGCAACACCTGGTCTACCGGCCGCTTCCTGTAACTTCTTTCAAAAAAAGATTGAACCGAACAGAATGTACATGGAAAAGGACAACCTCTTGTTGCTTGTACCGGTCTCCAAAAGCCGAGTTTAGTTTTATTCATCAAATCATATCTGGGTAATGGAAGAGTATTGATATCGGGTCGTTTTTCCATTGTATATAATTGTTGAAGCCGGCCATTGCGAAAATCCTCAACAACCCTTGGCCATGTTTCTTCTGCCTCACCTGTTACCAAAGCATCAGTATGTTCTAACGACCATTCCGGTTTGCATAAACTGGCGGCTATGCCACCCATTACTACTTTTGTGCTTCGTTTTTTGAATTCATCGGCAATTTGCCATGCCCTTACAATACCGGAACCCATACCGGTTATACCAACAAGATCCCAATGTTCATCAAAAGGAATATCCTCCACTGTTTCCGACAACAATCGAACTTGTACATCAGGAGGAGTTACTGCTGCCAGCATAGGTAAAGTGAGCCCCGGCAGGTGCAATTTTTTTTGTTTTATCGGCTGTCCGTTGTAATCAAGGGCGGTAGGACCAATGAGTAAAACCTTCATGCCGGCGAATTTTATCAGGTTAAAAAAAGCATATCTTCCCTATCAAGTTACATATTCCATTTAAGAAATCATAGTTTTATTGAGTTAAAACAATGTAGATTGACCAGCACTGTTAGTATACAACCTGTTTCCTGTAAAAAAGACCTCAACCTGTTTATTCAGTTTCCTTATGCCTTAAATAAAAACAACAGGAACTGGGTTCCTCCGTTACTGTTATCACAAAAAGAATTACTTACTGAAAAACATTTGTTCTGGCAACGTAATCCGCACCGGTTTTTCCTGGCTTTCAAAGAAGGCCGATGTGTGGGACGGATAGCAGCATTCGTTAACCGTGAGCATAATGCACACCATCAAATAAATCAAGGTTGCTTCGGTTTTTTAGAAGCTGAAAACGACAGCGATATTTTTAGTCAACTCTTTTCTGCAGCAGAAGCGTTTATACAGCAAAATAACTGCACAGAAATCATTGGTCCGCTAAACCCAAGCCTGCATTATGAATTGGGCGTTCTTGTAACAGGTTTTACAACACCCTCTTATTTTATGCTTACTTATAATTACAGCTATTATGATGAACAGATAAAACTGTCTGGCTATTCGGCGTTAAAAGATTTTTACTCTTACAGACTTGAAAGACCCCAATACCAGCCAACAGAAAAAATGAAACGGGTAAGCGCCTTTCTTCATCAAAAATACAAGGTGCATATTCGCCAGGCTAATCTCAAACACTTTAAAGAAGAGCTGAATATTTTTCATTCGCTATACAACGATGCGTTTGTTTCGCATTGGGGATTTACGCCAATGGAAAAAGAAGAATTTTTTCTTTTAGCCAAAGATCTGAAAGCTATTATTGATCCACGTATGATTTTGGTAGCTGAAATAAATGATGAACCCGTAGCTTTTATTCTTTGTGTTCCTAATCTTAATGAAACGCTTCAAAAAATAAAAAATGGCCGCTTGTTTCCGTGGGGTATTTTTAAATTTCTTCCTGGAAGAAAAAAAATAAAATCGATAAGGGTAATTACGGCAGCAGTTAAATGTTCACACAAACACCTGGGGCTTGGCGCATTACTTTACCCGGAAATTATGAAGCGGGGAGCAGAATTTAATTACGATGAAGGAGAGCTTTCGTGGGTAGCAGAAGATAATACTATGATGAACCATGTAGCAAATGATCTTGGTGCAGTGCCATACAAAACGTACAGACTCTATTCAAAAATTTTGTAGACGTATGATTTTTATACAACTGACAGGTCTTTCAGGAGCAGGCAAATCGACCATTGCCAATGGCACAAAAGAATTATTGGTAAAACATAAGTATAGAACAGAAGTAATTGATGCTGATGTTTACAGGAAGATGTTATGCCCTGATCTTGGCTTTTCAAGAAAAGACCGGAATGAAAATATCCGTCGGCTCGGCTTTGTTGCCAACCTGCTTTCTGCAAACCAGGTCATTGCGATATTGGCGGCTATCAACCCGTATGAAGCGGTCCGGCAATATCTGAGTGCATATGGTTCACATGTAAAAACGGTTTGGATAGATTGTGATATAAATACGCTGATTAAAAGAGACACCAAACTTCTTTATGCAAAAGCGATGCTGCCTGACGGTCACCCTGAAAAAATCTATAACCTTACCGGCATTAATGATCCATTTGAAACGCCAGTAAATCCAGACCTTATTATTCACACAGACAAGGAACAAGTAAATGAAAGTGTAAAAAAACTTTTTGATTTCATCATCAATGAAACGAATAACCAGCACCTGTACAACAAATGAACAAGCTCTTCCCTTTACCAATTTATACTTTACTGAAAACAGCTATGGTTAATGGCGGTTTTAACGGTAAAGGATTGGTGCATGCTGCTCCATGGGTTTTAAAAACAACGTTACTCGAACATCTGCGTTGGATTGAACTCCTTTTACACTACCAAAGAATCAGAGATTATAGTATTGAAAAGCCACCGGTATTTTTACTCGGCTATTATCGTAGCGGAACCACTTATCTTCAACAGTTCCTTATGCAGGATGACCGGCTTGGTTTTATGTCGCTTTACCAGACTGTGTTTCCCGAATTGATGTTGACATTTGAAAAAAGGATGACGCCACTACTTGAATTTTCTGCCAACGTCTTCAATGCAAAAAATCCTTTTCACCGAACACCACTTACCTGGCACTCACCTGGTGAAGAAGATATTGGCATGACCGGAATGGTGAGCCCGGTAACAAGCACCTGGGGTTATTTATTTCCACAGCATTACAATCGATACTTTGAAAAATTTGTTTACTTTAATCATATCTCCGATAAAGAGAAAACTGATTGGCAAAATAATTACTACACACTCATCAGTAAGCTATCAATTGCCAACAAAGGCAAACAAATGGTATTAAAAAACCCGCCCAACACAGCAAGGATAAAAACACTTCTCACTCTTTTCCCCAATGCAAAATTTGTATTTATTCATCGTAACCCATATGATGTTTATGCCTCAACACAACGAATGCTGGATATGATCAAAAGAAATTATATGCTCGGCAAAACCGATAACGTAAATTTCAGTGATATCATTCTGAAAAGCTATGCAGGCATTACAAATGCTTATCTCCGTGATAAGCATTTGATTCCCGCAGAGCATTTAGCCGAGTTGCGTTATGAAGATTTTATCAAGGCGCCTGTTGAATCCTTAAGACAGCTTTATGACTCGTTGCAATTAGGAGATTTGAGTTACTGTGAAAAAAAGATGGTTGCCTTTGCCGAAAGAAATAAAAACTACACAATGCTTACACACAAACTTCAGCAGAATGAAATAAAAACAATTTCACAAAAATGGGAACCTTTTATCAGGCATTGGAATTATCCTTTTCTATAAATAATCTGCTGACTCATGCGCAACATAAAATCTATTAAAACACAATCCAGGCATTTCTTTGTTTTGTGCTTCATTCCCTGCAAATGTCATGAAAACAGTTTCTGATGTAAATCTGTTTCTAATTCCATAATGCCTGTAAGCGGCTTCTACTTTGTCAGTATCTCACACCTTGAGAAAGGGGCGTAGCTATATTGATAGTACGGCTCATTTATTTTTTAAAGAACATCTCTGCATTCAAATAAAATATTTTTTCTTTCTGCTTTACTGTAAGAAAATCTAATTGCTGCACAGATGCAATGGCTATTTTAATATCCGCATTATCCGATCCAAACATCAATCTGTCTTCCAGTCCTGCATCAATAAATTCTTTCATCACCACTGCAAAATCTTTTGCCGGAATAATATTCGGATTATTAAGCACAGAAATATCTGTGTAGAGTTCCGGATGTGCTTTCATCATCACAATACAATCTTTTACGTAAGGGCCGCCACCATGCATAAGCCACACACGTAGCTTGGGAAATTTAGTAAGTGCTTCTCTCAGCAAAAGAGGATTACCCATCTCCTCTTTAAAGTTGGGACATCCATGATATGGGCCTGCAGAACCTGTGTGAATACCAACAGGTAAATTATATTTTTCAGCCAATGCATAATATGGATACATCAACGAATCGGAAGAAGAGATGCCATGATATTGTGCAAGCACTTCGCCAATGAAATCAATTTTCTCGTCTTTGATCTGTTGCTCCACCCAACTTACATCGGGCCATTCTTTTCCATCGTCAAAACATTGCTGCAAACTGTAAGGCACTTTTCCATTGGGGCAAGGCACAAATAATCCGTGTAAAATCTTTAAGTCATTATTGCTCTGATAAGTTTGTTGCTGTTGCCACGAAGTGCTTACAGCAATTGTACTCACTCCGTTTGTTGCAAGATTGCTGAGTTGTTTTTCAGGCGCAGCATCGCCATGCAGGTGTACATCAAATACTCGAATCTTATCCGCCTTGTTTATGCATGCCGTTAGTAATAG
>JAKFDY010000038.1:0-5868 GCA_036675885.1 Lacibacter sp. | reverse complement strand
CAACAGGTTGATCTTGCCAACCAACCCGAAGTACAGGGAGTTGATTACATATTGGGTGCCGATACGCATGAACGTGTGCGTGTGCCCATACAAGGTAAATATGCAAAGGTTACAGAGCCAGGTGCCTTTGGTTCTTTTGTTGCAAAACTTGATATCGTTATTGAGAACGGGCAAATAAAAGATGAGAACTATCAATTGCTTGACGTAGATCCGGAAAAATACAAACCCGATCCGGCAATGGAAAGGCTGGTTGAAGAAGTTAGTGCTCCTCATAAAAAAGAACTCAATAAAGTAATCGGCAAAACCAAAACAACACTGGTGCGCTATTATGTTATTGAGAACCCGATGGACAACCTGATCACCGATGCATTGATGTGGAAATTTAAAGATGCAAAAGTTGATGTGGTGGTGAGTAATGGTTTCCGTTTTTGTCCGCCATTGGTTGCCGATGCAAAAAAAGGATATGCTGATATCACCAATGATTTTTTATGGAGCATGCTGCCGGTTGAAAGCGATGTAAAAATGGGCGACGTGTCCGGTGCACAACTACTTGAATGGATGGAACATGAGTTGCATAATGTATTTGCAAAAGATCCTGCCAAACGTTTTGGAGGTTGGGTGGTTCGCTTTAAAGGAATGAAGATGAACTTCACCATGAATAATGATTTTGGCAAACGGGTGAATTGGATAACCATCAACGGACAAGCGCTCGATAAAAATAAGCAATATACCATGCTTGCCTGCGAACGTGACGGTGATCCTGATGATACATTGTGCCGTTTGGAAAAAGTAAATAATCCACGCAAACCAGGTTTTACATTACATGGCATCATGCGTGAATACCTGGCTGCACATCCAATGGTATCACCAACAATTGAAGGCCGTGCAACTGCAACCGATGCACCATCAACATTATTATCACAACTGGAAGGATATAATTATACATTTATCTGATAAAACAACTCATATGCAAGGATTGAAATTCTTATTCGTATCAGCTCTGCTCATCAGTTCATCTTTTTTAAAAGCGCAATCGAAAATTGTGTGGGAAATGCCATCAGGCGATACAGCCCAGCAACGTATCCTGTTCAGACAGGTAGGCAATGTACTTGCAGCCGCTCCCGATACAAAAATTGAAATCGTTTTTCATGGCCCTGCCGTTTATGGGATGCTGAAAGACACCGGTTATTTTAAAGAACAGATCATCGGCTTTCATAAAAAAGGAGTAGTAATGGCTGTTTGTAACAATGCTTTAAAAGTGAGGAATATTAATCCAGACAGGGTTATTCCCGAAGCAATGATTGTACCGGTTGCTATTTTGGAACTGGCGAAAAAACAAGAGCAAGGCTGGAGTTATATTAAGGCTGCAAATTGATCTACCTGAAAAGAGGAAGGTGAATGATGAAGCAAGGTTTACACGAAAATAGAAATCAGTTTATTCTGCTGGTAATTGTAAATGCATTTGTTGGTGCAATGATTGGTTTGGAACGAACTGTAATGCCCGATTATGCAGCTGCACGTTTTAAAATGGACTCAACAGTTGCACTGGTTTCATTTATTGCTGCTTTTGGTACAACCAAAGCCATCTTCAATTTACTCACGGGTTATTTACACCAGCATTACAATCGTAAACAAATCTTATTACTTGGTTGGGCAGCCGCAATGCCTGTTCCTTTCCTTTACTCTTTGCACAAGACTGGTGGATGGTAATTGTTGCCAATATTTTCTTAGGCATTAATCAAGGGTTGGCATGGTCATCAACTGTGGTAATGAAAGTTGACTTGGTAGGGCCAAAGAACCGTGGACTGGCAATGGGCATTAATGAATTTGCAGGTTATGTGGCTGTTGGCTTAGCTGGCTATCTTGCAACCAGTCTTGCACATACATACGGTGCAGAATTTTATCCGTTTGTGCCAGGTATCTTTTTTGCAGTGATCGGGTTTTTATTATCGTGGTTATTGGTAAAAGATACCACTGCGTTTGTAACACATGAACAACAATCAACCGAACAACGAACATTCAAATCACTCTGGAAAGAAGTAAGCTTCCGTCATTTCCATATGGGCAGTGTGAACATCAACGGATTTATTAATAATATGAATGATGGCGTGTTGTGGGGCTTGTTGCCCATCTGGTCATTATTGAATGGTTACAGCATTTTAGAAACAGGAAGTATTGCTGCCATTTACCCGGCTGTGTGGGGCATCAGCCAATTGTTTGCAGGAAAACTGGGCGATCATTTTTGCAAAAAGCAGTTGCTCACTGTTGGCATGTTGTTGCAGGCAGCAGGTATTGTTCTTCTTGTAATCGGCACTGCAAAATTATTTGTGATTACTGCCATGGTGATGATGGGTTTAGGAACAGGTTTGGTGTATCCAAACTTCCTCACTGTTATTGCAGAAAATCTTTCACCTGTTCAGCGTTCAAAAGGGTTAAGCATTTTTCGTTTCTGGAGAGATCTTGGTTATGTTGCCGGTGCATTGGGTGCAGGGCTTATTGCAGAACTCTTCAGCATACCCGTTGCGTTTACAGTTGTTGCAGCTCTCACAGCAGCCGCCGGCATTATGGCCAACCTGCGTATGTGCTGCACCTTTAAATTATTATGGCGCAGCCACACCTGCACGGAAGCTGCTGCATTTTGAGCTGCTTTACCTAAACAAAACAAATACGTTCACCTGCTATATAAACAGCATGTGTACGCCTTCACCTTCGCTTCTTTTATAAAAATCACCCACGGTAATAATATCATCAACACCTTCATACAAATCTTCTTCTTTATAATGAAACATATCAAACGCAAGTTTGCATGCCCACATTTTTACACCAGATGCATATAAAATATCCAGGAACTCAGGAACTTCCGGCATATCCACTTTCTCCATTTCTTTCTTCATCATGGTTGTTGCCAGTGCTTCCATGCCCGGCAGTCCGCCAATCATTGTAGGCATATGCATAGCAGGGTTGCCCACGGTAGCAATATGCAGACTATCCATTTTCTTTTTATTAATCGCTTCCAATCCAAAGAAGGTAAAGAATAACTCTGCTTCAATTCCCTCCATACGTGCTCCATTAGCTAATACAAAAGCAGCATATACATTTTCCAATGATGCTTTTGATAAGATGATCATCATCTTTTTAATTTTTCCATTACTCTCGCTCATGACTGATAATTTTTATTGATTAAATACAACTGGCGGGCTTGGGTATGCCAGCAATTTTTGTAGAAGTTTTTAATGGAGCATTCGGAAATAAAGAATAGAATTCTTTAATATCCACTACACCACTTTTACCCACACGCCTGATGCTGAGTGCAACCTGGTTCTGCTGTTCTTTTTGCAGATACTTCAGTACTTCCCAATGGCGGGGTGTAAGATCAATGTCAGCTTCGGCAGCTAACTCTATTCCAACATTCTCATCCCATTGGCTGAAATCAGTTAAATAACCTTCTTCATTAACGGCAATTGTTTTACCGGCTATTGTCTTTTCCATAACATGTATTTAATTAGTGAATGATTTAGTTATAATGTTTCCCGCTTTCGCTCATGGTTGCTGAAACAAACGGAATATGTGTTCCTTTGAGTAATACATTCCAATATATCCATCGAAAGGCGAGTTTGCCCATATGATTCATTCTGCTTTCTTTCAACAAACGCAACGGACCAATTCCTGCAAAAGGAAAACTACCTTCTACCGGTTCGTGTGTATAGTTAAAGTCGATCAATAAAGCTTTACCGCCACCTGTTTCAATAAAGCAGTTTGCATGTCCATCAAATTCTTCTTTTAATGGTTGGCCTTTTACATAGCGCAGAATATTTTCTGTTAAGATTTCCGCTTCAAAGTGTGCAACTGATCCTGCTTTTGATGCAGGTATATTACTTGCATCGCCAATTACAAATACGTTGGCATATTCTTGCGATTGCAGTGTTGCTTTATGAGTGGGCACATAGTTGAGGTCATCGCCCATTCCTGAACGTTCCATTAATGCATCACCTTTGTTTGTGGGTACTGTTACAAGAATATCAAACGGAATTTCTCTCCCTCCATAATCAACAATGGTTTTGTTTTCATTATCTACATGTTCAATTGCAAAATCACTTTCAATGTTAATTCCTTTTTCATGCAGTAAATGCTCCAATGCTTCTGTTGCTTTTGGTTTTGTAAAAGCTCCGCTTAAGGGAGTTACATAAGTGATCTCCACTTTATCTCGCATGTGTTTGTGCTTAAAGAAAGAATCGGCCAGGAAAGCAAATTCCAATGGTGCAACCGGGCATTTGATCGGCATTTCGGTAATATGCACCACCAGTTTACCTCCTTCCCAATCTTTTAGTTTATTACGCAATGCCAATGCACCTTCAAATGTGTAGAAATCAAAAACAGATTTCTGCCATTCTGCTCCTTGCATACCTTCTGTTTCTTCGGGTGCAATTTTTGCACCTGTAGCAATTATGAGAATATCATAGTTTAATGCAGCACCATCTTTCAATTGAATTTTATTTTCGGTTGGAACAATGCGTTCAATTTTACGTTTCAGCAGTGCTACATCTTCTGGAATAAACTCTTCAATCGTCTTAACAATATCGTCAGGTGTATAAATATCAAACGGCAGAAAAAGATAACCGGGCTGATAATAATGTTCCTTCCGTTCATCTATGATATTTACTTGCCATTCGGGATATTTTAAATGATGATGTAAATGATTGGCCATTATGGTTCCCGCTGTACCGGCCCCGAGAATTACAAGATTCTTCATGAATTTTATGAAGTTCGATATATTTTGGAGTATCCTTTTACTATGTAATAAATGTTACATTCAGTCGATTTTCCATACCTTAACTTTGCTGTTTAGGCCAGGATCAAACCCGTTTTTAAAACCGGATTTCTCAAGCAGGATAAGCGTCAATGGGTAGGTGGGTTGAGTGGGGTGTTGATACTTGCTGATGCAAATAAATGGTTCATTCAGAAAATGGACAGAGAGATCTGAAGTGTTTAATTGGTCGTAACCGGCTTAAAGGATGTAAGGCTATTCTTCACCTACAACCGGTATCGTAAACCAGAAGGTACTACCTTTCCCCTGTTCGCTGTCAACGCCAATTTTGCCGCCATGTCTGTGAATGATTTCAGAGGAAATGAATAATCCAAGCCCTAACCCTGAATACTGAATTCCGGAAGTATCTACACGGTAATATCTTTTAAAAAGGTGAGGGAGTTTTTCTCTCGGAATTCCGGGTCCTTTATCAATAACGGAAACGCGAGCCTGTTTATCCATTTGTTCTATTAAGACAGTAATCTTTTTTGATTTAGGAGCATATTTTACAGCATTATTAACCAGATTAATAATTACCTGGTCAATCCTTGCTCTGTCGGCATAAACCTCCAGATCGAGATCGCCTTTTGCTACTATTTCATGCGATCCCATCGCTCGGATATGATCACAGCATTCATTGATCATTTCAGCGACATTAAATTTGCTTTTATTTAATTGAAGCTGCCCTTCATTAATTTTAGTGTCGTTTAAAAGCTCTTCGAGCAGGTTGTTTAACTTACTTATGCTGGTGTTGGAGAGGTTAATAAGTGTCTGAATTTTGGCCGAAGAAGGCTCTTCTTTAACCCACCGGTTTAACAGCTGCATGGAGCTTTTCAGTGCAGTTAACGGGGTTTTAAGCTCATGACTGGCCACGCCAATGAAATCATCTTTTTGTTGCTGAAGCTGTTTTCCGGCTTCAAGTTCCAACTCCAGACGGTTCTTTATTTCTAGAAGTTCTGCACCGTTCTTTTCTATTTTTTGTCTTGCCAATACCTGTTCTGTTACTTCTGTAGACACAGCTAATACTCCCAATATGGTGCCGTCTGTTGCCCGGTACGGTTCGT
>JAKFDY010000037.1:0-2159 GCA_036675885.1 Lacibacter sp. | reverse complement strand
AAGATGAAAAAAAATATTTTCTTATCCGGTATTTTAACAATACCCATTATAATATCAGGATCCCTTAGTACAAAACCTGCAACAGGTGTGCCCGACAGCAGTGAAATGCTGTACCAGTATCAATTGCACCATCGGCACTCGTGCCATGTGTATCCCAACCCCAATCAAAGAGCTGTACAAAACGTACTCCTTTTTCAACCAGCTTACGTGCAAGTAATACATTGTTGGCAAAACTTGCTTTGCCTGGTTGTGTGCCATACATTTCATGAATATATGCTGGCTCATCATTAATGTTCATTACTTCCGGTACTGATATCTGCATCTTGTACGCCATCTCGTATTGCGAAATGCGGGACAAGGTTTCAGGATCGTTGAATTCTTTGTACTGTTCCTGGTTCACTTTATTAATGGCATCTATGGATGCTTTGCGAAGATCACGACCCATACCTTCCGGATCATTGATAAACAAAACAGGATCGCCCTCGCTGCGGCATTGCACACCCTGGTAAACACTTGGCAGGAAACCACTACCCCACACACTCTTACCTGCGTCAGGATTATTACCGCCTGATGTTAACACAACAAAGCCCGGCAGGTTTTGATTTTCTGTACCTAACCCATATGTTACCCATGAACCCATACTTGGTCGTCCTAAACGTGCACTACCTGTATGCATTAATAATTGTGCAGGTGCATGATTAAACTGATCAGTTGTAACAGATTTTATAATGGACACATCATCAACAATAGAAGAAAAATGCGGCAGGTAATCACTCACCCACAAACCACTTTGCCCATGTTGTTTAAAGTTCGCTTGTGGTCCTAACATTTTAGGAACACCACGAATAAATGCAAACTTCTTTCCTTCAAGTAAAGATGGTGGGCAATCTTGCCCATTGAGTTTTGCAAGCTCAGGTTTATAATCAAATAATTCCAGTTGTGATGGCGCACCTGCCATGTGCAAATAGATAACAGACTTTGCTTTGCCCGGAAAGAAAGGCATGCGTGGCGCTAATGGATGTGCAGGATCGAATAATGGAGATGCAGCATTTGCTGAACCAGATCCACAACCGGTGATCAATGAACCCAATGCCAATGCACCGAAGCCCATGGCGCTTTCTTTTAAAAAATGCCGACGGGTAAATTGCTGCAACTGTTTCTCTTTTGCTTCATTTGCCAATCGTTGATTATGTAGTTCTTTCTGTGTCATTAATATTTATGTTACCAACTTTTAGTATTTCATGGCATCTTCGTTGCGTCGCACATTTCAAGGTTCTGCCCTTTACTCATCAAGTAAATTACAGTTTTCTCAATTTAATATTCTTAAACCAAACTCCGCTGCCATGATCCTGCAAACAGATATATCCTTTTTTGGCCATACCATAGCCCGGCGTGTCTTTCCATTTGCCCGTTGCTTTACGATTGTTCCAATCACTAGTCCATGCTTCGTATTCCACTACTTTCACGCCATTCAGCCAATGTTCACGATGGGCACCTTTTACAACAATCTTTGTGGTATTGTATTCACCAACTGGTTTTGTTGGAGTTGATGTTGCCGGATGCATGGCATAATTGGCACCAGTCATTTGCCAGTTTTCCAATTTTTCAGGAAAGCCTTTGTCGTCTATCAACTGGTATTCCGGACCAGAGAGGTAAGCCGCATCAGCATTTTCAGTTACATTGTACATAATACCACTGTTACCGGCCGGTGCTATTTTCCAGTCAATCGTTAATTCATAATTCTCATACTCATCAGTTGTAATGATATCTGCACGTAAATCACTTTTATCCGTTTCACTCCCCTTGCAATAAAGCTCTCCATTTTTTACACCCCAGCAATCAGCCGCTTTATTCTTATAGGTACGCCAGCCTTTCAGCGTTTTTCCATCAAACAATAATTTCCAGCCAGCTTTCTTTTCCGCTGCTGTTAATGTATTATCGGTTTGTTTGTAAAAAGAAAATAAGGTCATGCAACAAATTATTAAGGCACTTGAAAAAACTATTTTCCTGATCATGCTGATAAATATTAAATATGTTTTCATTAGTGTCCCGTAAAACTACATAGCAGTTCTTTGAAATTCTTAATAGACGTGTATTTCAGCCGAAAAACCAACGGTGACGATTTGAATTGAATTCAGATTATTTCCGTTAAAATACCG
>JAKFDY010000036.1:0-3841 GCA_036675885.1 Lacibacter sp. | reverse complement strand
GATGAGTTCTGATCTTATTGCGGCTATTATTCGTGCAATGAAATGTTATGCAGCCATTGCAATGTTACAAGGCGATAAAAAAACAGCTGACCGATACGAACAAAAAGCAGAAGTCTATCGCCGTCATTTGGAGCAGCAATGGTGGAATAAGGAAACACAGGTATACCAGAATTTCTTTACCAACACCAACACATTTGGAAAAGGTGAAGGTGAAACTTTTTTACTTTGGTATGATGTGTTAACCGACAGCAGCCGCATTCAATCGACCATCAGATATTTAATCAATAACCCGACAAATGTTGAGAATTTATCTTACCTGCCATATCAATTTTGCAGGTATGGATATGCCGACGATGCTTATAAGTATATTCTGCACTTAACAAATCCGGAAACAAAACGCAGAGAGTATCCTGAAGTTTCGTTTGGTGTAATTGAAGGAATTGTGCAGGGCATTATAGGTGTTGAGGCAGATGCACGTTTCCATCGGTTAACGACCATTTACAACAGCCTTGCAAAGCATTCTGCTGAACTTCGTAACTTGAGTGTGTTGTCATCAAAAGTTGACATAAAGCATTGGCAAAATGGTAGTTCTTTTACAACCAATGGGGTGAGTGCAATAAATTGGAGGGCTGCATTTCATGGACGTATCCCTTTCTTGTTTGTAAATGGAAAGAAAACGAAAACAGTTCAAAAGAAGGATGTGATGGGACGATGGAGATCGTACATTGATGTGATTGCGTTACCAGGAAAAACAATTACCGTTGTTACAACGTATCAATAAAAAAAAAGAAGATATTGACGGGAGAAACTTATGAATGTATTTGATAAAATAAGAGAGTTAGAGCAGGTTGCTTCTTATTCCAAGCATGATCGCTTGGTGCAGGGCATCATTAATACAATTAATGATAAAATTTTGTTGCCGGATGATACGCTGCCTTCGGTGAACAGTCTGATCAGGGAACTGGGCTTTTCAAGAGAAACGATCATGAAAGGATACCGGGAATTGGTAAGCAGGGGAATTGTGGAGTCGAAGAACCGGTTGGGTTATTATGTAGCAAATGGCAGTACCGAACAGTTGCTGAAAGTTGCATTACTCATGTATAACCTCGATAGTTTTGAAGAACAATTTTACAGGAACTTCAGGCATACGTTAGGAGAGTCCATCAGTCTGCAGGTGTTTTTTCATCATGGTAACATTGAAATTTTTGAAACCATTCTTCAACGTATTAAAGGACAGTTCGGGATGTATGTAATAGCACCGATCCCTCATGCCAAATCAAAGGAACTACTGGAAAGTATTCCCCGCAATAAATTATTGATGTTCGACAGGTTTGAACCGTTGGGTGGTGAGTTTAACTACATTACACAGGAGTTTGAAAAATCTTCATACAAAGTGTTTTCAGAATTGGCAGATGAAATAAAAAAGTTCGATGAGTTTGTATTCTTTCATTCGCCCGATTCACTCGACCCTAAAGAAATTGTTACGGCATTTCGTAAGTTTTTAAAGGCATACAAAGTAAAGGGCCGGATTGAAAAGGAATTTATTCCCGGAACCGCTGAGAAAAACAAAGTTTATTTCACACTCGACAACTTTGCTATGTGGGAGTTACTAAAAGAATGTAAAGCAAAGAAACTGAAACCAGGTAAAGACGTTGGCATTCTTTCGCATAACGATGAGCCTGCAAAAGAATTTGTGGGTGTTACCACATACTCAGCCGATTTTGTTTTAATGGGAACAATGGCAGCGAATGCCATACTGCATAAAGAAAAAATACAAATTACATTACCTACCACGCTTGCCAGAAGGAGTACACTTTAATTATTTATTTCGAACCGTCTAACAACAAACAGATAAAAATGCAAAAATTAATTTTGCCGGTAGTACTACTGGCAGCCACATCTTTGTCTGCACAGCAGAAGTATTGGGATCTAAAAACTGATGGAAGTATTCAATGGACAGTTCAGCCAGGTCAAATGCATACCGATCATATAGAAATGAGTGGTAAACAGATATCGGCAATTGTTCGCTATGGCAAGGATTCTTCGGGCAACATATTTCTCAGCAGAAAACTTGTTTTCCCGATGTTGCGTACCATCCCCAACGATACAAGAGGAAACCTTGTAAGGGAATTTAAAGACAATATCATTGAGTCGATTCTTGTTGACAATAGAAAGGTAAAAGAAATTCCAAAGTCGTTTATGTTGCATGGCTATCTGCATTCAACAAGCGATATTGCCCATGCGATTAAACTTGATCGCAAAATATTTCCATCAACAGATAAAGCTGCATATATCGAATCGTATGTTATCCGAAACAACAGCAACCGCCAACTTGCTGTTCAAATCCCTGTAATAGACAGTAATAGTGTCACCGATGAAAAAAGAGGTGTGTATGGTTCCTACATTATCAATTATAAAACATACAATGCAGGTCATGTATTGATCAATCCCGGCGATGAGTATCATTTCTGGACTGTGATCTCTGCCCGTAAAAAAACGGAAGAACCATACTATTGCTCTGTTGAATATGAATGGCAAAAGCGCAGGACATTAATCCAAGAACTTGAACAGAAGTTAGTATTGCAAACACCAAACGATACCATTAACCGCATGTTTGCTTTTGCAAAAACGAGAGCTACAGAAAGTATTTATGATACAAAGAATGGTTTAATGCATGGGCCGGGCGGAGGAGAATATTATGCTGCCATTTGGGCAAATGATCAAGCCGAATACATCAATCCTTTTTTTGCATACCTGGGAAATGCTGCTGGTATTGAATCAGCCAGGAACAGTTTCCGTTTGTTTGCAGCGTATATTAATCCATTGTTTCATCCTATTCCCAGTTCGATCATTGCAGAAGGAGCAGGTTATTGGAATGGAGCAGGCGACAGGGGCGACCAGGCAATGATCGGTTACGGTGCCTCATTGTTTGCATTAACTTATGCAGACAAAGCTGAAGCAAATTCGCTTTGGCCATTGATTGAATGGTGCAATAACTATTTATTAAAAAATAAAACTGCCGATGAGGTCATTGCCTCAGAATCAGATGAGCTGGAAGGACGGTTCCCTGCTGGCAAAATAAACCTGTCTACTAATGTGCTGGCTTATGCATCCTTTCTTTATGGTGCACGTCTGGCTTCTGCATTAAGGAAAGATTCTGTTGCACGCAAATGGAAAATTGAAGCACAGAATTTACGTACTGCTATTGAAAAATATTTTGGTGGCCCGGTAGAAGGATACAATACCTATCGTTATTACGATGGAAATATCAAACTTCGTTCATGGATATGTTTGCCATTGGTTATGGGTATTTATGATCGAAGTGAACAAACATTGGCAGCATTGTTATCGCCCAAACTATGGACGAAAGACGGAATGCTCACAGAATCCGGATCAACAACATTTTGGGACAGATCTACATTGTATGCATTTCGTGGGCTGCTAAAAGCCGGTGCAACTGATACCACACTTCATTATTTATCTTACTATTCGGCTTCTCGTTTGTTGGGTGAGCATGTGCCTTATGCAATTGAAGCATGGCCCGAAGGAAATCAACGACATCTGTCGGCAGAAAGCGGTTTGTATTGCCGTACGATGGTAGAAGGCTTTTTCGGATTTGAGCCAATTGGATTTAAAGAGTTTATGATTGCTCCCAGGCTACCCCGGAAGTGGAATAATATGTCGCTGAAAAACATTCATGCATTTAATACAGTTTTTGATATAACTGTACAAAGGGCGGCAGGCAAATACCGTGTAACCGTAAACGAAAAAAACAAACAGGCAAAAGTTGTTTATTGGAATGCTGAAAAGCCGTTGTTGTTTAAGTTGTAAATGCTAGTTT
>JAKFDY010000035.1:0-7553 GCA_036675885.1 Lacibacter sp. | reverse complement strand
TCAAATGGAACTTTTCTTGTGTATTCAGGTAAAGCTGCAGAGCTTGTTGCAGGCGTTCTTTTAATAGTTGGATTATTTACACGCATTGCTTCCTTACTTGTTATCGGCGTAATGCTGTATATATCGTTTGCATTAGGTAATGGCATTATCTGGTACAACGATCAGCATCCATTTATGTTTGTGCTGTTTGGATTCCTGTTTTTCTTTATTGGCCCGGGAACTTATAGCCTTGATCATTTATTATTTCAAAAGCAGAAGTAATGAAAAAACTATTCATTCTTTTATTCTCTGTCAGTTGCATCATACAGGCATTGCAAGCACAGCAAAAAACTTATTGCAACCCCATCAATATTGATTATGGCTATACACCCATACCGAATTTCAGCGAATGGGGCTGGCATCGTGCAACAGCCGATCCTGTGATTGTTACATACAAAGGCGATTATTACCTCTTCAGCACCAATCAATGGGGTTATTGGCATAGCAGCGATATGCTCAACTGGAAATTTATACCAAGAAAGTTTTTGCGACCATGGAATAAAGCTTACGATGAATTGTGTGCACCCGCTGTTGGTATCATTGGTGATACAATGATCGTTTTTGGTTCAACTTACATACGCAACTTCAGTATATGGATGAGTACAAACCCAAAAGCAAATGAATGGAAACCACTTGTTGATTCATTTGATATTGGCGGTTGGGATCCTTCATTCTTTACAGATGATGACGGCAGACTGTATATGTACAATGGCAGCAGTAATAAATTTCCCATGTATGGTATTGAGTTAAACCGAAAAACATTTCAACCAATTGGTACAAGAAAAGAAATGTATTTGCTTGAACCCTGGCGTTTTGGCTGGCAGCGTTTTGGTGAGCATATGGATAATACATTTCTCGATCCGTTTATTGAAGGAAGCCACTTGACAAAACATAACGGTAAATATTATTTACAATATGGTGCACCAGGTACAGAGTTCAGCGGTTATGCTGATGGGTTGTTAACTGGTGATCATCCATTGGGGCCTTTCACTGCAATGTCTGATCCATTGAGTATAAAACTTGGAGGCTTTGTACGTGGTGCCGGGCATGGTGCAACATTTATGGATAAGTTTAATCAATACTGGCATGTGTCAACAACTGTACTATCAGTGAAGAATACATTTGAACGAAGGCTTGGTATATGGCCAACGGGTTTTGACAAAGATGGTGCGATGTTCTGCAATACAACCTTCGGCGATTATCCGCATTTTATTCCTTCCGATAAAATTGATGGATCAACATATGGTAAAGATGGCAAGTCTCCTTACTTCACCGGCTGGATGTTGCTTAACTATAATAAACCTGTGCAGGTTTCTTCAACACTCGGTGGTTATCATCCCAACAATGCAGTAGATGAATTGATCAAAACATATTGGAGTGCAGCAACAGGAAATAAAGGCGAGTGGATACAAACCGATCTTGGAAAGCTGTCAACTGTTAATGCAGTACAGATCAATTATGCTGATCAGGATGTTGAGCAAAACCGTTTAGGTAAATGGAATAATCAGTATCACCAATACAAATTATATTATTCAACAGATGGAAAGAAGTGGAATGTATTGGTTGATAAAAGCAATAACAAAACAGATGTGCCGCATGAATATGTTGAACTGGAAAAAACTGTGCAGGCACGTTATATCAAGCTGGAGAATATTCACATGCCAACCGGGAAGTTTGCGATAAGTGGTCTTCGTGTTTTCGGAAATGGTAACGGCGCAAAACCCGATGCAGTGAAAGGCTTCATTGTATTGCGTACGGAAAAAGATAAACGAAGCGCCTTTATCAAATGGAAACCTGTTGACAATGCGTTTGCTTATAACATCTATTACGGAACGCATCCTGATAAGCTGTACACTAGTATAATG
Source organism: Lacibacter sp. (assembly GCA_036675885.1). GTDB lineage: Bacteria > Bacteroidota > Bacteroidia > Chitinophagales > Chitinophagaceae > Lacibacter. Next base: position 5,649 of record JAKFDY010000035.1, on the reverse strand, counting down.
ATCCATGCCAATAACGAATACTGGATGAAGGCAATGGATTCTCAAAAAACGTATTACTATTCTATTGAATCAATAAACGAAAACGGAGTGAGTGAGCGCTCACCTGTTATTAAAGTAGAATAAAATGAAGAAAGCTGTCACCTGTATTACTTTGTTATTTTTTGTTTTGCTGGCGAATGCGCAAAACGAAGAACCTTTTCCTTTCTGGAATGAAGTGCAGAAATTTAAAACTGCTGACAGTATTTCTTTTCCTGCATCCAATCAAATTCTGTTGATCGGCAGCTCTTCTTTTACCTTATGGAAAGATGTGCAGAGTTATTTCCCTGATCGTAAAATATTGAACCGTGCATTTGGCGGAAGTACATTGCTTGATGTGATCCGTTACCGTTACGACGTTGTTTATCCGTATCAACCTAAACAGATCGTTATTTATTGTGGTGAGAATGATTTTGCATCGGGTGATGCTGTGACAGTTGAAATGGTAGTGAAGCGTTTTACTACCTTTTTCAACTATATCCGTGCAAAGTATAAAACAGTCCCCTTGGCATATATATCAATGAAGCCAAGCCCAAGTCGTGTACGCCTGATGCCGAAATATGTGGAAGCGAATAAGCGTATTCAATCTTTTCTGGCAACAAAACCCAATACAAAGTTTGTAGATGTATACAGTGCGATGCTTACGTCAACCGGCGAACCCATGCCTGATATTTTTAAAGAGGACAGGTTGCACATGAATGAAAAGGGTTATGCTATCTGGAAAAAGAAACTGCAGAATGTTTTACTCAAATAATAAATGTTGTTTTATGAAAGTCTTAAAAGGATCGCTTATCGGATTTTTCGTTTTGCTTTCTGTTCAGTTGCAAGCACAGCAAACGAACGAAGCAAAGATGAAAGCGTTCATCGATGCATTGATGAAGAAGATGACAGTAGATGAAAAAATTGGTCAGTTAAATTTACCCGGCTCAGGTGATATCGTTACTGGACAAGCCGGCAATTCCGACGTTGGTAAAAAGATCAAGGAAGGAAAAGTTGGCGGATTGTTCAATATTAAATCTGTTGCAAAGATCAAGGCTGTGCAAAAAGTAGCGGTGGAAGAAACACGTTTAAAAATTCCTTTGTTATTTGGAATGGATGTTATTCATGGTTATCAAACAGTTTTTCCAATTCCTTTGGGATTAAGTTGCAGTTGGGATATGCAATTGATTGAACAAAGTGCACGCATTGCAGCAATTGAAGCAAGTGCAGATGGTATTAACTGGACGTTCTCTCCAATGGTTGATCTTACACGTGACCCCCGTTGGGGGCGTGTATCAGAAGGCAGTGGTGAAGATCCTTATCTCGGCGGACAGATTGCAAAAGCAATGGTGCGTGGCTACCAGGGAAAAGATCTGTCGCTTAATAATACGATCATGAGTTGTGTAAAACACTTCGCATTGTATGGAGCAGCGGAAGCCGGCCGTGATTATAACACAACTGATATGAGCCGCTATCGTATGTACAACGAGTATTTTTATCCTTACAAGGCTGCGGTTGAGGCAGGTGTTGGAAGTGTAATGGCTTCGTTCAACGATATTGATGGTGTGCCTGCAACAGGAAATAAATGGTTGTTGACAGATGTGTTGCGTAAGCAATGGGGTTTTAAAGGATTTCTTGTTACTGATTATACCGGCATCAATGAAATGATGGATCATGGCATTGGCGATTTGAAAACCGTTTCAGCAAGAGCATTAGGTGCAGGTATTGATATGGATATGGTGGGCGAAGGATTCTTAACTACACTCAAACAGTCATTGAGCAATGGTAAGGTAACCATGCAAATGATCGATGCAGCCTGCAGAAGAATTCTCGAAGCAAAATATAAACTCGGTTTGTTTGATGATCCTTATCGTTATTGCAATGAAGAACGTGCAAGAACAGAAATATTTACAAATGCTCATCGTAAGATCGCAAGAGAAACAACTGCACAAAGTTTTGTATTACTCAAGAATCAAAACAATGTATTGCCTTTGAAGAAAAGCGGAACAGTAGCAGTGATTGGTCCATTGGCAAATGATAAACGAAATATGCCGGGTACCTGGAGTGTTGCCGCTGAGTTTGATAAAGCAACTGCCGTGTTAACCGGTTTAAACGAAGTGCACGGCAGCAAAGTAAAATTTCTTTATGCAAAGGGTAGTAATCTCGATTATGATGAAAAGTTTGAAGAAAAAGCTACGATGTTTGGTAAAAGCCTTGGCAGAGACAAACGTCCGCCTGAAGAAATGATCAATGAAGCGGTGGCGATCGCAAATCAAAGTGATGTAGTGTTAGCCGTGTTGGGCGAAAGTGCAGAGATGAGCGGTGAGTCATCAAGCAGAACTAATATTGAAATACCACAGGCACAAAAAGATTTACTTAAAGCATTATTAAAAACAGGTAAGCCGGTTGTATTGGTATTATTTACAGGAAGACCTTTAGCAATAACATGGGAACAACAGAATGTTCCAGCTATTCTCAATGTTTGGTTTGGCGGAAGTGAAGCCGGTTATGCAGTTGCTGATGTCTTGTTTGGTTATGTAAATCCTTCCGGTAAATTAACCATGACATTTCCGCAGAATGTTGGCCAGGTGCCTTTGTTTTACAACCATAAAAATACCGGTCGTCCATTGGGAGAAGGAAAATGGTTTGAAAAATTCCGCAGTAATTATTTAGATGTAAGTAACGATCCGTTATACCCGTTTGGTTATGGGTTGAGTTATACAAACTTTAGTTATAGTGATGTAAAGATCGGCAACACCTCACCTAAAGGAAATCAAACTGTCACTGCAAGTGTAACGCTTACCAACACGGGCTCTGTTACCGGGAAAGAAGTGGTGCAGTTATACATTCGTGATGTGGTTGGTTCTGTTACACGCCCGGTGAAAGAATTGAAAGGCTTTCAGAAAGTAGAATTAAAAGCAGGAGAAAGCAAAACTGTTTCATTTAATATCTCACCCAATGATCTGAAGTTTTATAACTACGAGCTGAAACATGATTGGGAAGCAGGGGAGTTTCAAATCATGATCGGTGGAAATTCAAGAGATGTTAAAATGGCGAAAGTGAATTGGAGTAAATAAGTTTTTTGGTTTAATAACCCGGTCGCAACATATATCCTCTGTTTTTTTGCGGATATGTGTTGCGATCTTTTTTTATGCAGGCCAATGCTTATTGCAAAGTTTGGCATGTCTCACTAAACCAATCAGTAAATTATCTAAGAGAAAATACTTAATTTCTTAATTAAGATTTTATAACAGCTTCATTTCAAGAGAATTTAAGCGAAATTCACTGTTATCCAAATCCAGTATCCATGAAACCTGTTACCCACAACTCGTTGCTGTACTCCGATTTTCTGTATCCGAAATCTCTTTTCCCCATAGATTTATTCTCAACGCTAAGAATCAGTGCAGGTTTGGTATTGTCCGCTATTGGCTATTGTTCATCATGTTTAATTTTTTGTAAATGGCCATGAAGTCATCATTTAAAAATATATTTCAAGTGAGTCGCAGCATTGCGCTTGTTTTTTTGTTGGCAGTAAGCACGCTTGTTTTTTTCGGTCGTATTCTTTATTTAAGTGGTATTTATACCAGTAAGACCGATAAGATGGTTGCTCATACTTACCGTGAAATGAATCATCTGGCAAAAGCAAAGTCGGGTATTGCAGAAAGTGAGGCATTAGTGAGCAGTTATCTTCTTCAGCCACAAAAAGGAACATATGAGGAGTTGGAAAAGCTGCATACTCTCATAAAATATTCAATAACAAGTGCCCGTCAGTTAGCCATAGATTCAACACAAAAGCAATTGCTACAGGAGTTGGAGACAATGATACTGCAAAAACAAGAGCAGCAGTTATCTGTATTTGATCAGCCTTCATTTAAAACTAATGTGAAATCGGCCGCAGATTTTGCAGCCAAACAAAAGGCGCTTTTATTCGTTATTAACGGCAAGTTTACTCTTAGTACCGATAGACAGAACTGGTTGCTGCAGCAACGTACAGAGGCAAACGAAGCAGCCGAACAAAGATTGATACGCATTGCTTATGCCGGTGCAATGATCATTATTATGTTTATTGCTGTGTTGCTCTGGCAATTGAATAAAGATATCCGGCGCAGGAAAAAAGCGGAGCTGGAAATCAGGGAAAGCGAGATCAAATACCGTAAACTCATTGAAGGTCCGGGAATGATTACAATTACAGCTAACCTGAACGGTCAGTTTGAATTTGTAAGTGCTAAATCAAAAGTATTAACAGGATATACTTCATTTGAACTGCAGGGCCAATCGTTTTCTAAATTAGTTCCGGAAGCATGGCATAAGCCGGTACTTGAAAACTTTGAGCAGCAGTTTCATGACTATACACAAGAGAAAATTATGCGTTTCCCCATTCTCACAAAAGATGGCGAAGAAAAATGGGTGAAACTTACATCTCTTATAATTGCAAATGATAACCACATCGTAGGATTCCAATGTACAGTAAAAGACATTACAGATGAGATTGAAGCAGAATCAAAATTAAAAGAATCAGAAGAGTTGGTACAAACATTGTTGAATAATACCAACGAAGGTTTCTTTATGGTAGATCGTGATCTTACCATACGTGTTATGAATAAACCTTCACGTGAAGGAATGGAATTGCGTACCGGTAAGAAAGTAGAAGTGGGGATGAATTTACTTTCCGTTATTCCACCACAGGTTGTGGAAGGCGCAAAGTTAAATTTCGAAAAAGTATTTAATGGTGAGCATGTGGAGTATGAAGCACGTTACGACACGCCAAAAGGAGTACAGTGGCTACGTATCAGTCATTCACCGGTGCGTGAGCAAAACGAAATAACAGGTGCTGCGGTAGTAACATCCGATATCACATCTGTTAAACTGAATGAAGAAAAGATAAGAGAAGCCGATCAAAAGATCAGGGCTATGCTTTCCAGTTTGAACGAAGGTTTCTACATGATTGCACCTGACTATACAGTAATCATGATCAACGAGGCTGGAAAGCAGATCGTAAAGCGTATTTGTGGCAAAGAGTGTAATGAGGGCGATAGCATGATTGATGTTTTGAAGCCTGAACGAAAAGAAAAATTCAGAGATTATGTAGAAAGGGCATTAAGAGGCAACACAGTTGAGGCAGATGTGTACAGTAATGATGATGAAGGCGAATTATGGATACACAATACTTATTTTCCTGTGCGTAATGAAGCAAATGAAGTAATTGCAGTTTGTATTGCATCAAAAGATATTACAGAGCAGAAACTGGTTAACCGTGCATGGGAAAAAGTGCGTGAAGAACGTGAAGAAAACCAGTTCAGGTTGCAGTCTATCTTAGATAACACTCCGCTGATCATGTTCATCAAAGATCTGGAAGGTCGTTATTTACTCATCAATCGTTCCTTCCGTGAAGCATTTGAAATTACCGATGAGGTTGTAATTGGAAAAACTGATTTTGATTTTGAAGACGATGATGCAGCCATCCGTTATCGTGAATCTGACGAAAAAGTAATTGCTCTCATGGAGCATGTGCAAACAGATGAAACGGTGCAAATGGCAGATGGTGAACATAACCTGCTCATTGTAAAATTTCCATTGTTTGACAGGGAAAATATTTTGTACGGTGTTGGTGGTATTGCTACTGATATTACCGAA
>JAKFDY010000034.1:0-3379 GCA_036675885.1 Lacibacter sp. | reverse complement strand
TTACTAACCCAATCTTCTCTTTCCTCTAGTTGGAGTGTTCTTCCGTCCATTTCTAATTCAACTTGAGAACCAATAAACGGCCAACCTTCCTGATTCCAGTCTACTGGTGCCAAGAATGTTTCACGTCCAAGATGATGATGTTTCCCGCTAAATGGAATCGGTGCTGGGCGTATTCCTAAAAATACCGTCCACCAGCTGCCATCGGTGTACTGAACGAAATCCGCATGCCCAGTAGCTTGAATAGGGCTTGCACTGCTGCGATGAGTAAGAATGGGATTACGAGGATGACTTTCGAAAGGACCAAAAGGTTGCTCACTGCGAGCCATCGTTACCATATGTCCGTATTCTGTTCCACCTTCTGCACAAATGAGGTAGTACCAATCATCTTTTTTAAAGAGATGCGGTGCTTCAATCCAGATCGGTTTCTTTGAAAGATCGGTTCCCCCATTCACTAATAATATTTCTTTGCCCACCACTTGCATGGTGTTAATATCAAATTCATACATACGGATGCTGCGGTGACCATTGTACAACGGTTTATAATCAGGTGCATCGCCGTTATAAACCACGTAAGCTTTATCATCCACAAAATCAAGCGATGGATCAATGCCACGTACCTGCGGTAACCAGATCGGGTTGCTCCATGGACCTTTCGGATCTTTTGCAGTAATAATGAAGTTCCCTTTTTTATCAATCAATGTACAAAGGATATAAAACGTTCCTTTATGGTAACGGATGGTTGGAGCAAACAAACCTCTCGATACACCTGCATTGGTTTGATCCAATTGTTCTTCCCGATCCATTGCATTCCCGATCTGTTTCCAATTCACCAGATCAGTACTATGAAAAATGGGTAGCCCGGGAAAATAAGCAAAGGTGGAAGTGGTTACATAATAATCATTTCCTACACGGCAGATACTTGGATCAGGATAAAACCCTGCCAGTATCGGGTTATTAAAGGTTTGTGCATTCGCAACTATGAATACAAAACACAATAGTGTTACTGAAAGGATTTTCTTCATTTTTATGTTATCGTTTAATCGTTGTAAGGTTTGATCGTTTGAATAAAACCGTTTTCATCGTACACAAGCTCCGTTACTTTCACACTGCGTAAATGCGTCACACCTTTACTTAAACTGCTGTCGTGATAAAATAAATACCATTTGTTTTCAAATGCACAGATGGAATGATGTGATGTCCAGCCAACAACTGGCTCTAAAATCCGCCCTGCATATTTGAAAGGCCCGTATGGATTATCGCCAATGGCATAACAGAGATAATGCGTATCGCCTGTTGAATAGGAGAAATAATAGTTGCCGTTGTACTTGTGTATCCAGCTTGCTTCAAAAAAGCGTCGGTCGTTGTCGCCTTGCAAAAGCTGTTTGCCGTTTTCATCTGTGATCACAATATCTTTTGGTGTTTCTGCAAACTCAAGTAAGTCATCGGTAAGCTTTGCAATCTTTGGACACAAAGCAGGCTCGTTTTCTTCCGGCAAAAATGCAAACGGACTTTCCGGTTGTTCTGCATTAAACTTTCCTGTGCGCCAACGTTGCAATTGTCCGCCCCAGATACCACCGAAGTACATGTAGTAGCTTCCGTCATCATCTTTAAATACAGCAGGGTCAATGGAGAAACTGTTTTTGATTGCTTCAGGTTGTGGGGTAAACGGGCCAACCGGTGAATCGCTTACCGCCACACCAATTCTGAAAATGCCATCATGATCTTTCGCAGGAAAGAACAGGTAATACTTGCCATCTTTCTCTGCTGCATCAGGCGCCCACATTTGTTTTGAAGCCCAAGGCACATCGTTTACATGCAGAGCAATGCCGTTATCAACAGCTTCGCTTGTTAGCGAATCCATTGAAAGAACATGATAATCTTCCATGGCGAAATGACTGCCCAGATCATCAAACGCATCGCCTGCATCCACATCATGTGATGGATAGATATAAATTTTTCCATTAAACACATGTGCCGATGGGTCGGCTGTGTAAATATGTTTCACCAATGGTTGTGAAATGGCCCGTTTGTTTAATTCGTCGAAGTCAATATGATCAATGCTGTCTTCTGGCATAGAAAAGTTTTTTTGTTAGCTGTATGATTCCCGTCAGACGAGGGCGTCCGACGTATTTAAAAGTTTAAGCTCGTCGTATTTTTAAATCGTTTTCAATTTGTGTTTCCATTTTCTTGTTGATCTTATAGAAGAATAACAAGCCCGCTCCAAGTAAAAAGGGAATAGATGGGAATACACTTACTAAAAGTTTGGTTCCTTCTATTGCCGTTGCTGTTTGTGCCGTTTCACTGTTGGCAGCATAATTAAAGAGTCCCAATATCCATGTCAATAGTGTATTGCCAACAGTTAACCCTGCTTTCAACCCTACCATCATGGCTGAGAAAATGATGGCCGTTGCACGGCGGTTGTTTTTCCATTCGCTGTAATCGGCCACATCAGCGATCATGGCCCATAGTAGTGGAATCGTGATGCCATAGAAAAAGCCATGCAAAATTTGTGAAGCAAACATCAGCTCAACCGAGGTTGATGAGAAGAAATAAAATAAAAAGATAAACAGCGTTGAAATAACCAAGGCTACTCCAAACACATCCCGCTTGCCATATTTATCTGCAAGACGTTTGGAAAATCCAATGCCAACAATCATGAAAATAATTCCGCCTGCATTAAACAAACCAAAACCTGCTGATACCGGATCTTCACCAAAGAAGTTGATGCCAATATTCGAAAAGCCATTTAAGATGGGTGTTATAAATTCGGTTAACCGGTCTTTGTCAACATAGTTTTTAAAATAGTAAATATAGGAACCACCTTTCATCGCCAGCGTAATAAACACCAGGATGGTAAGGGCCAACATAATTACCCAAGGTCTATTTTTAAATAGATCCCCAAGGTCTTCTACTAAACTTGATTTCTGTTCCGGTTTTGGCACAATGCGTTCCTTGGTCGTGAAGAATGTAATGAGTAACATTATAGTTCCGATTATGCCCAGCCAGGTCATAACTTTTTCAATGCCTACGGCTTTATCACCTCCGCCTGCGGCAACAATAATAGGCAGCATAAATACCTGTACAAAAAACTGTGCAAACATCACCGCTACAAAACGATAGGCCGATAGACTGTTGCGTTCTTTCATGTCCCCGGTAATCACCCCACTCAATGCAGAGTAAGGAAGATTGTTGGCAGCATACAATAACAACAACAGCGTGTAGGTAACAACTGCATAAATCACTTTCCCTTTGTAAGAAAAATCAGGTGTGCTGAAAGCAAGTAATGCAATCACACCCAAGGGCACGGCTGTAAACAAGATCCATGGACGAAACTTGCCCCACCTGGAAACTGTTCTGTCTGCAATAGCGCCAATGATGG
>JAKFDY010000033.1:0-8018 GCA_036675885.1 Lacibacter sp. | reverse complement strand
GTTGGAGGCATTTCTGAATTGATCACAAATGGCCAAACCGGTTTACTGGCTTCAACCGAAACTGAATTAGTTGCCGGCTTATCTTCCCTTATTGACAATGCCTCGTTGCGTCAACAGTTTTCAGCTGCAGCAGCAAAAGATGCAGCCAGTTTTTCCAAGCCGGCAGAACTGGAAGCACTCTCCTCTCTTTACCATTCCCTGCTACGTTCAGCCTGATTTTTGATCACTTTTCAGAACAATATTGTTCTCTCCTGAACTTTTTTGATTTGGATTTGTAGTTTGCAAGGAGACAAAAAAGATGAATAAGTTCACCATTAAAGACCTTGAAAATCTGAGTGGCATTAAAGCCCACACCATCCGCATTTGGGAGCAACGCTATTCGTTCCTGAAGCCACAGCGTACAGCCACGAATATCCGCTACTACAGCAATCTTGAATTAAAGATGTTGCTGAACATTTCGCTACTTAATAAATACGGGTATAAGATCTCACACATCAACCGTATGAGCAATGAAGAGCTGCGTGAAAAAACACTCACACTCACAAGTGCAGAGGCGCAACAGGAGCGGATTGTAAATGAACTCATTCAACACATGGTTGATGTGGATATGGATCAGTTTGAAAAAATAATTGATCAGTATATTCATGCACGGGGCATTGAAAAAACGATCACCAATATCATCTTTCCTTACCTTGAGCGCATTGGCATTTTATGGCTCACAGATCATATTAATCCGGCGCAGGAGCATCTCATCACAAATATCATCCGGCAAAAGCTGATCGTTGGTATTGACAGTGCAATTACACCGCTTTCACTCAAATCCAAAATGCTTCTTTTCCTCCCGGAGAACGAGCATCATGAACTTGGTTTACTCTTTTTGCACTACATGCTTAAAAGCCGGGGCGTGAAAGTGATTTACCTTGGAGCGAATGTTCCGGTTAAAGATCTGGAGTATGTGGTGGAGCTAAAGAAACCTGATTATATCTATACCCACCTTACAACAGTAATCAAAGAGTTTAATTTTGATAAGTTTATCAATAACCTGAAAATACGGTTTCCTCAACAACAAATTATTATTTCAGGCCTGATGGCCCAAACGTTTGAGAAAAAAACAATGCCTTCCAACTTCCGTTTTCTGAAATCATTTGCGGAAGTAACTGACTTCGTCGGCAGTTTATCTTAACCTGCACAGCATAATTTATACGTACATCCCTCCGCCCAACGGAGGGATTTTTTATAACTGCCTGAAAACAAAATGTTTAATATTGACTCAAAAAATATTAAACAAAAGCTTGCAAAGTTTCTAATTGTTTGTTTAATTTTACAGCATAATTAATTAAACAAAATGTTATGTCAACGGTAGAATTCAATCAAATACTTTTGAACAACACTGATTTTTTGAAGCCCTTTGCATTCAAGCTCACAAGGGATAATGAAACAGCCAGGGATTTGTTGCAGGAAACCATGTACCGGGCTTTATCAAACCGGGAAAAATATAACGTGGGTACAAACATCAAGGCATGGTTGTACACCATTATGCGTAACATCTTCATCAATAATTATCGCAGAAAGCTGAAGCAAAACACCATTTTTGATTCTACACCCAACGATTTTTTTATCGATTACCAGCAGGCAACGGTTTCAAATGATGCTGAATCTGCTTTAAAGCTGAAAGAAATACAGGCAGCTGTTCACCAGCTTCCTGATATTTTCAAGAGCCCTTTTGTGCTGTATTTCGAAGGGTTCAAATACCACGAGATTGCACATGTTCTCAATGAGCCGTTAGGTACAATTAAGAGCCGTATTCATTTTGCTCGTAAATTGTTGAAGGAACAGATCAGCAGAAATTAAATCTTCACAACTTGGCTCAACACGCAATTGTTATTGGCAGCGGCTTTGCCGGCATGTCGGTGGCTACCTTTCTTGCACATGCAGGATGGGATGTTACTGTTTTAGAAAAACATGATCAACCGGGTGGCAGGGCCCGCCAGTTAAAAGCCGATGGATTTACATTTGACATGGGGCCAAGCTGGTACTGGATGCCTGATGTGTTTGAACATTATTTCAACCAGTTTGGAAAAAGGGTGAGCGATTATTACGAGCTGAAAAGACTTGATCCTTCCTATCGCATTTATTACCCTGATGAGTTTGTAGATATACCTGCAGATTATGATGCTATGAAAGCCCTGTTCGAAACAATAGAACCGGGTGCCGGTAACCGGCTCGATCAGTTTATGGAAGAGGCCGCTTATAAATATGAAGTGGGTATTAAGAAACTTGTTTATAAACCCGGCCTGTCATTAACTGAGTTTGCGGAAGTGGATATTATAAAAGGCATTTTTAAACTGGATGTTTTTACTTCCATGAAAACGCATGTGCGGAAATATTTTTCTGACCCTCGCCTGCGGGAACTGATGGAATTTCCTGTTCTTTTTTTAGGCGCATTGCCTGAAAAAATTCCGGCTCTTTATAGTCTTATGAATTATGCTGATGTAAAACTGGGAACATGGTATCCTGTGGGCGGCATGTATGAGATTGTAAAGGCTATGCATCAACTGGCAGAAGAAAAAGGCGTGAAATTTTTCTTCAACCACAATGTTGAATCCATTACAACATCCGAGGAAACAGCCACAGGAGTTGTGGCAAACGATACTTCTTTTGAAGCTGATGTAGTGATAAGCGGAGCCGATTATCATTTCACCGATACACAATTATTAAACCATCATTACCAGGGTTATGCAGAAGCATACTGGAACAACCGTGTGATGGCGCCTTCCTGTTTGCTGTATTATGTGGGTATCAGCAAACGGTTAGCGAATCTTGCGCATCACAGTTTATTCTTCGATACAAATTTTGGAAAACACGGGCAGGAAATTTATGATGACCCGAAATGGCCATCAGATCCGTTGTTTTATGTAAGTGCAACAACTGTTACCGACCCTTCAGGTGCACCGGATGGTTGCGAAAATCTCATCTTCCTTATTCCTGTTGCATCAGGGTTAACGGGAGATACAGAGGAAATAAGAGAACAATACTTCCGGCAAATAATTCAGCGTTTTGAACAACGGATTGGTGAACCAATTCTTGATTCCATTGTTTATAAAAGATCGTATTCAGTAAGTGATTTCGTATCTGATTACAACGCATTCAGGGGAAATGCATACGGGCTCGCAAATACGCTGCTGCAAACGGCCATTTTAAAACCATCCTGCCGCAGTAAAAAATTAACCAACCTGTATTATACGGGTCAGTTAACAGTGCCGGGTCCGGGAGTGCCGCCATGTTTGATCAGTGGAGAAGTAGTGGCCAGGCTTGTTAATAAACAATTCGCTAAGAAAAAGCAACACAGTTAAGCTTATGATGAATGTTTTTCATGAAGTATGTCAGTTATGCAGCCGCAACACAACGGAGCGATACAGCACTTCGTTTTCATCAGCCATTCGTTTACTGCACCAGGATCTGCGCCAGCCTATCTATAATATTTATGGACTGGTACGTTTTGCCGATGAGATTGTGGATACATTTCATGATTATGATAAAGCTACGCTCATCAAAGATTTCCGTAAACAAACCTTCGAAGCTATTGAACGTGGCATCAGTCTTAATCCCATTTTGCATAGCTTTCAATTAACCGTAAATCAGTACAATATTGATCATGAACTGATCCATGCATTTTTTAACAGTATGGAAATGGATCTTGAACAAATACAATACAATCACAAAACATATAATGATTATATCTATGGCAGTGCGGAAGTAGTTGGTTTGATGTGTTTGTATGTTTTTCTTGAAGGCGATAAAGCAGCGTATGAAAAGCTGAAACCATCTGCACGTTCTTTGGGTGCGGCTTTTCAGAAAGTGAATTTCCTGCGTGATGTGAAAGCTGATTATAACCAACTCGACCGTACTTATTTTCCCGGTCTTGATTTCTCCGGTTTTACTGAACGTCAAAAGCGTGAAATAGAAGAAGACATCCAGAAAGATTTTAACGATGCCTATAATGGTATTATGCAATTGCCATCCAAAGCCCGTTTTGGTGTGTATGTAGCGTATAAATATTATTTCTCACTTTTCTGCAAGATTAAACGACTGCAACCCACAACCATCATGCATGAGCGGGTGCGTATCCCCGATTATCATAAGATCATGATCCTGTTAAGAGCCGGTGTTCGCAACCAGCTTAACCTTATGTAATTTCTAATCACTTATTTTTGATGCATGCAGGAAGTAATTCTCGTTAACGGGTTTGATGAACCTATTGGTTCCATGGAAAAAATGGAAGCACATGAAAAAGCATTGCTTCACCGTGCATTCAGTGTATTCCTGTTTAATAAAAAAGGAGAGTTGCTGTTGCAGAAAAGAGCAGCAACCAAATATCATAGCCCTTCGTTGTGGACCAATGCCTGCTGCAGTCATCCGATGCCGGGTGAAGAAACGAAAGCAGGGGCGCTTCGTCGTCTTGCGGAAGAACTAGGTTTTACAACATCTATCAACAAAGCATTTCACTTCACTTATAAAGCCGTTTTTGATAATGGATTAACGGAACATGAATTTGATCATGTATTTGTTGGCGAGTATGAAGGTGTAATGATATTGAATACAGAAGAAGTGAGTGAAGTTTGTTATAAGCGGATGGCAGATATTAAAACTGAGATTGAACACAACGCCGGTGAATATACTGAATGGTTCAAGATCGCTTTCCCTTTATTAGAAGACTGGTTACAACAAAACAAATTTACCCATGCAACGGCGTAAAGCAGTTGTGATCGGCAGCGGTGTAGCCGGTTTGGCCGGAGCCATTCGTCTTGCAGTAATGGGTTATGAAGTAGATGTGTTTGAACGCAATGCTTATGCAGGCGGCAAACTTTCCTTTTTTGAAAAAGATGGTTTTTTGTTTGATGCCGGCCCATCTTTATTTACGCAGCCACAAAATATAGAGGAGCTTTTTGCTTTCGCTGGTGAGCCGATAGAAGATTATTTTCAGTATTGCAAAGTTGATCTTTCCTGTAACTATTTTTTTGAGAATGGAAGGAAAGTAAAAGCATGGACAGATGCTGAACGTTTAGCTGATGAATTGCATACACAGTTAGGTGAAGACAAAGCTGCTGTGCTGAACTATCTCCGCAAAAGTGAAACGCTTTATAATAATATTGGCAGTGTTTTTTTAAATCATTCATTGCATAAACGAAAAACCTGGTTTCAAAAATCAATACTGAAAGCCTTGCAGACAGTGCGCCTGCCGCATTTAATGGGTACGTTGCATGGTTTCAATCAGGCAGCATTTAAGAAACCGGAAACCATTCAGTTGTTTGATCGTTTTGCTACTTACAACGGTAGTAATCCGTATCAAACGCCGGGTATGATGAGTTTGATTCCCCATCTTGAATTAAATGAAGGAACGTTTTATCCGAAAGGCGGAATGATCAGCATCAGCAATGCTTTGGTGAAACTTGCAGAGAAGAAAGCTGTTCGTTTTCATTTCAATTCACCGGTGCAACGCATCATTCAATTCGAGGGAGAAGCAAAAGGAGTGGTGGTGAATGATGAAAATGTTTTTGCCGATGTAGTGTTGAGCAATGCTGATATTTATTTTACCTATCATCAATTACTCGGTGATCCCGTTCAAACAAAGCAGGTATTAAAGCAGGAACGGAGTTGCAGCGGCATGATCTTTTACTGGGGTACGAACAGGGAGTTTCCTGAACTTGATTTGCACAATATCTTCTTCAGTAAAAATTATGCAGCTGAATTTCAAACACTGTTTCAGCAGAAACGATTATATAACGACCCAACAGTGTATGTGAACATCACTTCTAAAATGGAAGAAGGGCATGCACCAAAAGGAAAGGAAAATTGGTTTTTGCTGATTAATGCGCCATCGAATGTTGGACAAAACTGGGAACAGATGCGTGTGCAGTTACGCCAACAGGTGATTGATAAACTCAGTCGTTTGTTGCAAACAGATATTGCTTCTGCTATTGAAGTGGAAGAATATCTTGATCCCATCCGTATTGAAGAACGCACAGGTTCTTATTTGGGGTCGCTATATGGTACAAGCGGTAACAGTAAGATGTCAGCGTTTCTTCGTCATCCTAACTTTACCAATAAAATTGAAGGGTTGTATTTCTGCGGCGGCAGTGTGCATCCAGGTGGTGGTATTCCGCTTTGTTTCAAGAGTGCAAAAATTGCAACTGAGCTTATTCAACAGGATCAAACAAAACATACACTTCATTAATGCTGCAGCAATTCAGTAAACTACAGATCGCTACAGCAATTGCTGCATTATTTCACTGCATTGGGTTGGCTGGAATTTTGTTTTATGATGCTGCTTTGTTTGCTTCACTCACACCCATGAACCTTTTGTTATCCGCAGGCTTAATTATCTATACCCAAAAAGAAAAAAACAGGCATTTCTTCTTATTTGTTGCAGTTTGTTACGTGGCTGGTTATGTGGTTGAATGGCTTGGTGTGAATCATCAGTTGTTGTTTGGCGAATACCGTTACCTGCCTGCAATGGGACTGCAATTGCAAAATGTTCCAATCGTGATTGGCGTTAACTGGTTTATCATCATGTACTGCTGTGGAATAACGATACAACACTTCCTCAACTTTATGTGGAATAAACTGAAGGATGAAGATCAGCCACGCCGTAATAATGTTGGTTTCTTTGCAATTGTTATTGACGGTGCTTTACTCGCCACGTTCTTCGATTGGATCATGGAACCAATAGCCGTGAAGCTGGGTTACTGGCAATGGATGGACGATGGTTCCATTCCCGTGTTTAACTACATCTGTTGGTTTGGTATTAGCGCATTGTTGATGCTCCTGTTCAGGCTTTTATCTTTCCCCAAACAAAACCAATTCGCCGTAAATTTGTTATTGATCCAGTTTATGTTCTTTTTAATCTTACGCACCGTATTATGAGTTTGTTTTTATACATATTGCTGGCATTTGCTGTTTTCTTTACAATGGAAGGCATTACCTGGCTCACCCATAAGTTTGTAATGCATGGATTCTTATGGTATTTGCATGAAGATCATCACCAGCCACGTGGGTGTTTCTTTGAAAAGAACGATACCTTCTTTCTCATTTTTGCGATACCAAGTTGGTTATGTATTATGCTTGGGTTAATGTACCAGCTGTATTGGGTGGCGAGTATTGGTGCAGGTATTGCCATGTATGGAGCTGCTTATTTTATTGTACACGATATCATCATTCACCAGCGCTTTAAAATTTTCAGCAGGTGGAACAGTACGTATGTGCGTGCAATTCGCTGGGCGCATAAAATGCACCACAAACATTTGAATAAAGAAGAGGGAGAAAGTTTTGGAATGCTCTTCGTGCATAAAAAATATTGGGAGAAAGTGCGGAAAGAAAAGCAGCTGAACCCAAACATCAAGTAGTTCGTTTGATGACTGCTCATCTTCCAAAATAATATCATACCTGTTGTACAGTCATCTTTCATGTGAACAGACAACAACGCTCATCATAAATAAAACATTTGAACCCTCACTACACTTATTTTTTAATTCTTGCAGCTTCATTGGCGGGTCCATTGCTGTTAAGCTTCGATAAAAAAGTTGCTTACTATAAAAAATGGAAGTATCTCTTTCCGGCAATGCTGTTGCCGGCTTTATTTTTTTTAGTGTGGGATGAATTGAAGACAAGAGCAGGCGTGTGGAGTTTCAGCGATGAACATATCGTCGGTATCAAATTACTTTCACTGCCAGTAGAAGAAGTGTTATTTTTTTTTATTGTTCCGTATTGCTGTGTGTTTATCTATGAATGCATTGTCTGTTATTTCCCATCAGTAAAACAAAAAAACTGGGGACGACCTGTGTTGATGATGTTGGCTGCTTTGTTTCTTATTGCAGCAGTATTCAGTTACGGCAAGGCGTACACGTTTTATACTGCTCTCTTCAATGCGTTGTTTATTGCAATGCTGTTTCTTTTTCAGAAATGGTTCAGAGGTTTCAACGCTTCTGCTTTTCTTATTTCATATTTAGTTGTGGTGATAC
>JAKFDY010000032.1:0-3837 GCA_036675885.1 Lacibacter sp. | reverse complement strand
TGTTTCCATCTGTATCTGCCCGTTACCGGCTGTCCGGTGAACCATTTATGAAGAAATTTGAGAAATGGATGGATGAGTTAAGTTTTAGAGCCAGCTATGGTGTTAGTGGTAATGCACCCCGCCGAGACTATTCCTTCTATAATGTTTATGGAAATTTTGACTGGGGTTATTTAGGACAGGCAGCAGTTTATCCGTCAAATATGGAATTGAAAAACCTGCGTTGGGAAACTATTACAGGTATGAATGTAGGTGTCAACCTGGGGCTGTACAAAAACAGAATCATCCTGGATGTTGAAATGTATAAGAACCGTACAAAGAATCTCTTCTTTAACGGGTTACAAATTTCCTCCTTCACCGGCTTTAATGCAGTTGATATGAACGTGGGTACATTAGATAACCAGGGTTGGGAATTGGGTTTAAACACTATTCCATATAAAAGCAAAAATTTTACGGTTGATTTCAATTTCAATATTTCACGTAACGAAAACATCATTCGTGAAATATCACCTTTCTATCCAACTGAAAAAGGGAATATCACAGCCAACGGACAGTATAAAACTTATATGCAGGTGAACAATCCGTTTGGTTCGTTTTATGGTTTCAGGTATTTAGGTGTGTACAAAGATGAGCAGTCAACCATTGCAACAGGTGCGGGTGGCAAACCTATAATTGGCCCCAATGGCCAAACGGTTTATATGCGGTTTAATTATCCTTCGGTTGATTATATTTTTAAACCCGGCGATGCTATTTACGAGGATATTAACCATGATGGAAATATCAACTATATGGATGTTGTTTATCTCGGTAACAGCAATCCTAAATTCACCGGTGGCTTTGGTAGTGGAATAACTTACAAGGGAGTTTTAAAAGTTACAGTGTTCTTTAATTATCGTTACGGATACGATGTTGTTAACCAAACAAAAATGACAACAACTAATATGTATGGTTACGATAACCAGAGTACTGCTGTTTTAGGAAGATGGCGTAAACCAGGTGACGAGACAGATATTCCAAGAGCCTTGTTTAGTTCAGGTTATAACTGGCTTGGCTCCGACAGGTATGTGGAGGATGCTTCCTTCCTTCGTTTCAGAACATTCACGGTTCGTTATACACTTCCGCAACCCGTTGTAAAAAAATTAAAGCTTAAGAATTTAAGCGGGTATTTAACAGTGGAAAATTTACATACATGGACTGGTTATACCGGGCAGGATCCGGAAGTGTCTACACGTGGCAGCGATCCGTTTCGTGTAGCAACCGATCAATCAATGACACCGCCAACAAAAACAATTACACTTGGTTTAACTGCTTCGTTCTAACGAAAAAAAAATAAGAAAATGCAAACTGTCCGTAATAGAATTTTAAAATGTTTGTACTTGCTGATTATGTTCTCTTCGGCAAGCTCCTGCAAGAAATGGCTCGATCTAAAACCGGAAAATGGCATTATCCGCCAAAATTTCTGGAAGACAAAAGAACAGGTGCAGGCTGCTGTGATGGGTTGTTATGCCTCTTTGTTAGGTGCACCAGCTGGTGTTAGCGACAGGCCCCTGCCAGAATATTTTTTCTTGTGGGGAGAGTTAAGAGCCGACATGTTAACACCTTCAACTGGTATAACAAACGAGGAGCTGGAAATTATGAACGTAAATATTCTTGAAACCAACGGCATTACAAACTGGCGTTCGGTGTATAGAACAATTAATTATTGCAACACGGTTATTGATTTTGCTCCCGAGGTATTGAATAACGATGCAACATTTACGCAACAGGCTTTGAACAGTTATTTAGCTGAGGCCAAAGCTCTGCGGGCATTAATGTATTTCTATTTAGTGAGAAGTTTCAGAGATGTACCACTTGTATTAAAGGCCACCTCAAGTGATGACCAGCTTGAACAGTTGGCGAAAAGCACAGGCGCAGAGGTTCTTCAACAAATTATAAAAGATTTAAGCGAAGCCGAGCCAAGTGCTCCACTTACTTATAATAACCAGGCGGCAGATAGGGGCAGAATCACCAGCTTTACAATAAATGCAATTCAAGCCGATGTTTATCTGTGGATGGAAAAATATCCTGAAGCGATTAGTGCCTGCAATAAGGTGATTAATTCAGGAAGATATGGTTTAGTGTCAGGCAATTCAAATTGGTTTCCAACAGTATTTGTCAACGGCAATTCAAACGAAGGCATTTTTGAAATTCAGTTTGATAAACAAAAACTGAATAGTTTCTATCCAATGTTCCGCACCAGGCCTCGTTTCCTCGCTTCCAGTAATGTAACAGACCCTAATGATGGCTTATACCAGGCCGATCTTCTCGACCCTACAAAAAAAGATATTCGTGGTGAAGGTGCTGCTGCAAATTTTGGTGATAGCCGCATCTGGAAATATGTTGGTGTTGATGACAATAATGTTCGTGCTGAGGCGGAATCATATGCGCATTGGATTGTTTACCGTTATGCGGATATTTTACTGATGAAAGCCGAAGCCTTAGCAATGACCGGCGGCGGTCAACAAGCCCTTGATTTGATTGACATAATACGCCAAAGGGGACGAGCCTTAAATACGGGTGGAAGCACCGGTACAGGCACTTCACGTACTGTTGATCCTGCCAATACGCAAGGAATACTTGAATATCTTTTAGAAGAAAGGGCTCGTGAGTTTGCCTACGAAGGCAAAAGATGGTACGATGTCTTACGCTTTGCAAAAAGAAATAATTACCAGCATCTTAATATTTTGCTGGAGATGGTTTCAAGAACAGTTCCGGGAAATCTTCAGCAATCGGCTATTGCCAAATTCAGAGACTTCAACAGTCATTATTTCCCCATCAACCAATACGAATTGCAAACAGATAAAAATTTAGTTCAAAATCCTTTCTATAAATAATTTGAAATGCGTGCAAAATACTCTTTCATCATAGCAGTTTTAGCTTGTTTAATTACATTAAGCAATTTAAGCAGTTGTAAAAAACTCGTAATTGTTACCGCTACTACAGATGATGTAAACATTTATGACTATCTCGTCAAAGACCCCGGCAGCTTTTCGGAATTTGCAAAACTGATAGATAAAGCCGGCTACAGCAGTTTTCTGAATGCTTATGGTTCTTATACTGTTTTTGCACCTACTAATGAAGGCGTGAAAAAATTCCTGACGGATATGAATAAGACTTCTGTTGATGCTTTTACTCTGACCGAAGCGCAGGATATTGTAAAACTTCACCTGATACAGGATACGATAAACACGAGTTCTTTCACCGATGGTAAACTGCCAAAAATTACAATGTTAGGACAGTACCTGTTGACAGGTGTTACTACCGTTAATGGAGTTTCAAGCTATATTGTAAACAGGCAGGCGCTGATTGTTCAACCAAATGTTCGCCTGGCAAATGGGAATATACATGTGCTTGACAATGTTTTAAGAGCGGCTACTAAAACGGTTGCACAAACTGTTGAAGCAAATCCTGAGTTTTCAATCTTTACGCAGGCTTTGAAAGAAACAGGTTATTTCGATTCATTAAACATTGTAAACAATCCCGATAGCTCCTTATCATTCTGGCTGAGTATCATACCATTCACCTCGCCTATCGCGATGATGGTTAGATTGCCATTTGGTGTTCCCATGTGGGAGTTAGGCTTATCAATTGCACTGTTAATCGGAGGATTTATTCTTACCACCTGGGTGGCTTCGAGGATCTATCGGGTAGGAATTCTTATGTATGGCAAGAAGGTCAGCTTTAAGGAGCTGGGGAAATGGTTTATGTATAGAGGTTAGTTGTTAGTTTTTTAGTTGTTAGTTATTAGTTGTTAGTTGTTAGTGATTTAAAGCCAATTTTATGATTAACTCAGAACATTCT
>JAKFDY010000031.1:0-8287 GCA_036675885.1 Lacibacter sp. | reverse complement strand
TTTTTTGGTGACGATTTGAAATGAATTTTTGAAAAAGGCGACGACTTGAAATTATAATCCCTTTAATATCAATATCGCTTTTTGCATTTATTCATTTACTAAAATTTAACGGGACACTAATGACAAAGGATATGTTGTTTATAAAGATGGCATGCCCGTACGGGCTATTGGAGTAGTTCATGATATAACAGAAATGAAAAAACTGGAAGCCAGGCTGCGGCGGCAAAAAATACAAAAACAGCAGGAAATCAGTCAGGCTATTATTTCAGCCCAGGATCATATATGCAATGAATTAGGAAAGGAATTGCATGATAATGTGAATCAAATACTTGCCACCGTCAATATTCTGCTGGAGTATGTACAAAAAGATGAATGCGGGAATAGAGAAGATTGCCTTTTAAAAAGTCAGCAATATATACATTCTGCTATTGAAGAAATACGGAAGATTTCCAAAACCCTTAATACATCCAGGATCAAAGAAGTGGGTTTAATCAAGCCGGTGGAAGAAATTATTGCTACTATAAAACTCAACGGGTTAACCGAAGTAAAGTTTGAATATGATTCTGAATTGGAGCAGCAGCTTTCTGGTGAACAAAAGCTGATGCTTTTCCGGATTATACAGGAACAAACGAACAATATCAGTAAATATGCTGAAGCAGGCAAAGTTCTGATTGCTGTAAAAAGAAAAATAAATTCAATTCATCTGCTGATACAGGATAACGGAAGAGGATTTGATATGGAACAGGTAAAGAGAGGCATCGGCCTTGCCAATATCCGTAACCGGGCAGAAACGTTTAATGGATCTTTAAATATAATAACTTCTCCCGGCAAAGGATGCAGTATTGAAGTAATGGTTCCGCTCAGAGATGCGAAATAAAATTGACAAAAAAAATTACAAGCATCTTACCATATGCTCAATCATGCTCCGGATGTTTGGGTAATTGATTTGGTTGGGCACTTTCCAGCTATATGCAATCCGTTCTGTTGAGTTGTTGATAAACTCGTACCCCTCAATGTGTTCTTGTTCTATTTTTTTCGGCTACTCGCTGCTGTTACTTTGCACTGTTAAATGATGGGATGGGATGAACAGGGCCTACCCTATGGTTGGGATTGTTTCGAGGGCGGTGCTGATATAGTAGAGGTCGTTGTTGCTGATACAGTAGGGAGGCATGATGTAAACAGTATTGCCCAATGGACGCAGCAATATTCCTTTGCTTAAGAAAAAATGATATAATCTATCCCTGAACGAATTGAAATAAGAAGTCTCTTCGTTTGTTACCACATCAACAGCGATGATGGTTCCAGTGCAACGGATATTTGTGAATGAAGGGAAGCTTTGCAATTGATTGGCCAAAGTTTGCATATATGTTGATATGCGTTGGATGTTTTGTTGGCATTCCTCTTTCAATAACAGATCAAGGCTGGCCAATGCTGCTGTGCATGCAAGAGGATTGGCTGTGTAGGAGTGACCATGATACATTGTTTTGGAACGATCTTCCGAAGTAAATGCATTGAAAATAGTTGCTGTGCAGGTAGTGATGCCCATGGGCATTGTACCGCCGGTGAGCCCTTTGGATAAGCAGATGATATCCGGTTGCTGTTGCAAATGATCTGAAGCAAAGAGTTTTCCGGTTCTTCCAAATCCCGTCATCACTTCATCGGCAATGGTTAAGATTTCATTTTTTTTGCAGATACTGATGAGTTGATCTAATGCTGTTGCTTCATACATGAGCATACCGCCAGCTCCCAATACTAATGGCTCGAAAATGAATGCAGCGATTTCATTTTGGTGATTTAGAATTTCTGCCCTGAGTTTTGTAAATGATTCGTCTTCATTTCCATTTATCGGAACGGGGATATGAATGACTTCAAATAGCAGAGATGAAAATGGTTTTGTAAATCCACTTCTTGCACTGACAGACATGGCTCCGAATGTGTCTCCATGATAAGCGTTGTCGAATGCAATGATCTTTTCTTTTTTGAATCCTTTGTTTGACCAATACTGAATGGCCATTTTTAGCGACACTTCAACTGCAGTAGATCCATTGTCGGAATAGAAAACTTTTGACTGATTGGAAGGGAGTATGTGTAATAATCGTTCAGCTAATTCAACAGCAGGTTGATGGGTGAACCCGGCGAAGATGACATGCTCCAGTGTTTTTAATTGCTCACTGACTTTGGCTGCAATATATGGATGAGCATGACCGTGAATGTTGACCCACCAGGAAGAAATGGCATCGATGTATTTGTTGCCATTCTCATCAAACAAATAAACTCCTTCTCCTTTTACAATCGGAATGGGAAGATCTGTTGGGTTTAACTCATCGTTTGAACGATGTGTGTAAGGATGCCAGATTACATTACTATCACGGTTCGCTAAATTCATTGAAAATAGTTTTCAAGTGAAGGTTTTAATTGCTGTGCAAGTTTGCTAACAGTATTACTATCGATTACGCTTTGCGTTTCAATCTTTCCGATACAGTTAGCCCCTGTGTATTGTAAAATGTAATTCTCTGAAGACGGATTCGATTCACCGTTAAAAATGATGCCTGCAAGTTTTATATTTCTTGTCTTTAATGCTTCAATGGAAAGTAAGCTGTGATTGATACTGCCGAGATAATTCTGTGAAACAAGAATTACAGGTGCATTCCATTTTTTCAAGAGATCAATGTTCAGCATTGTATTGGTGAGTGGAACCATGAGCCCTCCTGCAAGTTCTATAATAAGATTATTATCTGTTGCCGGTGCAAATAGTTTCATAGAATCTATTTCAATGTCATCGAGTTTAGCTGCTGCATGTGGGGAAAGTGGTTGTGTTAAGCAATAAGCTTCTTTATGAAAAACAGATCTGCTGTTTGTAACCAGAGAACGAACTTCATCTGTATCTGTATGATCAAGACTGCCGGACTGAACGGGTTTCCAATAGTCGGCCTGCAATGCTTCTGCAAGTATAGAAGCAATAAACGTTTTACCTATTCCTGTACCAATGCCGGCAACGATAATCTTATTCATGAATTTGATGCAAGTGTTGCTTTTAATGTTTGCTGCAACTGATCGACCTGTTCAATTGTGTTGTGCATGTGCAGGCTGATGCGTAAGCGTTCTTTACCAACTGGAACAGAAGGAGGAATGATGGCTCTCACATCAAAACCATTCCTTTGTAATTGTGTAGCGACGTTTCTTGCCCTTGCACTACCGGGAATGATCAAACTTTGTACAGGGCAGATGCCGTCAATTAATTTTGTATCATCGATATCTTCCCAACTTTGTTTGAAATGTAATATTAGTTGATGCAGCTGTGCCGGATTAAAGTTAGTTGACAGTAGTTGTTCATAAGCCACACGAATACTCACTAAGGAATGAATAGGTAATGCAGTGGTGAAAATAAAGCTACGTGCAAAGTTGATGAGATAGTTTCGCAACGTTGCAGAACCAACCACTACAGCACCATGACAACCCATTGCTTTACCGAATGTGTGTACTCTTGCAAATACATCCTGTTCAAGATTTAACTGATTCACAAGCCCTCTTCCCTGTTCACCGAAGATACCGGTGGCATGCGCTTCGTCTACAATTAAATTTGCATTATAAATTTTGCAAAGATTCACTACTTCCTGCAATGGTGCCGTATCTCCATCCATGGAATAAACAGATTCTACTGCAACAAAGATGTTGCCTTTGGCCTGTTGTAATTTTTTTTCCAGGTCACACATGTTGTTATGCTGAAAACGATATCGATTTGAATAGCTCAACCTGCATCCATCAATAATACTTGCATGGATCAGTTCATCACAAATAATGGTATCGCCTTTCTTCGCAATGCAGGAGAAGAGCCCCACATTGGCATCGTAACCGGAATTAAAGATAAGTGCAGCTTCGGCATGGTGAAAGGTAGCAATGAATTGTTCAAGTTCTTCCGCAAATTTTGTGTTGCCGGAAATAGAACGTGAACCGGTTGATCCGGAAAAGCACTGCATCGTATCAACAATTTGTTTCGTTTGCTCCTGCATTTTTGTCGAACGTGCAAAGCTGATATAATCATTGGAACAAAAATCAATCAATCCATTGTTCACCTGCAACGAACGGAACAACGATTGTTCTTTCCGTTGATCAAGCACCTCCTGCAAAGTATCATTGATGTTTGTACAAGCCGCATGTAATGATGTGTTATGCATTGACATGAGCAGTGGATTCTTCGTTCTTAAATGCTTTGCGTGGCGTTAAGCCAAAGAGTTCAAACATTTGCATGTCATCTATAAAGGAAGGGTTGGGAGTTGTCAATAACTTATCACCTGCAAAGATTGAATTGGCACCTGCCATGAAACAAAGTGCCTGCTCGGGTAAGGTCATTTCTGTTCTGCCTGCTGATAAACGAACAACAGTGTTGGGCATGATGATTCTTGCTGTTGCAATCATGCGGATCATTTCCCAAACAGAAGGTCGTGGTTGATTTTCGAGTGGAGTTCCTTTCACCGGTACCAATGCATTGATGGGTACTGATTCAGGATGTTGTGGTAAGGTAGAAAGTGTATGCAGCATGTTGATCCTGTCCTCATCTGTTTCGCCTAAGCCGATGATGCCGCCACTGCAAACAGTTAAATTTGCTTTGCGTACGTTGTGCAGTGTTTCTAACCGATCATCATAGGTTCTTGTAGTAATGATGCTTTCATAATTTTCACGTGAAGTATCCACATTGTGATTGTAAGCGTAGAGACCTGCCTCTTTTAGTTTTTGTGCCTGCTCATAAGTAAGCATACCTAATGTGCAACATACTTCCATACCGGTTTCATTCACTGCTTTCACCATGTCCAGTACACGATCAAAATCCTTGTTGTTTCGCACCTCACGCCAGGCTGCTCCCATACAAAGACGTGATGCTCCACCTTGCTTAGCCTTCTTTGCCATGTCCACCACTTCTTCAACCTGCATCAGTGCATGCACACCCACACCGGTATTATAACGTGCTGCTTGCGGACAATAAGCACAGTCTTCAGAACAGCCGCCTGTTTTAATGGAAATCAAACTGCTAACTTGTACTTCCGCATATTCATTGTTAGTACGATGAACAGTAGCCGCATTGAAAATTAAATCGAGTAGGGGAGAATGATAGATCTCTTTGATCTCTTCCAGAGACCAGTCGTTTCTTACCATGATGTATGTTTAAGTGTTGACAATCGTTGCCTTAAATGAAGTTATTGTTTCTTTAAAGGCGGGGGCAAAGATATAGGGAAAGGCGTTAGTCGTTGAGCCACTATGCTTATGTACATTTCTATCTTTATCTTATTCCGGCTCGTTCTGTAGAAATTTCAAAATCTATAGAAGCCTCTATAGTTTCCTGAATTTCTTGCATTTATGCTATTGCTCATGCAGCATTTGGCGAAGTGCAGCCGTCATGTTTAAGGTACTGTTCGGCGTACAAGTGTTAGGATTTTCCTACTTTTAGCAACTACAGGTAAATTAAGTAAATCATTTTCTTTTGACGACCAGCGGACTATATGACGAAAAGGAATTGCTGCAGCAGGTAGCCAGCGGCAGCGAGGAGGCATTTAGTCTCCTGTTCCGCCGTTACCGTGGGAAGCTTTATCATTATGTCCTTGATTTTACGCAATCCAAAGAGGAGGCAGAAGATATTGTCCATGATGTCTTTTTGAAAATATGGAACAGCCGGGAAACGCTGACTGCCATTGACAGCATCAACTCTTATTTATACAAAATGTCCCGGAACCAGGCCATCAATGGACTCCGGCGAAAAGCTAAAGAGCGGTTGGTATTGGCGGAACTCCGGCAGGAACCGATGGCAATCTTCCCCGACATTGATCCGGCCAGCCAAAAGGAAGTCCGCGATTCCATTCAACAGGCCATCAGCAAATTAAGCCCGCAACAACGCAAAGTATTTCTTCTCAGCAGACAGGACGGACTGAAGCATGAACAAATTGCCGAAGAACTCGGTATCTCCATCACTACGGTCAAAACACATATCGGCAGGGCGTTGCAATTTTTACGGGAGGAAATCAGACAAGCATACGGGGAGCAGGCCATTGCCATTTTTGTACTGTACGGTCTTTCTTAAATTTTTTTTAAGGCTCTTGTCATCCTCTTTTTCCGTTCGTTTGTCTCAACATTGTTAAGCGAATATTACGGTTTCATTATCTTTTTGTGAATACATTGTTTGAGCAACCTGAACTTATGAGCAACGGACGTTTCACCTACTTATTTGACCGGTACAGGTCCAACCAATGTTCCCCCGAGGAGGTGCAGGAATTGTCTGTGTTGTGCCTGCTTCCGGAGAACCAAGCGATCCTGGAACAACTGGCTGAACGTACCTGGAAGGAAATTTCCCTGGAAAAGGAGATGCCTTCTGCTGCGGGTGAAGAAATATTAAAGCGAATCCTGAAGCCTTCCATTTCTGAAGAGGTGGCTGTACCTGGAAAATTAAAATTAATGGGTTGGAAACGGATTGCGGCGGCGGCGAGTGTCGTAGGGATCATATTTATCAGCTATTGGTTGATGAAAGACAAGACCACTGAGGACGGACCACAGATAACGGAGACAAAAACATATGATGTAAAGGCACCTGATAAAAACAGGGCACAGATAACTTTAGCAGATGGTTCAACTGTTTATTTAGATAGCGTTAGTAACGGCGAGTTGGTGAATGTAAACGGTGTAAAGGTGGTGAAGACGGGGGATGGGAGAATTGAATATAGTGGTGAGTTGGGAGTGGTGAGTGGTGAGTTGAAATACAATACACTTTATAATCCTCGTGGTAGCAAGGTGATTGATATGACATTGGCGGATGGCTCACGGGTATGGTTAAACGCAGGAAGTTCTGTTACCTATCCGGTTGCATTTGTGGGTAAGGAACGGAAGGTATCTATTACTGGTGAAGCATATTTTGAAATAAGCACCTCACCCCAGCCCTCTTCAAATGGAGAGGGGGTTGTAAAACGCCCATTTATTGTGAGTAAAGGTGATGTAAGTGTTACTGTGTTGGGTACACATTTTAATGTGAATGCTTATGATGATGAACCTGAGATAAAGGTGACGTTGCTGGAGGGCTCTGTGAAAGTGTCAACGGCCAGCGACCCTTCGACTAACGCTCAGGGTAGTTCGAAAGTGATAAAACCTGGAGAGCAAGCGGTCCTTCGACAGGCTCAGGATGGCAATGGTCAATTGACAATTGACAAAAATGTAAATACAGAAGAAGTGATGGCGTGGAAGAATGGTAAGTTTTCTTTTAACAGAGCGGATATTCAAACAGTGATGCGTGAACTGGCACGATGGTATGACCTGGAAGTTGTTTATGAAGGAACTCCGACGAAAGATCTTTTTGGTGGTGATATGCAGCGTAATCTTTCCCTACAGCAGGTATTGGATTTCCTGCGGAAGAGCCAGGTGCATTTTGAAGTGAGTGGGAGGAAGGTGATTGTGAAGCCGTAAGTGCAAAGGAAGGTATAAGGCACAAAGGACAAGGCGCAAGAAAATCCATCCTTCGACTTCGCTCAGGATCAAAAAACAAAATCCAAGGAAGAAAAGATGCTACAAGATTAAACAAGACGATACGAAATGATACAAGAGGATACTAACTCTTACGATACATAACGAGATTCTTATGAAAGCAGTGATCTATGTTGATGCCAAATAACGAAGTTCTTTTTTTCCCGACGCTGACGGTCGGGAAAGGGATTAACTAAAAGGAAAAGCCAGCAGTGCGCTAACACCACTGGCGAAGTGCCTGGGTTAACCCCACGAACAATTTGCGAAGACTGTTTATTTCATTAACCCAAACAAAACAAAGTTATGCTAAATGCTCTTTGTGACCTGACCCGTTTTGGCATGTGCGAAATGCGCACGGCACCCAAAAGCTACGGGCAAGGCCTAACTACTCAACTGCTGCGAATTATGAAACTCTCGGCAATCTTTTTATTAGCCGCCTGTTTGACTGTAAGTGCTAAAGGAATTACACAAAAGGTGACGCTGCGCTTGAAAGATGCGCAACTCGAAAAGGTGTTTGCCGAAATTAAAAAGCAAACAGGTTACTCCATTTTTTACAATTACCGTTTGGTGGAGAAAGCCAAACCGGTTACCCTGAGTTTAAGCAATGTTAGTATTGAGGAAGCGATGAAGGCCTGCCTTGAAGGACAGCCTTTGGATTTTGAAATTGCTGACCGTTCAATTGTAATCAAAGAAAAGCCTGCGCCAATTATAACTGAAGCAGAGGCTGCTGCTCCCGCTTTTGAAACAATAACAGGGGTAGTGACTGATACGAGTGGAAAGCCATTGGCCG
>JAKFDY010000030.1:0-3703 GCA_036675885.1 Lacibacter sp. | reverse complement strand
CCGCCAGCCAGCGGACGGGGGTTCAACTCAGGACGAAGAATTGACGTATTGTTTTTAATTATAGCGCGGTAGCTCAGGTGGTTAGAGCGTTGGATTCATAACCCAAAGGTCTCGGGTTCAACTCCCGATCTCGCTACTAATAAAGGTTCTGATTTTTTTCAGAGCCTTTTTTTTTATGAGTTATATAGTTTACATATTTTTTAATAACAGGAAGGATTGAATGAAAAAGAAGCACAGGCTTTCGCGAAAGACATGAAAGCTTGAGACGAAGACATGATGCAACGTAAAAGCAAAGCGTATGATGATGTAGAAAATTTCCCGAATAAGTTTACCGCCAACTATCTCTTTCTCATTAACCAAACCGAAAGTGATATTCCCGTGTAAACCAACCGAGCCTTGATCTGAAAAAAGAATACGATGCACAATGGACAATTCTTAAACAAAGAGCCGATGCATTGGAAGTTCGTTTGACTGCGTTGAATAAGAAGTTGGGTGAGGCAGGAGTGGGGGCGATTTGGAAATGGGCTGCTGAAAGCCGATAGTATTTAGTTGATCGTGAAAATCCGTGTTTTCAACGCTCATCTTATTGTTGAGTTATGTATATTTAGCAATACCAACCACTCATAACCATTAATAATAAACTAACCAGCCAAATGGAACAGGTAAAACCCAATCCCACTAGAATTTATTTCATGACGATGGCTGCTTTCTGGTTAATATTCGGCATTATCACCACCTTCTTTCCGCAGCTGATGAACCTGTTTCAAACAGAAGCAGGGATCAGTGCAGTAACAACTTATTCCGATCATATCTGGCGGCACGATGGTTTTGATATTATTGCCATTAGTGTGTTGCTCTATGCGCTTTCCCGTGAAAATGTAAGCCGCAATATGTTAACGGCAGCAGCAATAGTTGCACTGCTGGTAACATTGGCCATCATTTCTTCATTGCTGACAACGCCGTATTGGAATATGTTATTCATTGTTCCCGGTGTGAGTTGTTTTGCATTTGCTGTATGGGGCTTTATGCTTGCTGCAAAAGCCAGGTGATAAATTTCCGTCCACCAGAGGTCTTTTTCTGACAGGTCTTCCGACCTGCTGCCATTCGCTGCTAATCTCTCTCTACTGTACAATGTCTTCCACAGGTGATGTTGCATAAATCATGATCATACAAAAACCTTTGCCGCAATCAACCTCTTTTTTGTCGCTATTATACCTGCAACGATTTACAGGTAATTGGTAGTTTTGAAGCAACATCAAACAATAATTATACACATGGCACACATCAACCCACACATCAACTTTAACGGTAATGCTGAAGAGGCCTTTCTGTTTTATCAATCTGTTTTTGGCGGTTCATTTACAAGAGTCGTGCGTTTTAAAGACATGGCCAATGAGAGCTTTACTCCATCAGATAAAGAAGCCGACAAAATCATGCACATTGCCTTGCCTATTGGCAGCAGTACCTTAATGGGCAACGATGTGCCCGAATTTATGGGGCGCACTAACGAGCGGGAAAACAGAAGTAAAATTGTAATACATGCTGCCAGTAAAGAGGAGGCTGATCAATTGTTTAATGGTCTTTCGGCCGGTGGCGAAATTGAAATGCCCATCGATAATAGTCCCTGGGGTTCTTATTTTGGCATGTTCAGAGATAAATATGGTATTGAATGGATGGTGGAGTTTGCTGTTGCCAACAACTAAGGCTAACACGAATTGTTTTATTGTACTTCTCTTTCTTTTCTGGCACAGGTCTCCCGACCTGTTGCCAGCCGTTACTAATCTTCAATTAGCATTAAGCTAATAACACAAGTTCAATCTCCTACTACATTGAATTGTAGTGAGCTGTTGACTCCAAGTACTAAAATTTTCATTTCCTTTTTTAATTTATGATTAAAACTTGTGCAAAGTTGAGGGAGTACATACTTTTGTACAAGTACTTACGGAATTGTTTGGTACTTACTGAATGGTTAGAATAATTGAATACTAATGGAAAAAAACTTAAAAAAAATTCAGGCTAGCGATGACAGTTGTCCTGTAAAAGCATCTTTGAACCTGTTAGGTGGAAAGTGGACACTGATGATACTATTTCAAATCAGCGACAACGTGATGCGGTATGGTGAGCTGAAAAGAGCTGTTACGGGCATCAGCGAAAAAATGCTGATACAGGAATTAAATATGCTTGTTGAAAATAAACTGGTCAGTAAAAAAGCCTATCCTGAAATTCCACCAAGAGTAGAATACCGGTTAACAAAACTTGGCGAGAAGACATTACCAATTATTGAAAAATTGGTAGAGTTTGGGCAAGAAAATCTTGTTTGAAAATGCGTTGATCTGAATGCTGATTTGTAACAGGCAATAAATTTATCACAGGGAACCACATCGGATACAAACAGGTACGGACTCTGATAATGTATTTAAAGAGAAAGTAAAACTTTTGAGGTAAGTAAAAAAGAGCATTCGTTAAGGACACTCTTTCAAATTTTTTATGGAACTGATAAAATACATTATGATGTAATCATCAGCTCATAATTATTTTCCCCAGAACTCGTCTTCAATATCCTGGTCTTCTGAAAACAACCATACCTGAACTATTTTTCCATCTGTCACTTCGTACAAATCGTTACCGTTCATTTCCACAGTTTTGTTGCCACTTTTTGCACTAAACCGTACAGGACTGGAAACCAAATTCCCATTAACCATCAGCGGTCCTGTTGGTTTGATCACTAATGAACCTTGTGTTGCACCCATCATATCAGAAAGCATTTTGCCAATAGCTTCAAGACCGTTTTGTGTTCCTGAAAACTTGTTATTACCCGGTTGATGCCATTTTGCTTTTGGGTTGAAATATGAAAATGCTGTTGGAATGTCTCCTTTTGCGAGTGCTGCTGAATAAGCCTCTACTACTTCTTTTGCTGTCATTTTTTTTCGTTTGTTTATTTGTTAAAGTATTATTTGTTTTTACTTGAGTAACAGTTGCACTCATTGCTCAATATATTAATGCGGGCTGCACCTGATTTTACTTTTATTTTCTTTACAGGCGATAAGTCACTGCATTAAAAATTTAAGTTCAAATTTTATTTAGAACATCGGGTTATTATTGGCACGATTATCTGGCATTGACATCATAGCATCCCAATGTTCAGCCAGCTTTTCATTCTCTACACGATAAATATCAATAAACCTCCATTCCTTTCCTGCCATTTCATAACGTGAATGAAGGATAACAGTATCGCCTTCTGCAACGATATGCTTAAACTCAATTTTTTGCTCTGCTGTCCCTTTTGACACAAGCATTTCTACCAGTGCTTTTACTCCCTCAGGACCGTCAGCTATTGTTGGATTGTGTTGTATGAAATCCTTACTCATATATTCATCTGCCGCATTAATTTCTAAATCGCCAAAAATTCTTTGGTAAGCTGTAGTAGCTATCTGCTTGTTTTTTTCTTCCTGTGTCATAATACTAACTCATTTAAAATATTTTATTTTTCAAAGTAAGGGTATTGCTTCCCTTTGTACAAGTACCTACCAGAAAGTAGGCAGCTTACATATTGGTTAGAATAATTAACTATCAATGAAAAGAAATAAAAAAATACTTTCTGGCAGGTATCTACGCAATGAAATAAACAGAGGGCTGGCAAGAATGAGGCGAAGGAATGAGAGTTCCCTTCTTGTGCCTGAGCATCAGTGTCTGTTTAGCAAGG
>JAKFDY010000029.1:0-3239 GCA_036675885.1 Lacibacter sp. | reverse complement strand
GGTATCAGCTGTATCTCCACTAGATACGCCTCCTGTCAGTACGTTGCCACTGACTGGATTAGGTACGCTGTCTTCTGTAATGCTATTCGTGTCAGGCTTCGCAACAGGTGCGTCATCTATAATATTAATAACCAGATCACCCGAAGCTGTTTTATCGCCATCGATATCTGTCACTTCCACTGCAAATGTTGCATTGGTATTATCACCTGACGTATTCGCAGGAAGTGTGTAGCTATAGTGGATAATACCTGTACCAGTTGCCGAATTGTATTCATAGCGTGCAGTTAAACCATCCGAGAATGTTTGATCTGCTGTCGTTAGGGTATGTCCACCTAACTTCACTGCATCTTGAGAAGCCAAACCATCTGGAGAGGTAAAAGCAATTGTACCGCTTGTTGTTTCCTTATCAGTAGATGCTTTAGAGCCACCATTATTCAAACCTGATTCATAGACTTTGGTACTCTCTCCATCGCTCGAAGGAAGCGTAACAAGAGGCGCACTATTGCCAATGACTAATGTCAAGCTAGCTGTTGAGCTATCCCCATCACCGTCAACCAATGTATAAGTAAATACCTCATTTACACCGCCCGGCGTACCTTCATGACGCTCGTAACTATATTCACCTGTGGTCTTATTGAGTATTAGAGTACCATACTGCCCTTCGATCGTCAGCGTTGTGCCATCATCTGTTACCACGTTAGCAGATACATTATCACTAACCACTGTGGAGATGCTCACTCCATCGGCACTAATTTTGTCTGCACCTGTAGCCCCACTACTCGTACCAACACCCGTCAGTACATTTCCAGTTTCAGGGGTAAATTGATTAGCAGCCACATTATCGATGTCGTTTTTGGCAAGTGGTGCATCATCAATAATGCTAATGACTAGACTGCCACTGCTCACAATATTACTTTGATCTGTCACAGATATACCGACTTCTTCCAGAAAGTTATCGGTGTGTGATGCATCGTTGGTAACAGGTTGATCTAGTTCATATTCATAAGTAATGGTGCCACCCGTAGATACGCCATTAAATTCCTGACCATTTGGCGTATAGTCAGTAATGATGATCTTGCCATGAGGCGTGTTGATAATAATCGGTGTAGTTGAGGCATTTTCCAGATCTGTTAGCAAAATATTGGTATCACCAACCGTAACAGACTTTACGCCATCACCAGCCCCAATCGTAATACTACCCGTTTCTTTATTTGAACCCGATGTATCAGTTAAACCCTGTTCATATACAGTAACATGCCCCTGTTCAATTAATGTATCAGTAGTATTGTTCGGATTTTCACTGCCGCCATTTTCATCTTTTATGCTAATCGAAGGATTTGCATCAGGTGTAATTGTGATTACCAATTCCGCTGAAGCGGTTCCACCCTGGCCATCACTAATTGTATAAGTAACTGTTGGAACGGTGCCATTCCAGTTAGTCGCAGGGACAAAGTGATAAGTTCCATCGGCATTGAGCGTTAGCTCGCCAATTTTATCAATTGTAACGGTTTGGCCTGCATTATAGCTTTTACCCTCCACAACAAATTGAGTAACTGTGATTGCGTTTCCATCAGGATCACGATCATTAGTTAAAACATTGCCATTAACTGGGGTATCTTCAACACCTGTAATTTCATCCTTAACGGCGATTGGCCATGCGTTTTTATCCCCTCCACCGCCACTTCCTGCGGCTGCAATGATGCCACCAATAACAGCACCACCACCAATAATCCATGGCAGTAAAGACCCACCTGCCGCACTAGCAGGTAATAAGACCTCAAGCCCAGGTATTCCCTTAAAACCAGAAACACCATCAAACCAGTATAAGATACAACCATCTTCTTCAAAAACCAGATCAGAATCAACTTTGTCATATACGACAAAGAAGTTTTCGATAAGGACAGTTTCACCATTATTTAACTTTAAAATCAGGTTATTGCCATCACGTAAAAACTCTGCTACATCATTACGATGCATTTTGGTATGGACAATTGATGCTTCTGTTAAAGTGATATGTTGCGTGTTGATAGATACTTTATTTAAAGAATCTTTTTCTACTACAATAAAATTTGTCATGTTCTGTGTGGCCTATATTCGTTGAAACTTTTAAATGCTGAATTACTTGGTAATGCCCGTAATTTGTACCGTCACGCGACGATCGGGCTGTAAACATGCTTTTAGTGCTTCACGAGATTTAACCGTAGGACAGCCGTCCGTGACTGGTTGATTCTTCCCTGCACTTGCCACCGAGATAATATTTGCGGATACGCCATTTTGAACAAGCAGACTACGTACAGTTTCAGCACGATTCTGACCAAGTTTTTGGTTATAAGTTTCGCTTCCTAGACGATCCGTATGACCGACCAATATGATCTTACTGACAGAAACAAAACCTGTTGAAATTTTTGATGCTACGTCCTGAACTTCCTGACGGCCTTTAGGCAATAAATCATTTAAAGATGAACCATCAAATTTAAATAATGTATCGGCTGCCAAATCAATTGTTTCAGTATGCTCAACAGGAGCAACGACAGGCTTTTGAGCTGCTGGCTGTTGTCTACAAGCCAAAGGATGACCATTATTTGAAATAAAAGGTACACCAGCAGCATCTACAGAAAGAATAAAGTTACGATCTTTTAATTGATCTGGCCGCAAGTCGACATCGCAACTCTGACAATTTTTTTCGCCGCTACAATTTTTAACTTTGAAATTATAAACTTCTGGTTTTAAATAATACTTTGCCGTATTATTGATATAGAATTTACCTGATTCAATACTGTCAATATAGAAATGAATTGAGCAACTCTGTTCATCTCTTGTATCCCCTGCGCATAATTTAGCATCTCTGTTGACATTGATCTCCTGATTATAACCTTGCTTATTATTTTGAAACCGTAAAGCAGAAGGCTTTGAGTAAGGATCAGATGCACAAGAGGCTACCACCAATGAAATTACAGTAGTTAAAAGCGATAATTTCCACATAAACAACCCTTGGTAGACTTAATGTATTATTAGATTTGTATGACATATTTTACGCGAATCTCAACTTTTTAAGTCTTTGAAATAAAAAGGACATAATCCAATTTAATTTTCGACTAAGAAAAGCAAAGCAAAGCAAAGCAAAGCAAGTTATGTCCATTTACGAATTTATCATTTCTGTATTTTTAATCATAGAGCAATTTTACTCAGCGATTGTCATTCAACCTTTAAGAAGTAGAGGATTTCCACCCGCTTTAAGT
>JAKFDY010000028.1:0-12662 GCA_036675885.1 Lacibacter sp. | reverse complement strand
TATTAGGTGCAACAGCTTCCTTTACAGGTACCAGGGTTACGCCAACTGCAGGTAGCACACGACCTACATTCTTCTGATCTTCATTTTTTGAGGTACTCAGAATAGTGCCTGCTAATGCTGAGGAAGAAGAAGTCATATCAAAGGCCACTCGTCTGTTGCGGGTATGTTTAATTTTTTTATCGAGTGTTCTGAACGTGAATTTCAATTGCTGGATATACCTGTTGTAATCGGTAACAAGTTTATCATACTCCTGCTTTTTAAGCGGATAGTTAATTGCATCCCTTACAATAATGCGTACAGTGGCTGTGTCCTTGTTTCTGAATTTATCAGCACCAACAAACAGGAGACGAAACTCTTTTACTTTTCCTGCATCATTATCTTTCACAAAATCATAAGGGATCCACCATACAAATTCATCCTTGCATTTCGTAATGGCGTTTTCCGGTTTTATCGGAATGCTGCTTTCAAAATTGATGTATTCAATCGGGAAGTTGCCATTCTCACAATTCAATACAAAACGGGCAGTATCACCTTCATCAACTGTTACGGTTGCTGAAACAGAGGGTCTTATTTTCGATTGAATGATCTCTGTATTAAAGAATACAATCGTGAATGTTGTATCAGCTTTTTCAACCGGGTTATTCAGGTTTTGCACCCCCAATTGTACTTTGTACTCAACATCGTACTTTAATCTTCCCGAAAGAAAATAAGCTTTATCTGCTTT
This sequence comes from Lacibacter sp., assembly GCA_036675885.1. Lineage (GTDB taxonomy): Bacteria > Bacteroidota > Bacteroidia > Chitinophagales > Chitinophagaceae > Lacibacter. The sequence goes on along the minus strand of JAKFDY010000028.1, from coordinate 11,938 downwards.
AAAGGTGAGAAGCCCATTGTCTTTATTAATGCGCAAGCCAACAGGTGAGTTTTTGAGATACCAATAGTAATTGGTTATTTCTTTATTGATCTCCAGTTTGTAACTGAGCGAACTATCTACGTGTAACGTAAAATATGGATTGAGGTTACGAATACGCAACAATGTATCCACTGTTGGTGGAATTGCATGAACAGTATCAGGGATATCCTGTGCCTTGGTGCTCAACAGGACAAACAAGCCGGTAAGAAGGGTTAATATAGCTTTCATGTCGATTGGGGCGAAGATAATCATGTCTGCTGAAACACTTGTTAAGAGAAACAAAAACCCCGCTGTAAAAACAACGGGGAACCCCTGCCTGACGGCAGGCAGGAAAACCAACTGCTATAAAACAAGCTATTATGAAAAATGTTACTGAATGTTAATGGTTTTCACAGGTGGTTGCTGCTCGGCTTTCTTAGGCAGTAACAATTTCAGCAAACCATTTTCGTATTTCGCCTGGATAGCTTCTGCATTGATCTTTTCATCAACTGTAAAGCTGCGTTTAAAGCTTTGGAAGCTGAACTCACGACGAACTACTTTTACACCTTCATTCTTCGGTTCTTCTTTTTTCTCGTAGCTGATGGTCAGCAAACCTTTGTCTACAGAAATCTGGAAGTCTTCTTTGTTGCGACCCGGTGCGTTCAACTCAAGATGATAAGCATCTGGGGTTTCAACGATGTTTACCGCCGGTGAAAAAAGATTGTTCACTGTTTTACCAAAAGCAGGTAACTCATTGAAAAACTCATCAAAGAAGTTGTTGATGTTTTTCTGAACTGGGCTGTGCAATTTTACCATTGTCATAGTATTAAAGTTTTAATTGTTTTAATAATGGTATGGAATCATCAAAGCATATTCCAACAGGGTTTTCTGCGCCTTCATTTCAGATTCGTTTAATTGAATGCGACAAAAAGTCTACTATTGTGCAATGGTTCTGTCAAAATTTCTTTTTTCGCTGATTGAATTTTCAATTCCTGTAGCTTTGCATAAATTTTAAACTATTACATTATGTATCCAGCAGAAATAGTATTACCCATGAAGGGGGAGATGACCGAAGGAGGTTTTGATGAATTGTTATCAGCAGAGTCGGTTGACAGTGCGTTAACACAGAAAGGAACGAGTCTCGTTTTTATTAATTCAGTATGCGGTTGTGCAGCAGGTAGTGCAAGACCAGGTGTGTTGATGGCTGTGCATAACAGTACCAAGCGTCCTGATCATTTACTCACCAGCTTTGCAGGTTTTGATATTGATGCAGTGAAAAAGATCCGTGAACATTTGTTGCCCTATCCTCCAAGTTCACCAGCTATTGCTTTGTTCAAAGATGGTCAGTTGGTTCATTTTATTGAGCGCCACAACATTGAAGGCCGTCCTGCACAAATGATTGCACAAAATCTCATCAGTGCATTCGAAGAGCATTGCAATTGATCGACTATTTAGTTTTTATTGTGTTGACCCTCAACTTCGGTTGGGGGATTTTTTTTAGGGTTGATAGGTATGCCATACTTACACTGCTTGATAAAATGTTGCATTCTGCAATAAGTATGGCATACCTGGTTAAGCTTTTGTATTTTTGCTTTTACTGTAAACTAAGCTATCGTTCCCGTTTCGGCGGGATAGGAAAGTCCGGACAGCATAGAGCAACGTACCGGTGAAGAGCCGGGTGTTCCGCAAGGAGCAACAGAAAGTGCCACAGAAAATAACTACCACACTTGTGTGGAAAAGGTGAAAACGTAGGGTAAGAGCCTACGGGTTATAACAGCAATGTTATAGCGGGGTAAACCTTACGTGCTGAAATGCCACATATACCGTCGCCTGAGAACGGCTCGTTCGATGACGGAGGGTAGGCAGATTGATCCTTCAGCGTAAGTTGTTGGACAGATAAATGATAGCTCTCGACAAAATCCGGCTTACAGGTTTACAGTATTTTAAAACATCAGGCTCCCGTTACAACGGGGGCCTGACCTTTTTTTACAAGTATCGTTCTTCCATGATCCGTTTATGATGCAGGAAGTGACCCAGTGTTACAAAGCCAAGTGCATTCACAGTAATGGAGTTATTATTCGCCATGCCACTGGTATTTAATTCTTTCCAGGAAAAACTGTTGAAAAGAAATTCACTGCTCTTACGAACGGCTTTAAACTCATCGGCCAATGATTGCATTGTTCGTTTACTTACATCCGCAATAGCTGCATATTCATTTTCATCAAAACCGCTTAAAGGTGCAGCGCTCTGGCGTGCAAACCATAATGCACGGTGTGTGAAAATGCGTTCAGCATCAATCATGTGCTGCAATAATTGTTTCACTGTCCATTTACCTTCAGCATAAGCATGGTCAGCTTTTGTATCGGGGATTGAAGAAAAAAATGAATCGAGTATGGATGATTGATTTTCGAATCCTTTGTGCAGATCATCTTCCTGCACATTCATTACATAGTTGTGATAAAAAGGGGCGTAGTCGTTAGTGGTTGGTCTTGACATGATAAACAATTTTTGGAATATCCATAACAACAAACTGTCATAGATATTGTAAACATAAAAAGAAAACCCGCTGACAAGCGGGTTTTAAAGTCAAAGTATTATCCTTTTTTCGATTTCTTAACTTTTGGTTTTGGTTTCGGCCTGGGCGAAGGTTGTACCGTTTCTTTTCGTTCACCTTTTAATGTGGCAGCAATCTTCACTGCTTCGTATGCATTCAGCAAACCACCTGTGCGGCTGAAGTTTGCAAAATCTTCTTTTTCTTCACTGCCTGGTTTTGTAACCTGCATGTTTGGGTTGACAGAACCTTTTTCAATACAATACTTCACCTGCTCCGGCGACAGATCAGGATAGTAGGAGAGAATGAATGCTGCCAAACCTGCTACCACAGGGCTTGCCATACTGGTACCTTGTGCAAAGCCATAGGTGTTGCCACCGGGAATAGTTGAATAGATCTTTACACCTGGAGCAAATACATCCACTTCTTTTTTACCGTAGTTGCTGAAATCAGCAGCAATGCCACCTGTCTTCGGATCTCCACTTGCACCAACAGTAATAAAGTTGGGCGCTTTCATTTTTGTTTCAACATTGTTAGGATTAGGATAGTTTTCTGTACTGTCAACATTCTTACCATCATTACCTGCAGCATGCACTAACAATACACCTTTGCTTTGTGCATAACGTACTGCATCATCAACCCATTTCTTTTGTGGCGAAAAACTTTTACCAAAACTCATGTTGATCACTTTCGCACCATTATCAACCGCATAACGTATAGCGAGTGCAATATCTTTATCGTGCTCATCACCATCAGGCACAGCACGGATGCTCATGATGCGTACGTCATTTGCTACACCATCAACACCAATACCATTGTTACGTACAGCAGCAATAATACCGGCTACATGCGTACCATGGAAAGGAGTGTTGGCCATTACATCGGGGTTGCCATAAAAACGATCATTAAAATCGTAGTAATTATCTTTTACAATTTCACCACGGTAGTCTTTGGGAGCAGTTTGTGATGCGTTTGCTTTTTTCTCCAGTCCTTTATAGTAGTCTGTAAATTCTTTATTAATGAAATCGTTTTTTGCATCCATCATTTCAAAACCTTTGAATAATGCAAACATGGTTGATTTTGCATCAGCCTCTTTTGAATTGGCTGGTTTAAAAGAAGCAAGATCGTTACCGGTATACTCAGGTTTGAATTTCAGTTTTAATAAACTGTCTGCGGCAGGCATTTTGTTGAATAAACCACGCAGAAATAAAACCTGCGTCTGAGATTCAGTTGAGGCATGTTCAATATCGCCCTGAGCTTTTTTGAAAACACGGTATTCTTCTTTTTCAATTGCAGATAATTTGCTTTCATCCACCTCTCCACCATATTTTGGTTTAAGCGCATGATACAAACGTGCTGCTTCATAAGAATCTTCTTTTACATTCTTACCATCTTTACCACCAAGAAAATTCCAGCCATAATAATCATCTACATAACCATTCTTATCATCATCAATTCCGTTGTTGGGAATTTCTTTTGGGTTATGCCACAGTACCGGTTTCAGATCTTCGTGCAGTGTATCAACACCACTATCGATCACGGCTACAATCACGGTTGTACTTTTCCGGTTTTTTACAAACTCCAACGCGTGTTCCAGGCTGATGCCATAAAACCCATCTGTTGATTTGTTTTTAAGATGCCAGCCCTTAAACTGATCTTCTTTCACAGAAGTCTGGGAGAAGGCACAGATTGAAGAGAGGACGAATACGGAGGTTGCAAGCAACACTTTATTTAACTGCATATGTTTTTCTGATTTTAAACGATTGGTAAAGTTGCAGCATGTTGGGCAAATAAACATACCGTTTACCCAAATTTTGCAGAATTTTTAAGTGAAACAGCTACCGTTCTTTTTAAACAGCAGCTTTTAATTAGTCGTTAAACGGGAGGCATCAGGTTGTTAACGCTTACTTAAATATCAAACTTAATTCCCTGAGCCAGAGGCAGGTTTGTTGAGTAATTGATGGTGTTGGTTTGCCTGCGCATATAATTTTTCCAGGCATCGCTGCCACTTTCACGGCCGCCACCGGTTTCTTTTTCGCCACCGAAGGCGCCGCCTATCTCAGCACCGCTTGTTCCGATATTTACATTGGCTATGCCACAATCGCTGCCGCCTGCAGATAAAAATTGCTCTGCTTCACGCAGATTCAAAGTCATAATAGAAGATGATAAGCCTTGCGGCACGCCATTCTGAATAGCGATTGCTTCATCAATGGTTTTGTATTTCAAGAGATATAGAATGGGAGCAAAGGTTTCATGCTGAACGATTTTGTAATCAGGCCTGGCTTCAGCAACGCATGGTTTTACATAACAACCGCCTTCATAACCTTTACCGGAAAGCACAGCACCTTCAACAATAAAATGTCCTCCTTCTTTTTTGCATTGTTCAATGGCATGTAAATAATTTTTCACTGCATCTGTATCGATCAATGGACCGACATGATTGCTTTCATTCAACGGATCGCCAATGCTTAATTGTTTGTATGCAGCAACGAGTTTTTCTTTTACAGTATCATAGATCGATTCATGAATTATTAATCGACGTGTTGTTGTGCAACGTTGACCCGCTGTACCAATTGCACCAAACACTGCACCACGTATTGCAATATTAAGATCGGCATGTTCACTGATGATGATGGCATTGTTACCACCAAGCTCTAATAGACTCCGGCCCAAACGTTGACCTACTGCTGCACCAACTGCTTTACCCATTCTTGTACTTCCTGTTGCAGAAACCAATGGAACTCTTGTATCGTTACTCATCCATTCACCGATTTCTCTGCCGCCTTGTATCAAACAACTTACGCCTTCGGGCACATTATTTTTTGCAAACACTTCTGCAACGATGTGTTGACAGGCAATGCCACACAATGGCGTTTTCTCCGATGGTTTCCAGATAGACACATCGCCACAAACCCATGCCAGCATACTGTTCCAGCTCCACACGGCAACAGGAAAATTGAATGCTGATATAATACCAACAATACCCAACGGGTGCCATTGCTCATACATGCGGTGCAATGGACGTTCACTATGCATTGTTAAACCATGTAATTGTCGTGAGAGACCAACTGCAAAATCGCAGATGTCGATCATTTCCTGTACTTCACCATAACCTTCCTGTAAACTTTTGCCCATTTCATAAGAAACCAATCGACCCAGTGGTTCTTTTTTTGCACGCAATGCTTCACCAATCTGGCGAACAACTTCACCACGTTTTGGCGCAGGCCATGTGCGCCATTCTGCAAAAGCGGCTTGAGCTTTTGCAATTAGTGTTTCATATGTTGCTTTATCGGCTGAAGTAACAGAAGCAATTTCTTTTCCGTCAACAGGAGAGAAGGAGGTAATGGTTTCCCCGGTTGATGTTAGCCAGTTAATTCCGGTTGAAACGCCACTGTTCTGTTTTTTGATACCGAGTTGTTGAATAAAATCATGCATACGATCAATCGTTTTTATGGACTGCAAATATCAAGAAATTAGTTTGTATAAAAGAAGGGGTGAGATTTAATAACCCACCCCTTTCAATTATTCCTTTCAGTAACAATCTGCCGCCCTCCCAGGGAGGGGATAACCAGTTCGTTTTTTATACAGCTTATAAATTCACTTTTACACCACCCATCACCCAACGTGTGGGCATAATGCTCCCGAGCAGATCGCTGTAACGTCTGTTAAAAATATTATCGGCCTGTACAAATACCCCAAGCTTGTCTTTCAACAGAAAGAAGTCAACACGTGTATTCAAAATAAAATAATCTTTACTGACAGCAACAAATGGTGCGGCAATCGGTTGTGGCCGTCTTGCTTTCAGCATACCGGTTGTACTCACTGCAATTTTTTTGTAACGGTACATCACATTAAAGTTGAGCATTTCTCTTGCATGATTTGAAACGTAGAGCGAAGGAATGGTATCACTGCTATGGCTACGCATCCATACGAAACCAAGACCGCCAGATAACGAATGTCTATCACTAAACTGATGCGTGTACTGCACATCAGTTTCAACTCCTGTAGTATTTACTCTGTCGATATTATTTGCAAGGAAATAATTGCCACCAGGAACAAGATTTACCTGGCGGGGCATGTTTGCATATGGAGTAAAGATATAATCGATCAGGTTTTGCTGAAACCGTTCGAACCAGGTGGTTGAAATTTTTAATGAAGTATTAAGATAATAATCTACACCCACTTCATAACTCAAGGATGTTTCTGATATCAGGTCAGGATTACCAATACGTTGTCCTGAAGGAACAGGGCTACGTTGATAGTTATTAAAACGTTCAGTGAAATCAGCATCTCTTGTTGTGCGCCCAACACTTCCACGAAAAAGAAATGCTTCGTAACGATACGATGCATTCAACTGCGGGATCAGTTCCCAACCGGCACGTTCGTTCCAGTCAATACGAAGTGCAGGATTCAGTTGCAATGCTTTACCGATCTTCTGATTCAATACAACAAATGCACCTGCATTAGATACTTCATGATTGCCCCTGTCGTTCGAAACAATTTTACGGCTGATGAATTGCGCACCGCTTGTAATTGTTGATTTTTCATTGATGACATAATCATGCAACACCAATGCCTGAAATATAGAAGAGTTGTTCATGTTTGCACTAACAGCCTTGCGGAAACGATACACATCATTTGCTTCTTTATAACCGGCATCAAAAGAAAAACCGTGTTTGTTTTTTTTGTGCATGAATTTTAAATGATGCCAACGGCTGATGACAGTTTCAGTTGCAGAATCGGTAGGAGCAACTGTATAGAAATTCTGTGCATTGAAATCACGGTCGTCGTAACCAAAGCGATAAGCAACACTTGTGTTTTCTGACAGTGCCTGTTTAACAGAAGCAGAAATGGTAGTAAGGTTGAAATAACCTTTTGTGCCACGCAGTTGTTGCCCTTTGCTGTTATTGGTAATTATACCAACAGATGCAGCTGTATTCTTCTGATGAACAAATGCCCCGGCTTGCGCATTGAATAATCCATAATCACCGGCAGTTAACTGTGCATTAATCTTATGTGCGTTTGTATTTTTCTTTGCAGCAAATGTTTTGCTGATGATATGTATTACACCGCCAACAGCTTCTGTTCCATAGATGGCAGATGATGCACCTTTCAACACTTCAATGCGATCGATCTCTGCGGGCGAGATAGGAATATAAGAACTGAAGTGACCTGTTAACGGATCATTTAAACGGCTACCATCAAGTATCACCAATACCTGTTGAAACGTGCCACCACGAATAGTGAAATCAGCCTGTGCGCCCATTGGCCCACGGCTTTGCACTTCCACACCAGGCACATAACGCAGCAATTCATCAATCGACTGCACAGGAAGTTTTTGCAGTACATCACCTTTTATAATTAAAATATTGCGACCGGTTTTGGATGCACTTACAGGAGTTAACGAAGCAGTAATGGTGATGGGATCAAGTTCAATTTCTTTTTGCTGTGCATTACTATTAGAGAAAATACCCAGGAGTGTAAGACCCGAGAGTGAGAGTTTTAGCAGTTTCATTCGTTTTAAGTTTATAATCGCCACAAAGATAGGGGGATGTAATAGCGAATAACATGATGTTCAGCAGCGAAAATATTTCCCCAAAATCATTGTAATAATTAATGAATGAGTGTTTTTGTTTGATGCGGTTGATTTGTTGTTACTACTCAAACTTATTTTTACCTGGATGTTGTCTTGTATCGAATAGTGAAAGGATATGAATTTTTGATTCAAAAATTGATAATACAGTTTATTGTGTTTTGTGAGTACGATACTTCTTATTGAATTATCTTTTTCAGAAGCGATGCCTAAAAAGGGAAAACAGCAATGCGTTCAATTCGCTCTTCTGTTGTGTTGATGAAGTTCAGTGCAACAGATTCAGACCATTCGTTTTTCAGATACAAAATGCAAAGTCCAGATCACTTCGTAAGCCATTCTCTTGACTTTGCTTTAACAGCATCATGCGATAAAACCTCTCCATTTTCAACCTGGAGTTTTGCCTCATTTAATCTTGTGATCTGGACAGGAGATAATTCATCAATAGTAACTTTTTGATTGGATGAGAGATACGCTTCTGTTGCTTCTTCGAGTAACTGCAAAGCAACTTCATCTTGCATTTGAGCAACCTGGTCGTATCTCTTTTGTTTCAGTTGGCCGATGCTTTTCTTTTCCATACCTGAATTTACAATAAAAGTCCCGCTGAACGGGACTTTCGATTATTTCTTCTTCGCTGCTTTCTTAGTTGCGGCCTTCTTTGTAGCTGCTTTCTTTTTCGTTGCAGCTTTTTTTGCAGCAGCTTTAATTTGTTTAGAGAATGCACCCGGCATTTGTGCTTCAATCATTTTTTTGATCTCTTCCACCGGCATTTGTGCCACTTCTTCTGTGGTATATTTTTCACCATCTTTTTTCTTATCGATCTTCAGCATCTTTTTGCCAAAGCGGATGAAAGGGCCCCAACGTCCGTTCTCTACTGCAATGTTTTCATCGGGCCAGCGCACAATAAAACGATTCGCTTCTTTCTCAACTTTTGCTTCAATCAATTCATTGATATCGTTGTTCGAAAGATTGTCAAAATCATATCGCTTGGGCACATTAATAAACAAGCCATCCCATTTAATAAACGGACCAAAACGCCCTTTGCCTTTTGTTACCGGTTTGTTTTCAAACATGGCAACAGGTGCATCGGCTGTTTGTTTTTCTTTAATGAGTTCTATTGCTCTGTCCATTGTTACTTCCAATGGTTCTTCACCACGAGGAATAGAAATGAACTGCTCACCAAATTTTACATATGGTCCAAAGCGGCCAACATTCACACTTACTTCTTCGCCTTCATATTCACCCAGCGTCAATGGAAGTTTGAACAGATCCATTGCTTCTTCGTAAGTGATAGTTTCAATACTTTGATTTTTGCGCAATGCAGCAAAACGTGGCTTTTCTTCATCGCTCACATCACCAATCTGCACCATTGGCCCAAAGCGGCCCATACGTGCAACGATCTTTTTACCACTTTCAGCATCTATACCCAGCTCACGTTCGCCTTTAATACGTTCTGCATTTTCAATGGTGTTATCTACATCACGTTTAAACGGACTGTAGAATTCTTCCAGCATTGCATTCCATTTCAACTTTCCTTCGGCCACATCATCAAACTCGCCTTCAATATGTGCGGTGAATCCATAATCCATGATGCTTTCAAAATGCTGTTTCAGAAAATCTGTTACCACCAAACCGAGATCGGTAGGGAAGAGTTTCGATTTTTCTGCACCGGTGTTTTCCTGTTCCATGCTCTTGCTCACTGCATCATTCTTCAACTGCAATACACGGAAATCACGACGCACACCTTCTTTATCACGTTTCTCAACATAACCTCTTTTCAAAACAGTTGAAATAGTGGGAGCATAAGTTGATGGACGACCAATACCCAACTCTTCGAGTTTTTTTACCAGAGATGCTTCCGTATAACGGGGAGCAGCACGTGTAAAACGCTCCGTTGCATTCATCTCAATAAAAGGTAATTGCTGACCAACAGCTAATGGTGGCAACATGCCTTCCTCTCCTGAGCCTGTCGAAGGACCATCTTCATTCACATCATCATCATCACGGTCTTCACGATATACTTTTAAAAAGCCATCAAACTTTAATACTTCACCTTCAGCTTTTAATTCTTCGTTGTTGGTAGAAATAGAAATATTGGCTGTTGTACGTTCCAGTTCAGCATCGGCCATTTGGCTGGCCATGGTACGTTTCCAGATCAATTCATACAAACGTTTCAAATCCTGGTCTTCAACCGTTGTATTTTCCATGTACGTAGGGCGGATGGCCTCATGTGCTTCCTGCGCACTTTCATTTTTGTTTTTGAATTTGCGGAATTGATGATAACGATCGCCATACATACCTTTTATTGTACGTGTAAGATCGCCGAGAGCAGTATCACTCAAACTCACACTATCGGTACGCATGTAGGTGATCTTACCACTTTCGTATAATTTTTGTGCAAGCTGCATGGTGCGGCTCACGGAATAGCCAAGCTTTCTGCTTGCTTCCTGTTGTAAGGTGGAAGTGGTGAAAGGCGGTGCCGGTGATTTTTTACCCGGACGAACCTGTATGTCTTTTACTTTATAAGTAGCGCCCTTGCAGCTGTTCAAAAACTTCTCTGCATCTTCCGCTGCATTTTGCTTTTTGGCTTCTGCTTTAAACGTTACGTTACGGTCGCCAAGATCTTTGGCGGTAAACAGTGCTTCTATTTTAAATGAAGAAGTGGGAGTAAAGGCATTAATCTCACGTTCACGTTCAGCTATTAAACGAACGGCCACACTCTGCACTCGGCCTGCGCTGAGGTTGTTGCGCATACTCATTTTGCGCCAAAGCACAGGGCTGAGCTCAAAACCCACGATGCGGTCTAATATTCTCCGGGCCTGTTGTGCATACACCAGGTCCATATTTACCGTGCGGGGATTTTGCACCGCTTTCTGAATAGCGGGTTTTGTGATCTCGTGGAAAACAATACGTTTTGTTTTGGCGGGATCGAGGCCCAGCACTTCACACAAATGCCAGCTGATGGCTTCTCCTTCACGGTCCTCATCCGTTGCCAGCCATACTTCATCACTTTTTTTGGCCAGCGCTTTCAGGTCTTTTACCACCCTTTCCTTTTCATCGGGGACAATATAACGGGGTTCGAAATTATTGTTGACATCAATACCCATTTCATCTTTCTCAAGGTCACGGATATGGCCGTAGCAACTCTTTACCTCGAAATCTTTTCCAAGGATCTTTTCAATTGTTTTTGCTTTGGCAGGGCTCTCTACGATCAGTAAATTCTTAGCCATAAATTGGTTCCACAAGCCGGGTTTTTAGAGGACATCGGCAGCACAATATTATAAAATGATTGATAAATGCAAGAAAAGAGTGGGGAATGAGGGATGAATGATGGGTGATGAGTGATTGAAAATCAGAGGGAATGGCTGCTCATTTTAAGGCAACTGACCGGTCTTTTATAAGCGTCAGAATCTATTTATATTAAGACAACCGTCAAATGCGGCTTTGAATCTGTTCAAGAATAGCATTGGCTTCATCTAAATCAAAATCCACCCCTTTCTGTTTTTTCACCGCATAGCCTGAAAGTTCAAAATGCTGATGGGGTGTAATGTTGTGATTGCTCAGGCAGGCTTTTACACAGGCAAGCGGACAACCATCAATGGCAATGATCTTTCGGCCCGACTTTGCTGTTTTCACCAACGCCTTTACGTTACCACCCACACCAGCAATGCACGACATTTCAGCTTTGCCAGAACGGTCTAATTTAATGGCAAGGTGATTGGCCATTTGCGCTGCGCTGGAACAGCCGGAGCAGGAATAGACAAGTGGTTTTGGTGTGG
>JAKFDY010000027.1:0-23240 GCA_036675885.1 Lacibacter sp. | reverse complement strand
CTATCTGCCTGCTTTTAAAGAACTGATTGTAGATGCAAATGTGGCGGGTGTAATGTGTGCTTACAATGCTGTTGATAAACAACCTTGCTGCGGCAATGATCAATTGATGAATGATATTCTCCGCAAAAAATGGAAGTTCAACGGGTATGTAACCAGCGACTGCTGGGCAGTGGATGATTTCTTTAAATTCCACAAAACGCATAAGGACGCAACAGAATCGGCTGTAGATGCCGTGGTTCATGGAACAGATATTGAGTGTGGTTATGCTGTATACAGGACATTGGTTGATGCTGTAAAAACCGGTTTGATAAAAGAATCACAACTGGATGTTTCACTGAAACGTTTGTTTACGATCCGTTACCGTTTAGGAATGTTCGATCCTGTATCAATGGTGAAATATGCACAAACTCCTTCTTCTGTATTGGAGAGTGCACAACATAAAGCGCATGCGTTAAAAATGGCACAACAATCCATTGTGCTGTTAAAGAATGAAAAAAACACTTTGCCGCTGAGCAAAAAAATAAAAAAGATTGTGGTGCTGGGTCCTAATGCCGATAACAGCATTGCCGTTCTTGGAAACTACAATGGTACACCATCCGAAATTGTAACGATCCTAAAAGGAATTCAAAACAAGCTGGGTAGCAATGTTGAAGTAGTGTATGAAAAGGCGATCAATTATACCAATGATACTTCACTGATTTATGCCGATGTACGTGACCAATATTTGTATGAAGGTAAAAAAGGATTTAAAGCAGAATATTATTCAAATAAAGAATTGAAAGGAGAACCAGGAGCTGTGCAAACAGAAGAAACCATTGATCATTTCTGGCAGGAAGGACAACAGGTGTTGGGGAATGTCCGGGCAACTAATTTTTCTGCACGTTATACGACCAACTTCACTGCTGCAACTGATGGATCTATCTTGTTTGAAGTGGAAGCAGATGATGGTTATAAACTTTTAATTGATGAGAAAGAAGTGTTGAATGAATGGACAAGAAACCGTTGGGGCGCACGACACTATCGTTTAAAAACAGAAAAAGGGAAATCATACAAATTAGTATTGGAATATTGGCAGGGCGAAGGAAAAGCCAATGTAACACTAAAAACCGGCAACTTCGAACAACTGGATTACGCAGCATTACTTAAAAAAGTAAGCGATGCTGATGCAATTATTTATGCAGGTGGCATCTCTCCACAACTGGAGGGAGAAGAAATGCATGTGGATTTTCCGGGCTTTAATGGCGGCGACCGCACAACCATTGCCTTACCAACTGTACAAACTGAATTGATGAAAAAACTGCATGCAACCGGAAAGCCTGTTGTATTTGTAATGCTCACAGGCAGTGCAATTGCTACTCCATGGGAAAGCGAAAACATTCCTGCTATTGTGAATGCATGGTATGGCGGACAAAGTGCCGGCACTGCCGTTGCTGATGTATTGTTTGGTGATTATAATCCTGCAGGCCGTTTACCCGTTACTTTCTACAAGAGCGATAGTGACCTTCCCGGTTTTAGTGATTACTCCATGAATGGCAGAACCTATCGTTATTTCAAAGGCGAAGCATTGTATCCGTTTGGTTATGGCCTGAGTTATTCAACCTTTAACTACAGCGGTTTGCAATTGCCAAAAACAATTGCTGCTAACAAACCAGTAACTGTAACAGTAACGGTTAAGAACGCTGGCAAGCGTGATGGAGAAGAAGTTGTGCAGTTATATGTTGCACATCAGCAGGCAAAAAGCAAAGCACCTGTTCGTGCACTGAAAGGTTTTAAACGTATTGCATTAAAAGCAGGCGAAAGCAAAACCATCAGCTTTAAACTTACACCGGAAGAATTATCCCTGGTAAATGAAACAACAGGCAACTATTTTCAGCCAAAAGGAAAAGTACAGATCAGCGTGGGTGGTGGACAACCAGGTGTGAAGAATAAAACAACGAGCAATGTGGTAACCTCACAACTCCTTATTCAGTAACATTATTCAATCAGCATTATGAACAGCAATAAAACAGGCAGAAGAAAATTTTTGCAAGACGCAACAAAAGCTTCCGGTTTAATGCTGTTTGCTCCATTGGCCGGTAATTTCAAACATATCCAATCTTCAAAAAAGAAAAATGAACTGGTTATTGCCCCGGGCAAAATAAAATTTGCAGTCATCAATATCAATCATCCCCATATTTATGGGATGACGGATGCAATAAAAAGAGGGGGTGGAGAATTAGTGGCTGTATATGCAAAGGAAGCTGATTTAGTTGCTGCTTTTTCCAAAGCATACCCTGAAGCTAAACTGGCAAAAAATGAAAACGGAATTTTAGAAGACCCTTCCATCCATTTAGTATTAAGCTCAGGCATTCCAGATGAAAGGGCTCCGCTCGGTATTCGTGTTATGCAGCATGGTAAAGATTACTTAACCGACAAGCCCGGCATTATTACTTTCAAACAATTGGCTGAAGTAAAGAAAGTGCAGAAAGAAACCAAGCGGATTTACTCGATCATGTACAGTGAAAGGCTTGAGAACAAAGGCACAGAAAAAGCCAGCCAATTAGTAAAATCAGGTGCAATAGGTAAAGTAATACAAACAATAAATTTAGCTCCGCATCGAATCAGCAACAAGTTTGGCACTTCGGGTTTAGCAGTAAGGCCAGATTGGTTTTGGGACAAAAAACGCTATGGTGGAATTTTAACTGATATTGGTTCGCATCAATTTGATCAGTACTTACATTTTACAAATTCAACAGAAGCAACTGTACTGATGTCGCAAGTAGGTAATGTACATTTTCCCGAAGCTCCATTGTTCGAAGATTTTGGAGACGTGATGTTGAGTGGAAATGGTGGCGTGGGTTATATAAGGGTAGATTGGTTTACACCCAACGGGCTCGATAGCTGGGGTGATGGAAGATTAACCATTCTAGGTACCGACGGATATATTGAAGTAAGAAAAAACATAGACATTCTCTCTGGCAATAAAGGCGGCAATCATTTATACCTGGTAAATCAAAAAGAAATGCTTCATATGGATTGCAATAATGAAGCACTTCCATTTGGGCCATTATTTGTTGATGATGTACTGAACCGGACTGAAACTGCCATGAGCCAGGCGCATTGTTTTTTGGCAACAGAACTTGCCTTAAAAGCACAGAAAAAAGCAAAGGTTCTGAATTTGAAAAAATAATTTCCTGCACATACCATTGAAATGGTTAATTAAACATATTGCTATGCAAAATGAAAAAAAACCAGGTAGTGGAAGAAGAAAATTTCTAAAAGACACCACTAAAACAATAGCAGGCACGGCACTTGCACTGCATTTGCCTGCTATTGTTCCGGCAAGTGTATTTGGAAAAAATGCACCAAGTAATCGTATCAACGTTGCTGCCATTGGTACCGGGCGTATCTCCCGTGGTCATGATATACCGGGTGTTTGGAAATACGATTACGCACAAATCATGGCTGTTTGCGATGTTGATCTTAAACGTGCCAACGAAGGCAAACAATTGGTGAATGAATATTATTCAAAGCGTGATAATAAAACCTATGATGGCGTAAAAGTTTATACAGATTTTCGTGAGCTCTTATTGAATAAAGATATTGATGCAATATTGATCAGCACACCCGATCATACACATGCCATGATTGGTGTGGCGGCAGCACATGCAGGCAAACATATGTATATGCAGAAGCCTGCTTCGCTAACCATTGCAGAAGGAAGAGTGATCAGCAATGTTGTACAGAAAAGTGGCGTGAAGTTTCAAATCGGCAGTCAGCAACGAAGCAGTGATCAATTCCGTTATGCAGCAGAGCTGGTACGTAATGGACGTATTGGTGAATTGAAAACAGTGTATGTTGGTTTACCCGGAGATCCGCCCGGTGGTAAGAAAGATGAAATGCCCCTTCCTGCAAATTTCAATTACGACATGTGGCTTGCATCAACACCTGAAGTTTATTATACAGAAGATCGGGTCCATCCACAGGTTGGTTATAACCGTCCCGGTTGGTTGCGTTGCGAACAGTTTGGTGCAGGCATGATTACGGGTTGGGGTGCGCACCACATCGACAGTGCACATTGGGGAATGGGTATGGAAGCCAGCGGCCCAACTGAAATATGGACAGAGCATGTAGAGTTTGCAAAAGATGGTTTATGGGATGTGCACGGCATCTTTAAAACAGGTGCCAAATATGCGAACGGTGTTACAATGATGGTGAGTAATGAATTTCCTAACGGGATAAAATTTGAAGGAACGAAAGGATGGATCTTTGTTTCGAGGGGTGATTACCAGGCAACGTCCAGCGACCCCAGTGCAGGAACTGTACAGGTCAAGAAAATTGATGCAAGCGATCCTAAGATCCTTACTTCTGTAATTGCTGAAAACGAATTTCATTTTGCTGTAAGTAAAGATCATCATGGTAACTGGTTGGAAGCGATCCGTGATAATAAAAAAACGATCGCTCCGGTTGAAGAAGCACATCGTGCATGCTCAGCTTGTTTGCTACATCACAACTCCATGAAGTTGAAACGGAAATTGTATTGGGATACTGCAAAAGAGCAATTCAAAAACGATGCCGAAGCAAACAGCATGTTAGCAAGACCGCAACGAAAGGGATATGAGGTCAAATAAAATCAATTAACATTCTTTCATGAAACGATTACTTGCCATCTTATTCTTCATTCCCTGTTTAGTATTTGCACAGAAAGATTCTGTTCAATCAGGCGCATACAATTGGCAACAATCAACTGCGCCAAAAAACAATACTTCATCTGTTGTTTTACTCGAAGGAAAAGTGCACGGCTTTGAATGGATGCAGTTCTCTGCAAACAACATTGCAGGTAAAACAGAAATAAAACAAACTATTCCTGCAAACCAGGAGCACTTACTGATTGTAAGATCGGGTTCTGTAACAATTCATTTTGGAGACTCCACTTTTCTATTAACAGCGAATAGTGTTGCTGTTTTAATGCCGGGTGAAACATACAGCTTATCAAATGCTGCAACAACCGCTGCAGATTTCTTCACAATGAAATACCGCAGCAAGAAACCTGCTGACGCACAAAGTGGCGGAACTTCCTTTGTGAAAATATGGGAAAACATTCCTTTTAAAGCAAATAATAATGGTGGAGGCCGTCGTGATTTTTTCGAAAGACCTACTGTTCTGCAGAAACGTTTTGAAATGCATGTGACTACGTTGAAAGAAGGATTACGCAGTCATGATCCACATACACATCGTGCAGAAGAAATTATATTGATCATTGATGGTGAAACCGAAATGCAGGCTGGCAATGTCGTAATAAAAACAGCTGCAGGTGGGTTTTATTACCTGGGCAGTAATGTATTGCACGGTATTAAAAACATCGGTACAAAATCAAGCACATATTTCGCCATTCAATTTGAATAACATCATGAAATATTTAGCATCTCTGTTAAGCATCGTTTCCATCTTTTTGTTTGCTGTATGCACAGCAAACGCACAGGTGAAGCTTCCGCAAATTGTTCGTGACAGTATGATTCTGCAAAGAGATGTTCCGGTAAACATTTGGGGCTGGAGTGCAGTGAATGAAAAAGTAACTGTAAGGTTTAAGGGAAAAACATACAAAACAAAAGGTAATGCTGAAGGAAAATGGATAATAAAACTACCTGCAACAAAAGCAGGCGGGCCTTATACCGTTGATATTATTGCAAGCAACAAGATCAGCATCAAAGAAGTGTTGTTTGGTGATGTGTGGTTTTGCAGTGGTCAATCGAATATGGTGCATCAACTCAACATTCATGATATAACTTATGCAAACGATATTGCAACAGCAAACGATCCACAGATACGCCAGTTCTGGGTGCCTACACTTACCAACATGCAAGCAGCACAACAGCAGTTACCAAATGGTTATTGGAAAGCAGCAGTAGGTGAAGATGTTCGTCCGTTTTCTGCAGTAGCATATTTCTTTTCTAAACATTTGTATGAAAAATACAAAGTACCCATCGGCATTATTAATGCAAGTGTTGGTGGCACACCCATTGAAGCATGGACGAGTGAAGAAGGATTGAACAGTTTTGCAGCATTACAAACGACTATCACAAAAAATAAAGACACGACTTATATCAATGGATTAAATCGCAGACCGGCAAACACGCTACGCATTGCTCCTCCTGTTGATGCAGGTTTAAGCGGAACAACAAAATGGTTTGATGTAAACTATATTCCGCCGGTTGGCGGATGGCGTACCATCAATATTCCCGGTTATTGGGAAGATCAAGGGATAAAAGATCTGAACGGTGTTGTTTGGTTTAGAAAAGAAATTGACATCCCTGCTTCAATGGTTGGTAAAACAGTAAAAGTGTTTCTTGGAAGAATTGTTGATGCAGATGAATTATACATCAACGGAAAGTTAGTTGGCAACACTACTTATCAATATCCGCAACGCAGATACAATGTGCCTGCAAACATTTTAAAAGCAGGTAAAAACATTTTCGTTATTCGTGTAACAAACAATGCAGGCAAAGGTGGATTTGTAACAGACAAACCTTATTGCATTTTCTCCGGAACAGATACAGTTGATCTGAAAGGAACCTGGCAATACAAGGTGGGGCTTGTAAACAAACCCTTTGCAGGTGGAAGTTTTGGTGGCGGCATCAGTGCACAAAATCAACCAACAGCTTTGTACAACGCAATGGTAGCTCCTGAGATCAATTATACCATCAAAGGTTTTTGTTGGTATCAAGGCGAAAGTAATGCAGGCCGTCCGCAGGAATATGGTGCTTTGTTAACTGCATTGATCAACGACTGGCGCACGAAATGGAAGCAAGGCTCCCTTCCCTTCTTATATGTGCAGCTTCCCGGTTATATGGATTACAATTACCTGCCTTCAGAAAGCGGATGGGCTGTATTACGACAGGAACAATTGAAAACACTTACTGTTCCTAACACAGCAATGGCAGTTGCCATTGATCTTGGTGAGTGGAATGATATTCACCCGGATAATAAAAAAGATGTGGGTATTCGTTTGGCATTAGCTGCACGAAAGCTTGCATACAAAGAAGAGATTGTTTATTCAGGACCGCTTTATCAATCTGCACAAATAGAAGGAAACAAGATCATCATTTCATTTCAACATGCCGGCGGTGGTTTAATTACAAACGATGGAGAAGAACTGAGTGAGTTTGCTATTGCAGGTGCCGATAAAAAATTTGTGTGGGCCAAAGCAAAAATTGATGCTGATAAAGTAATTGTATGGAGCGACGAAGTGAAAGAGCCGATGTATGTGCGTTATGCATGGGCCGACAATCCTGTGAATCCGAATTTGTATAATAAAGAGAGATTACCTGCGTCGCCATTTAAAACAGATCAATAATCAGTACCTATTAGATATATAATGTAAGCTTTATTGCTACAGTGATTTTTTTTATTCAATTCAATGCTTCGCATATGAAACAGATATGTTTATTCTTGCTATTTGCCGTTGTTTACAATGTTGGAATTGCACAGCAAGCTATTGACAGCAGTAAATATCCGAAGCTCACTGTGTTTACTGCACAACAGGATCAGGCAAACATGATGCAGCAATTGGGTATTAAAAAATTACGACCAGGTAAAAGTGGCAATGATAAAGATCCTAATCATGCTAATTACGATGAGGCGTTGGCGAATCCTTGTCCGCAGTTGCCTGATGTACTTACACTAAAGATTGGCAAGAAAATTACAACAGCTGATCAATGGTGGAAGCAACGAAGACCTGAATTGATTGAAGAGTTTGAACGTGAAGTGTACGGTCGTATTCCGAAAAATATTCCGAACGTAACGTGGACAGTTAAGATATTTGACAGAGAAGTGGTGAACCGCATTCCTGTTATTGCAAAAGAACTCATCGGGCATGTAGATAACAGTACATATCCATTGATCAATGTTGATATAAAAATGGTACTGGTAGTTCCAGCAAATGTAAAAGGGCCTGTACCAGTGTTGATGATGTTTGGTCGTCCGGTATTGCCTGCACCTGCACAGCCATCACCTGATGATCTGGAAAAAATAAATGCAGCATACAAAGAAATGATGATCAAGTCTGATCCTGCAATGAAAGAAATTTTTGAAAAGTACCCGGCCTATCAACCCATTACACGTCTCCCCGCTCCTAACTTTTTTGCTCCTGCAAAACCCGATGAAGAATTAACGCCGCAGGAACGATTATTAGCAGCAGGTTGGGGTTATGTTACCATTGATCCCGGAACGATACAACCGGATAATGGTGCAGGATTAACAAGAGGAATTATTGGTTTAACGAATATGGGTCAGCCACGCAAGCCCGAAGATTGGGGTGCGTTGCGTGCATGGGGTTGGGGTGCCAGCCGTGCGTTGGAATATTTAGAAACAGATACATTGGTGAATGCAAAACAGGTGGGTATTGAAGGTGTATCAAGATATGGCAAAGCTGCATTGGTAACAATGGCATTCGATCAACGTTTTGCAGCAGGATTAATTGGTTCATCAGGAAAAGGTGGCGCTACATTACATCGTCGTGTATTTGGTGAGTCAGTTGAAAATTTAACAGGTGGCGGCGGTTATCATTGGATGGCAGGTAACTATTTAAAATATGGAACAGAAGAATCAAGTTTTGGTAAAAAAACAGGTTGTGACTTACCAGTTGATTCGCATGAACTGATTGCCTTGTGTGCACCACGTCTTACATTCATCAGTTATGGTATTCCAGAAAAAGGTGATGCCAACTGGCTCGATCAGAAAGGCAGTTACCAGGCAACCATTGCAGCAGGAACAGCCTTCAAGCTATTGGGCGCAAAAGATCTTGGTGTAAGCAATGATTACATGAATGAAAAAATGCCACCCATGCTTACCGATATGTTGAATGGGCATTTGGCATGGCGTCAACATGATGGTGGACATACTGATGCACCCAACTTTAAATTCTTTATTCCATGGGCAAATAAGTGGTTGAACTATGAAAAGAAAACACCTTAACAACTAACTATTTTATATCCTGCAGCATTCGTACATGCAACAGGATTTTTTTAACCTAATGTGTGATGCTACTGAATTTTTATTTTTTTCCCGCTTGCCATTGCTTCATAAACTGCTGTAATTAATTTCACATCTCTTCTTCCCATTTCGCCGGGAACAATGGATGGTTGATTTTTCATCATTGATAAAGCCATGCCGTCCATTTGTTTTGCCTGCTGATTAATGTTTGCAAAATTCATTGGGCCTTCAGAGGTTTTACCTTGCAACCGTCCATAGTTATAAGCAGGTGATAATTCAAACATACCCTTCTCTGCCTCTGCTCTCAAAAAGTTCATTGAACTTCCATAGCTTGCTTCACCTTCTGCAATTAAACCGTTGGGCATTTCAAATTGCCATTTCAGCGACTGTTCTACTTCTTTGAATTTGTCAGGTATAGTTTTAGGTCCTTCCTGAGCAGTAACTGAAATGGGCACCATACCTGTGGTGTAACAAATGCCCTGCACACAATAAATACCAAGATCCTGCATTGGGCCGCCACCGGCTAAATCTTTTTTCAATCGCCATTGCGTAGGGTCACCAATTATAAAACCAAATCCTGCTGTCATTTTCTTTATATCGCCATAAACTTTTGTTGTACCCAACCGCATCATTTCTAAATTGTGCGGTTCAAAATGTAACCGATAGCCAACGGATAATTGTTTGCCAGCTTTTTTTGCTGCAGCAATCATTTTATCACAGTCAGAAACTGTAAGCGCCATTGGTTTTTCACAGATCACATGTTTGCCTGCTGCAAACCCACGTATGGTATATTCTGCATGCATGCTGTTTGGAAGCACGATGTAAATAATATCAATATCGGGATTGTCTTTTATGGAATCATAATTGTCGTAGTTGTAAATATTCTTGTCGGGAATATTGTATTTCTCTTTCCACACGGGAATTTTCGAAGGCGTACCGGTAACTATGCCTGCGAGGTAACAATGTTCAGTTTGCTGCAATGCAGGAGCTAATTGTCCGCCTGCATAACCGCCAAGACCTACTAAAGCAATGCCGAGTTTTTTTTCATTGTTCTGTTGCATATTGTTTTGTTTCGGTGATTGTTCATTGCAGGAGTTGTTTGCAGAAAGCAATGGAATACTTAAACTACCTAGTCCCAGGTTCTGCAAGAACTTTCTTCTTGAATAGTGGTTCATACAAGTTGTTTTTAATGATGATGAAAAACTCTGTTGTCAAAATACCCTTACTTAAAGTTCTGTAATCCTGTCGTATTAATTTTTAGTTTGTTCGTTCCTGATAAATTCAGCAACGGTTACCATGGGAGCTACCCATATTTCGTTTTGCTTTTGTTTGATGTACCGCAGAAGTTTCCGGTGATTTTCAATTGTAACATCTAACCCATTACCTCCGCCAACTCCATGAAACAAGATCACCAGCAGCGAGTTTGTCTGAATCGCTTTATCTACCCACGCTTTCATTTCCTCAAAGCTGTTGTTGTTGACCATGTAGCAATCCACGTTGTACAGATCAACTTCATTGATCTTATGCATTTCATTTCGCACAGCCCTTGCAGCCACAAAATCTTTTTTCATACCGTTGATGAAAGATGAATCTGCGATCTTCATATCGCCACAGGTGTAAGCGAATGTGCGTTTTGTTTTTCCATCAAGCGACTGCAGAAAGAGATTCGTCATGCGCACTTCGTTTTCCATACGCTTCACAGTATAGCTGGTCATATTATTCTCAGCTGTTACCCATTCCCGGCCCGGCATATTACCAATGCAGGGATGAAACAAGGTATGATTGCCGAGTTCATGACCTTTCGCAGGAAGTTTTTTCCAGTCCTTCAACCTTGTTTGCACCGATTGTGAAAACGCAGTTATATAGAATGTTGCTTTTAATCCTAACGAATCTAATATTGGTGCAGCATTATCTAAATGTTGATCAATGGCATCGTCGTAAGTAAGAACAACTACACACTTCTTTCCCTTCCATGCATTTTTGGTTTGTGCATACACACAAGTAAACAAACTGAGAGCGCAGCAGACTGCAACAATTATTTTCTTCATTACATAAGGATTATTTGCTTTTATTATTCACCTCTTAGTTGTTATTCAAAAAACGGAACACCCGGCACTGCATATTTTTTCATAGCAGTTTCATTGATATCCACTCCAATACCCGGTTTCTCTGACAAGGTAATGTAACTGTCTTTCACCCACTCGCCATCATACGTTACAATTTCTTTGAACATGGGGTTTGTATGAAAATAAGATTGCCATTCCAATATTAAAAAGTTGGGAACCGATGCACATACATGAGCAGATGCCATTGCTCCAAGGAAAGAGGCAACCATGTGTGGAGCAAAAGGAGTATAATATAAATTGGCAAGGTTGGCAATGCGTTGGCCTTCACCAAGTCCACCAGCCTTTTGCAGATCAGGCATCACAATATCAACAGCACCTATTTCAAGCAATCTTCTGAAACCATAAGCCAGGTAATGATTCTCTCCTGCGCAAATGGGTGTACTTGTACTTTCAGTTATTAATTTATATGCTTCTACATTTTCAGCAGGTATTGGTTCTTCCAGCCACATTAAATTCAGTGGCTCCAGTCGTTTCGCTATTGCCTGCGCTGTTACTGCATCATAACGGCCATGCATATCCACACATATATCAATGTTTGGGCCCACTGCTTCTCTTGCTGCTGCAATCTGATCGTACATACGTTGCAGTTCCATGGGGCTTGCCGTCCAGTTATACGCATCATATTTATTGGGATCATTGGCCTGGTCAAGATCAAACTTAATGGCATTAAAGCCCATCTTCTTTGAATTCAATGCTGCATCTGCAAAATCTTTTGCTGTAGGCAAATTGCGTTGATACAAAGCCGTATCGCAATACACTCTTATCTTATCACGAAATTTTCCGCCCAGTAATTGATACACAGGAATATTCAATGCTTTGCCAGCAAGATCCCATAATGCAGTTTCAATGGCTGATAAAACAGCAATATACATTCCTGCCTGTGCGCCTTGGAAAAAACCACCTTTGCGAATATCCTCAAACAAGCGATGCACATTCAACGGACTTTTTCCCCTTAACCTGAATCCAAAACTTTTCACAAGGTGATAGGTACCAGGAACAGCATCTACTCCTTCTCCCACACCATAGATATCCTGGTTAGTATAAATTTTTACAAACAGGCTTCCACGTATATAACCACACTTTATGTCTGTAATTTTTAAATCAGATGGTGCAGATGGTTTGGGTGTACGATCAACTGCCTCTTTATATCCTTCTCCAAAAGCATGTAGTGAAGCAAGCGGCATCATTGCTGATGCAAGCGCCGCTTTTGTTAAGAAAGATCGTCGGGAATTATTATTTTTCATTTTTTAAAGTTTAATGAATGGAAGAATAGGTTTGCCGGATGCGCATTACCAAGTTCTGTCTTTTAAATATTGCTGTATAAATTCTTTCGGCACAGGTAATTCACTAATATGATCGTTCAGCCATTTCGAAAAATCACGTTCAATTTCATCACTCCATCTTGCATCAATTTGTCCGGCTGTGTATTTTCCTTCCCGCAAACGCTGATGACCAAACATATCTCTCAACCTTACAATCTCCGAAGTAGTAACAACCCGTTCAGCAAGATGTGGAGGAACAAATACCACAACTCCCAGTTTACCGAGTACTACATCGCCCGGCATTACTGTAACCCTTCGTATACGTGTGGGTTGATTAATACCAACAATCATTGTTGTTAGATCACCGGGAGGATTATGAAAAGATGGGTCGTAGCTCGTATAAAAAGAAGTAAATCCCGGAATCTCTTTCAGTCCTTCAACATCACGCAATGCGCCATCATACACAATTCCATTTCCTGTTTTTGCATAGATCGCATTGCCAACATTATCACCAATAGTTGGCCCGTTTTTTTGCGCACCAAACTGATCGGCCACATATACATCACCTTTTACAAGTATGTCAACGGCCCATGTATTTTGTCCACGCTTCCCTGCTTTTTTTCCAACAGAATCAATGGCTTTCCAAACATCAGGTCGCCCGGGCATAAACGTTGCTGTTACAGCACGCCCAACTAATACACTATCTGGATGAATAACCTGCCAGCCTTCTGCAATTTGATAAGCATATCCTGCGTTTTTCATTACTGCCCACGCTTCCTCAACGCTTACATTTTTCATTCGTTGTAAAAGCTGATCCGAAACTTTTGGTCGCCCGTCGGGAAAACGCTCACCTGTCCAAAGCGGCGTTAATGCAATGAGTTGTTCCTTGCTGATTTGTACTTGTTGCCCCTGCAGCGGTTGAAATAATACAAGAATCAGCAACACAAGCAATCCGTTTTTAATTTTTATCATGGCGATTATTTTTTATTGAGTGATCAGGTTCATTTCTTTTTCATTTGTTTTCTCAACAGGCGGACTGTTATGCCACCAGCTTGCCAATGCCGAACCGGTTATATTCATTAATGGTCCAAACACTGCAGCGGCTAACCCGATGGTTGAAATTTTTCCAAGTTCTTTTGCAATGCCCGATGCAAGCCCTGCATTTTGCATACCTACTTCAATGGCAATGGTTCTGCAATCTCTTTCACTCATTTTAAATAAGCGACCACTCCAGTATCCTAACAGGTATCCAAAAACGTTATGAGCTAATGCAACCCCGGTTAACAGCACTCCTACTTTCAGCAGGTTGTCTCTTCCGGAAGCAACAATAATTGTAACAATGCAGGTAATGGCAAACATTGAAATGAATGGCATGGCATTATCCAGCCACTTAATTTTTCCTTTCAATAGTTTATTGAATAACAACCCTGCTCCAATTGGGATGATGATCATTTTAAAAATATCCCACATCATCTTCAGTACATCTATTTCAATTAAAGCGCCGGCAAATAATTTCATCAGTAATGGTGTAACAAATGGAGCAATCAGTGTTGTGATTGATGTAATGGTAATAGATAGTGCAAGATTTGCTTTTGATAAGTAAGCCATTACGTTTGAAGCCAACCCGCTTGGCGAACAACCGATAAGAATAATTCCTGCTGCTATTTCAGGAGGAAAGTTGGTTGCACTCGCCAGCGTAAAACCAAGCATTGGCATAATAACAAACTGACTTGCCACTCCGATCACGACTCCTTTTGGCGATTTAACTACGGCAGCAAAATCGTTTACACTCATGGAAGAACCCATTCCAAACATAAGCAACTGAATAAACGGAATAATTGTACTGCTTAACGAAAAATTACCCCAACTGGTAAAATATTCCGGATGCCACATAGCCAACGCAACAGAAGCAAAAATGATGGCAGTGAAGGAGAGACCCTTTAATAATGCAAAACCTCTGAAAACAAATGCAAGACTTAAAAAAAATAAAACCAGAAACCACCCTGACAAGTTGATATTTTCTGTCAGCCAAAGTACAATTGCCAATGCTGCAAATAATACAGCAAGTGCAGAAAAAAGAACCGGTTTTATTTTACGCTGCATTTTTAATTTATTCTTTAAGAGTGATGGTGAAATGTTGAATTGCTTACAGAGATGTTTTTATTTACTAACAGAAGTCAACTTGTGATGATATGTTATTCCTGCTGTTGTAACGCAGCGATATCAGCAAACTCACTTGCCAGCTTGGTACTCAACCGTTCGAATATTTTGAAATATTTCAGGTACATTTTATTGTTCTGCTTATCCGGGGTGGCAAGGTCGGGCAGTATCACAGTTTTTGCTGCCTCATCAAGCGATTTGTAAATGCCCATTTCGGTAGCACTTAATAAGTAAGATCCATAACTTACACTATGATAGTTTTGTCTTAAGCGAACGGGTTTGTTGTACATGTCGGCCACCATTTGTGTAAAGAATGGCAATGTGCCAAAACTTCCATTTATAGAAAGGCTGTTAATAGTTCTGTGTTCTTCAAGTGTTTTTCCAATACTGTATAGTTCATAGATAATACCTTCAATAGCAGCTCTTACAAAATGTGCTTTTTCGTGTTTAATATTTAATCCAAAAAAAACTCCTCTTGCATTGGCATTCCATATTGGTGCACGTTCGCCCAGTAAATAAGGAAGGAATATTAATCCATCAGAACCTGCCGGCACTTTCGATGCATCCTGAATTAACTCAAGCATTGTATGCTCTAAGTCAAATGGATTTTTAAAATCACCGAACTGACGTGTAAACCATTCGAAGATGACACCGCCGTTATTTGTGGGGCCACCTGATATATACTTGTTTTCAGTAAGCAGGTAATTAAAGAACCGCTGCTTGTCGTCCTGCATTACTTTATCACTCACTACTCTTACGGCTCCACTGTCTTCAACTGTAATTGTTGCTATACCTTCCTCATTTACACCATCGCCAAGAACAGCCATACAACCATCACTTGAACCAACAAGTATTTTTGTATCAGCCGATAGTCCTAACGATGCCTGGTAAGCTTTATTTAATTTTCCAACCTTTGTATCTACAGGTACTAAGGCTGGTAACATTGCAGCGGTAATACCTGCAAACTTTAGCGATTCCTGTTCCCACTTAATTTTATGAATATTCAACAACCCTGTTGCGGAAGCTATACTGTAATCAATTACATACTCTCCGGTAAGTTGCTGCAGTATGTAGGCCTTCAGCGATAAAAATTTATTTACCTGTTTAAACTTTTCTTTCTCGTTGTTTTTGATCCATGCAATTTTTGTAAGTGGCGACATGGGATGTAGTGGCGTGCCGGTAGCACTGTAAATCTTTTTCCCAAGTGGTGAATTCTTAAGTTCGGCTGCTTCTTTGTTGGCTCTGTTATCGGCCCACGTAATTGCATTGCCCATTGGATTACCTCTTTTATCTACTGCAAGTACACTATGCATAGATGAGCTGAAACAAATGCACAGTACTTTATATTTTTTTGGATGCAGTACTTCATTCAACAGGTTTTTAAGAACATACAGCATGGTAATAAATATCTGGTCGGGATCCTGTTCACTGTAATCCGGTTCGCTGTGAAAAGTGGGACAGTATCCTTTCAATGAGCCAATGATATTTCCATCAAGATCAAATGCGTAAACTCTTACTGCATTGGTGCCGAGTTCTATAGTGATGATACATTCCATTTGATTATAAATTAGTTTGTTCCGATATGATTTTTTCTGAATTCACTGGGTGTATAACCAGTTAATTTTTTAAACGTGGTAGAAAAATGTTGTGATGAATAAAAGCCTGTATCCAGTGCAATATCTGTAAGGCTTATGTTCGGTGTCTTCAATAATTTAATTGCTTCTGAAATACGGATATTGATCAGATAGTTCAGTGGCGAAAAGCCGGAATAACTTTTTACTTTCTCATTGAAAAGTGTTGTACCTAATCCTACCAGTGCCGCCATTTCTTCTACTGTCCATTGGTGTGAAAGATTTTGGCGAAGTTCCTGTTCGAGTTTCGTAAACGTTTTTGGAAAGTCACGACCGGGGTTCGAAATTCTTGTAAACTGCCGGCTTACCTGTATAAAAATTTCATCGATTAAATGATTTACCCGTGCCTGGAAACCTATTTCCTGTTTAAACAATTCGGTTTGTATGCCTTTAAGAATAACACCTGCCTCTGTAAATTTTTGAAGTATGGGAGTATGGTCTGTCTGCAATATTTTATTTATTGCATAGCTCTCTGTTTCAGATAAACTGCTCCACGTGAGATTTTCAAGTTCACCTTTTTCATTTTTGCCAACCTGTAAATGTATCCAGGAAAAACAACCTACCTCCAGTACATTACTTTCATTTCCAAACACAGTGCCGGGCAATATCAATGCAACATCGCCGGGATAAAGTGTATACGACCGGTTATTAATGCACCATTCAAATTTTCCTTCCTGTATATAATACAACTTTAAACAACGATCGCTTTCACATGGAAAACCATTGAGACGTATAGCAGGATTTTTGATTACGCCTATTTCAATAATATGCGGAAACAATCGTAACTCCGAAGCAGCATTATGGCAAAGCACAAATTGATTCATATAAAAATCTGAACAGGCTTTAGGAAATTATCGTTCCGCAATCGCTATTATAATAGCGGCTTGTATAAAGAAAATCAATTTATCTCATCTGCATTTGCAAAATTCAACAAAGTTTTTTATTGGAAGTTTTTGCTTAGCAGTGTAAATACTTTAGCATAAGATTTTGTAATGTGGGGAGTTGCATCAATTCCCCCAAATCACTCATCACATAACCAAAACGATTGCATTATGAAGGTAAATTCCCAACCCGCAACTAATTCGGGTTTGATCAGGCTAATGTTTTCATTCTTCCTCTTTATCATTTTTACAGCAGCAAAAGCGCAAACAGTTACAGGCACTGTGCTGGATGAGGAAAAACAACCTGTTAACGGAGCAACCGTAACAGTAAAAGGTACAAACAGAGCAACGATCACGAATGCTTCCGGTAATTTCAGCATTAATGCTGCCGGAAAAGATGTATTGCTGTTTAGCTCTATAGGATTTGTAACATTAGAAGTTCCGCTCAACGGCAGAACTACTGTTTCTGTTACTATGGCCCATGGTCAATCAACCATGGAGGAAGTGGTAGTTATAGCATTGGGCATGAAACGTGCGGCAAAGAAACTGGGCTATGCCACAACATCTGTTAATGCGGATGAACTCGTAAAACAGAGAACTATCAATGTAGGCGAATCACTTGAAGGCAGGGTTGCCGGGTTAAATATCACCCCGCCGGCTGCAGGTGCAGGTGCCAGTAATCAAATACGTTTGCGGGGACAGGTTGGTTTTGCAGGAGCTATTAACTCACCTCTTCTGGTAATTAATGGCCTTCCGCTGGACCAGGGAACCAGGAATGCTGAAGGTAATGGTCAGCAACGTGACCGGGGCGATAACCTGGCCAACATTAACCCTGATGATATAGAAAGTATGACCGTGTTGAAAGGAGCTGCTGCCGCTGCAATTTATGGTTCAAGGGCTGCCGCTGGTGCCATTATCATTACCACTAAGTCGGGTCAAAAAAATCAGGGCATCGGAGTTGATTTTACTTCCAGCTATACTACTTCGAAGGCTTTGAATTTTATGGACGAAATCGTTCAGACGGAATATGGCCAGGGGCAAGGCGGTGTTAAGTTTACTACTGTGGGAGGTGTTGCAGGTAATGGTCAGTTTGGTTGGGGTGCTAAATTAGATGGTCAGCCTACCATAAATTTTGATGGGGTTATGAGACCTTACTCAGCTTATCCTAACCAGCTTTTCGACTTTCTGCAAACCGGCACAAACCTCACCAACACACTTGGATTATCAGGTGGTGGCCCCAACGGAAGTTTCAGGGCATCCATCTCCACCACTGGTTCTAAAGGTATTGTACCAAGCAATGAATACAAGAGAAGGATCTTTAATATAGGGGTCAATCAAACCATCGCTAAAAAACTTAAGTTTCAACTAAACGTTAACTATGCAGATGAGGATTATATAAATCCCCCTCAAATAGGCACACAGGGCGACGGAGCTGTAAACTTTTTTACCAGGATGCCAATTTCCGTACCACTTGAAGCCTACAGGGAGCATGCAGTTTACCCTGCTACAGGAGCAGAATGGAGAACTAACGGATTCATCGGCACAATTAACAACCCCTACTACACTTTGCAAAAGGGGCAAAAATATAAGGAAGATAGAAATCGTTTTCTCGGAACTGCTACATTACGGTACGACATCACAGACTGGCTCTATGCGCAAGGAAGGTTTAACTATGATCGTGGTGATAATTTCGCAGAATGGAATACCCTGAATGGTACAGGAACCGAGACACTTATTGATGCTGGTACATACAAAGGCACCTACAATCTAAGCCAAATCACCACAACCGATATAAATGCAGATTTTCTGGTTGGTGGCAACAAAGAATTTGGAAAATTTTCTGTTGATGCCAGTTTTGGTGGAAACACATTGAGAGGAGAATTCAAAAATTTGAGCCAAAATGCCTCTAAATTTAGTGGCCCTGATCTTTATTCCATTGGGAACGGTACCGTTAGAACCCAGAGTTATAATTATAGCCAAAGCCGCATCAATTCTCTCTATGGTCTGGCTGAGCTTGGATACAACGGACTATTGTACCTGAACTTTACGGGTAGAAATGACTGGTTCTCTGTGCTGAATCCCGACTATAACAGTAAGTTCTATTCTTCCATATCGGGCAGCTTTATTTTCTCGGAGTTATTAAAAAATCTGAAATGGCTTTCTTATGGTAAACTGAGAGCTTCCTGGGCAGAAGTGGGCAGTATAGCCGGTATTGGTACTTATGAAGGACAATTAACTTATACTTACAATGCTTTCCCTTTTAATAACCAGGCATTAGCCAGTATTTCCGGGGGTAATGTTCCCAATCCATTGTTGCAGCCATTTACCGTAAAGGAAAAAGAAATAGGCCTTGAGCTGAGATTGTTTAACAGCAAATTAGTTTTGGATGTTGCAGCATTTGATAAAGTAACAACGAATCAGATAGTGGACATTGTACTTTCCAGTGCATCTGGATACGATCGTTTTAAACAAAACAAAGCTTCATTAAAGAACACTGGTTTGGAAACCCTGGTTGAATATAAGGCTGTACAAAACAAAAATTTCAGCTGGACAACTTCCTGGAATAATGCCTACCTGAAAACAAAAGTGTTGAATGTAGGTAACCCAAGCGGAACAATATTGTTGCTTTATTTTAATGGTACCGGTACCGAGTTTCTCGGAGAAATAAGGTACACAGAGGGTTTAGCAATGAACCAATTGTACACAAGAACTTACAGAAGAAATGCCAAAGGCGAAATTCTTGTAGGTGCTAATGGCCGGCCGCTTGCATCAAATACAAACCCAAAAGGTATTACTAATGGGTTTAACCCGGTTGGAAGTTCTATCCCTAAGTTTACCGGTGGCTGGAATAATACTTTTACCTATAAGAATTTCAGCCTCGGAATACACATGGATTACAAATTTGGAGGTACCGTATTATCTTCTACTCTTTTGAATATGACCAGGCAAGGACATAGCAAATTGTCATTACAGGGTCGTGAAGGTGGTTGGGTATTCCCTGGTGTTAATGAAACTACCGGATTGCCCAACACTGTTGCAGTTACTGTTGCGGGAAACGGTTTGCAAAGTTTATGGACAGACCACAGAAACAACCAGATAGGCGATCCTTTTACATTTAAGTCTGATTTCGTCAAGCTTAGAAATATTTCTTTGGCATATAATTTTTCAGACCTTATCAAAAAGGTTGATTTATTAAAATTCGTGAAAGGACTGACATTGTCGGCTTCCTGCAGAAATGTAGCCATACTTTATAAGGATCTGCCAGGTCTTGATCCGGAAGCCATCCAGTCATCCGGCGACATCAGGGCTGGTTATGAGAACTCCTCACTGCCAACCACACGTAATTACAATCTTACTTTAAACGTCAAATTCTAACAATATGATAAAGCTATTTAAGCGACTGATTCTTATTTGCACCGTCCTGGTTTTTATAGGGTGCGATAAAGATTTTGTAGAAGTAAACACAAATCCTTATGCGATACCGTCAGTTGATCCCGCTCTTTTGTTTGCGGGAGCGCAGCGAACCCATATCGGCACATGGGCTGGGGAACATACGATTGTTCAGCAATTTGTGACCCCATACAATACGGGGGCCAATCTTGGCTTTAGTTTCAATGCAGATATTGACGGTAACAGTACGCCCAAGTGGGGGGAATATACAGGGTCAATCAAAAATATGATACAGGCTTTGAACCTTTTAGGCCCGAATACTACCGCTGTTAATTTACGGAGCATGATCCGGATATGGAAAGCCCAGGTATTTATGGGATTGGTTGATAACTATGGAGATGTTCCCTACTCCGAAGCAGGAAAGGGCCTTAGTGAAAAACTTTTCTTTCCCAAATATGACGATGATGCGGCCATCTACGATTCCTTATACAAAGAACTCAAAGAAGGAATAGCTGCATTGAATCCTGCAGGCGACTTTGTTTCGGCAGACCTTTTTTACGGGGCAAATGCGCAACCCTCCACCAAAACTACAACCGCTGCAGACCAGGTAGCCAAGTGGAAAAAATTAGGCAATTCATTGTTGTTAAGATTTGGAATGCGCTACTCAAAAATTAATCCTGCAAAAGCCCAGACTATTGTAGCAGAGGCTTTTGCTGGCGGAGTGATGGCTTCCAATGCTGATAATGCGTATGTAAAATATGATGGAACCAATTATGTACAAA
Source organism: Lacibacter sp. (assembly GCA_036675885.1). GTDB lineage: Bacteria > Bacteroidota > Bacteroidia > Chitinophagales > Chitinophagaceae > Lacibacter. Next base: position 2,038 of record JAKFDY010000027.1, on the reverse strand, counting down.
CTGAAAACAACAACCTGAGAAGCTTCTCTCAATATAACTATGCAGCAGAGCCATTTGTTGATCAACTCAAATCAACCAAAGATCCCCGGGGAAAGTACATTCTGGGAACTTTTGCAAACCCCGGTAATCCTGCAGCTGTGCCACCTGTTTATGATACCGTTTTAAACAATCAATTTGGTGTTCCTATCGGTAAAACTGATGCCCAGCTTCTCGTTGCTCCATACAGAGGTGCCAGGGGGGCAGGTCTTAACTATTCACAAATGAATATATGGTCTGTGGCTTCTTCGGCAGCGCCTGATTTCTGGGTCACTTATGCGCAAACATCTTTATTACTGGCAGAAGCAGCCAAGCGAGGCTGGATTCCTGGTGGTGATGCCCAAGCCAAGATTTATTACGAAAATGCAATTGCGGCTGACATGGCAGTATATTCTTTATATCCGGTAACGTCTCCTATTCCTGCCGGAGATGTAACAGCATATATAAATGATCCTGCTGTACTATACAATCCAACAGATGCGCTTAAGCTGATCAACACACAGTACTGGATAGTAAATATCAGAAACGGAACAGAGGCATTTGCGAATTTCAGAAGAACAGGGTTTCCTGCTTTAACTCCCAATCCTGTTGTAGGAGTGCTCGGCAGTCTTGGTTTTGTAAGGAGGCTTTCTTATCCTGATGCTGAAGCATCTGCAAATACGGCTAATTATAATGCTGCATCCACAGCTATAGGTGGTGATAAATTAACGTCCCGTGTATTCTGGGATAATTAGTATTAGTGATGACAGAGAAAAGGTTTCGTAAAGCTTTCATTTAGTCGATAGTGTAGTTAGTCGAAACCTTTTTTCTTACAATCACAATGTGCCGCAAAACTTTAAGACTGAAATAGATCATTGTAAATAGTTAAGTAACATCAAACTTGCATCAGTAATCTATCGTTAGAAATAGACCTTTTGTATCTACAAAGGGTCTTTTCCTTACAGCGTAATTCTAATGAATGAAATTTTAAACATGATAAAAGAGAAACAGATCATTGGGTATCATTTTTCGGATGAAGGGAGCGAAATATTTTTTTCATACAATCCGGCAAAGGCAATAAATAACGAGTATGCTTTTTCGAAAGCCACTCCTGCCGAAGTAGATAGGGCTGTTGAAAAAGCAGCAGCAGCTTTTCAGCAATACTATAAGAAAAGCGGAGAAGAGAAGGCTGTTTTTTTGGAAGCAATTGCAACAGAAATTATAAATACCGGCGATACATTGCTTACTGTTTGCAGCAGCGAAACCGGTTTGCCGCAAGCACGCATAGAAGGTGAACGAGGAAGAACGGTTAATCAACTAAAAATGTTTGCCGCATTGCTGAGAGAAGGTTCATGGGTAAATGCAAGAATAGAAACAGCAATACCAGACCGTATTCCTTTACCCAAACCTGATTTACGTTATATGCATATTGCCTTGGGCCCCGTGGTGGTTTTTGGGGCAAGCAATTTTCCATTGGCATTTTCTGTTGCAGGGGGCGATACTGCATCTGCACTTGCAGCAGGCTGTCCGGTTATTGTAAAAGCACATAGCGCCCACCCTGCCACATCTGCAATAGTTGGCAAAGCAATACAACTTGCAGCACGCAAAACAAATATGCCTGATGGTGTTTTTTCTTTACTTTATGGCGATGGCACTACAACCGGCATACAGTTAGTGAAACATCCGCAGGTAAAAGCAGTTGGCTTTACAGGTTCGTATAAAGCAGGTAAGGCATTATATGATGCGGCTGTAAGCCGGCCGGAACCAATACCTGTTTATGCAGAAATGGGAAGCAGTAATCCTGTTTTTATTTTACCAAAAGCGATGAAAGAAAAAGGTGCGGCTATTGCAGCAGCATATTCCGGATCAGTAACATTAGGTGTTGGCCAATTCTGCACCAACCCGGGCATTTTATTTTACAATGAAGGTGAAGATGATTCTTTTAAAAATACATTGAAGACAGAGTTTGAAAAAACAAATGGAGGTGTAATGCTGGCCCCATTAATTTTCAAATCATACAAAC
>JAKFDY010000026.1:0-4263 GCA_036675885.1 Lacibacter sp. | reverse complement strand
GGAGAATTTCCATATAAGTAAAGAGCGCAAAGAACAATGGGTTCTTGTACATCTCTTTGTATTTGTTCATTTGATCAATAGTTTGTTGAAGTTGAGCAGGTGTTGAGGTTGCTCTTGCTTCTTCGATCATTTGTGCACAATATTTATCCATGTAATCGGGCATAAAGTTGTTGTACACAATGGCCCACATAATTACATACATGGTGGATGCAATTAAAGCGATCAGCAAACCCATACCAAAGGCTTTACCAAAACTGATGACACCGCCATTTTGTTTGTCACGATAGTTTTTTATGGCCACAAAAATGAGCGAAAAGGCAAGCAGCATACTCAGGTAACCAACAACCATTGAGCTGGCGCCCATTTTCAAATCAGGATTCTTACTCATGTAGATCATACTGAAGGCCATGATGGTGGAAACAACCAATCCAGAGATGAGACCGAAAACAAGTACATTCTTTTTCATACCGTAAATTTTTGTGCAATAAAGTTGGGGGTTTCAAAACCAAAAGCCCTCATACTAAAGTATGAAACTGGTTGAACAGCAAAGAAATTATACCAAAGGATGAGGGCTAAGCAATCAATTTCAACTGTCTTGCTTTTTCAATAGCCTGGGTTCTCCGCTTCACATCCATTTTTTCAAACAGTTTCGATGAATGTGTTTTCACTGTTGCAAGCGAAAGAAATAAACGCTCAGCAATTTCCTGGTTGCTCAGTCCGTCGGCCATCAACTGTAACACTTCCAGTTCACGTGAGCTCAGTCCCAGTTTTTGTCGTTCGGCTTCCAGTTGCTGCTTTTCATCTTCGGTTAGTTCTTTTACATACACATTTTTTTCAACCACGATGGTTTGCACTTCTGTTTTCGGTTTCACCAATTTCAATGCAAGCCAGATGCCCAGCGAAGTAAAAAGAACAGCAATACAGGCAATATAAATTTCGAAAGAATGACTGACGAGTACAAGCTTATACTGCAACACCTGCAACAACAACAGGATAGCTACCAGCGAAACGGCATATAGGAACACGTGTTTGTATTTCTGCAAAAAGCGGAGCATAACACTAAAATACTTCATTCTCAGAAAGGATCGATGAGCGGATGAGCTGAATGGAAATAGTCTCAACTGGTTTCTATGTATTAAACAGTTCCTGTTTCTTCCTGCAGCTTTTCCCGCATTCTGAATTCTTCATGATCAACCAGGGCAAGGTATTTCCTGATGAGTTCCTCGTTAAACTCTGCACGGTGATTTATTTTACTGAGTATGTTACGTTGCTGTTCCAGCAGATCGATATAGATCGTTTGATATTGTTGCAACGAGTGGTCTTTTGTATCATTCAATTCATCAAGCTCGTGTTCAAAAAAATTCAGATCCAGTTTCAGTCTTGTTCGCATATTGCTCATATGTTTGTTTGTTCTGCACTCTTTAGCATATTTCTGCTCCAATGTATGCAGGGAAGTGAATGCTAATTTTTGTTGAATGATCAATTCCTGTCTTTCTTCGGTTATCAGCATATGTTTATCTTCCGGGTTTAGTTTTTTGATGATCCAGGGAAGTGATAAGCCTTGCAGCACCAGTGTAACAATGATAACGATGAATGTAATAAAGAGAATAAGGTTACGATGCGGGAAAGGAGTACCGTTAATGAACAATGGTATTGATAGTGCTGCTGCCAGTGAAACCACACCACGCATACCGGCCCACCCGATAATGAATGGCGATTTCCATCCCGGGTTATTATCCGCAACAGTAATTAAGCGACTCATCATTCGTGTAAAAACAGAAGCACCCAATGTGCAAAGCAAACGGGTAACAATAAGTACAGCAGAAATAAGTAAACCATAACCAATAGCGGTGATTAACTTTATTTCACCTAACTGCCGGGTAATAAAGGGTAGCTGCAGACCTATCAACAGGAAGATGATTCCATTTAATACAAACACAAGATTACTCCACACATTCACACTCTGCAACCTGCTTTCATAGCTGAGCATGCTATGTCGTTTGCCCGATAAGAACAATCCTCCACTCACTACTGCAAGTACACCTGAGAAATGAAAATGTTCTGCACTGTAATACATGCAATACGGAGTAACGAGTGTTAACACAATATCAATACTTGGTGTGGTAGGTAACCACCGATGAATAGCATAAAAGATCAAACCAACGAGTAACCCGATAGCTACCCCCATCACAATCACCAGCACAAAACTGGTGGCCGCCTCCTCCATATGAAATTGCCCGGTAATGATGGTTGCTAAAGCAAAACGAAACACAATGAGTGAAGCCGCATCATTCAATAAGCTTTCTCCTTCAATAATGCTCAGCATCGATTTGGGCACATTCACATGACGCATGATGGTGGTTGCTGAAACAGCATCGGGCGGAGAAATGATGCCACCCAACAGAAAACCCAACGCCAGTGTAAAACCCGGAATGAAAGCATTCGATACAAAGGCAATAACACAGGAAGTGAGAATAACAATCGGAAATGCAAAGCTTGTGATCACTCTTCTCCATTTCCAGAATTCTTTCCATGATACCTGCCAGGCAGCTTCGTATAATAATGGCGGGAGGAAAATAAGAAAGATGAGTTCAGGGTCGATGGTGATAGTGGAAAACAGTTTGGTAAAGCTCAGCAGCAATCCACCTACCACCAATACAATTGGGTAAGCCAGTTTGAGTTTGTTGGCAAGCATAACCAAAGCAAGGATGATGAGGATGAGATAAACATATTCAATGAAGTGGCTTTGCATATGCTGTTATTAGGGATAAAAATAACAAAAGCCCGATTATGGGCTTGCAATTAATTATGATGCCGGTATTAATGCAACAAAGTTGAAATATCAGCATGCATAGTTTTTCTTATTCAATAACTTAGTAGTATGAATCGGTTATTACTCTCTATTGTCATTCTGTTTTCACTTAATTCTAATGCACAGACGATCAAGTTGGATAATAACAGGCTTGAAGCTGTGCAAGTTTTCATGTCAATTGAAAAATTAATGGGAAGCGAAGTAGTAAAAGCTGTGAAGGATTCAAATGTGAAAAAAGTTGATGAGCCAACATTTGTGAAGATCAAAGGCGTTGATTTCAGCAATGGCATCATTGAAGTAAAGGTATTGAGCAGATTGTTGAAAAATGCACCCGAGTTTGCAAGAGGATTTATAGGTATTGCTTTCCGCATCAACGATAATAATACAAAGTATGAGAGTATTTATATTCGCCCAACTAATGGGAGAGCAAATGACCAGGTAAGGCGAAATCATTCTATTCAATATTATTCCTATCCTGATTTTAAGTTTGATCGTCTACGCAAAGAATCATCTGAAAGATATGAAGCTTATGCCGACATGGAATTGAACAAATGGATCAACATGCGCATTGAAGTGAACGGTACGCAGGCAAAACTTTTTCTGGATAATAATCAACAACCTTCATTAATTGTAAATGATCTGAAGCATGGTGCAAATGCATTTGGTTCTATTGCATTATGGGTTGATGTTGGCACGGAAGGATATTTTAAAGATCTGAAGATCACAAAGAAGTAATCATTCTATCAGGTAATGGATGCCTGACTTAATAGACAAAAGCAATTGAGATTTACAACCAAAGTTTATAAACGCTGGCGACCTATACCAATTCCTTCCAACACTTGGGGCTTGTTTTTCCCATCAAACGAAATCACCATTGATGCTTCTGCAGGCAGAATATGATTGTGTTCTACAAATTCAGCCCAATTAAAATGGATTGGTAACATCGCAAACCGAAGTTTGTGATGATTGAGTTTATGCTGTTCAATCAATTGTTGTTTGGCAGAGGCATCAACTTCGGGTAATAAAAGCGAGACCGGTTTTATTTTATGTTGCAGGTAATAATCAATGCTGACGAGTTGTTGCAACACTGCATCTTCCGGGTGAATTTGTTTTGCATAAGCAAACAGGATCGTGTACACATCTTTCAAATCGTGTTTGTGAAGATCACAATGCCTGGTAAAGTAATTACCTAAGCCTTGTAAGAAATCGAACACACTGTAATAAGCCGTAACATATTTCAATGTATTAATTGCACGGGGTTTATTCCAGTAGATTTCCAACGCTTCTTCTGCCAACGTCACCTGCTCCAGTTCTTCTTTGCTCATGTATTTACTTTCAATGATCTGGTAAGGCGCAACAGGATCGTACACATAACCATGTGCAGCTGCTGTTTTACGCACCGGTGTTCCTTTTAAGAACTTGAGGAAGCCCAATTGTAATTCAGGTGCAAA
>JAKFDY010000025.1:0-1889 GCA_036675885.1 Lacibacter sp. | reverse complement strand
CACGCCGCGTTGTTCGGCGTCTACGGCTCGCTGGCACTGGGTTTCAGCCTGTTGATCCTGCGTTACCTGCGGCCGAACCTGCAGTTCAACGATCGCCTGATGAACACCGGTTTAGCCAGGCAGCGCTCACTGCTGTGCTGACAGCTTTGTATAACTACAGCCATACAGATATTGGTGCAGAAAAAATACGAACATCATCTACAGCCACAACCTGGGCCGATCTCATCTTTACAGATAACCAGCAATCCGTTGTAAAACGAATTGGCGATTATGCTGACTACAGCAAAGAAAATGTAATAACCAAGCTCAACAGTATTGCCACTGTTGCAGTAACCATCATTCAGGAACAATTACCTGCTGATGCAACAATGCATCACGTAAAAAAAATCATGAACACACAACGGAATAATATTCTTCCTTTCCTGCCTGCTGATCTGCAAATGGGAGAATTACTGCATGACAATACACTTGACGACCGAACAAATAAAATGGAAGGTCCTGTATCAAGTATGATGCGTGCAATTGGTGGCGGGTTTTCAAACGGGGAGGCAGAGAAAAAAGACAATCTGCTTTAAAATATCAGGAGCATAAAAAAACACCATCAAAAGCTGACGGTGTTTTTATTTTGCCCTTAACTCTTACTTATGTTTAAACTGGTAAAATACACCCACCTGGAAACCCCTGTTGTTTGATTTTACAGCAGTGTTATCCTCATCATTAATATTACTTAAACCAAGATTATACCTGGCATCAACACCAAAACCCGAAGGCACATGAATGTAACCAAGCCCCAGCGCTAAACCCACATCGATTGGTTTGTAAGCAGATTTAATATCTGTTTTTGTTGTACCGTTATCTGCCTTTGCCGTTAACAGGAATCCCAGTTGCGGACCGGCTTCAAACCTGAATCCATTATCAAACATATACTGCAAAAGAATGGGAACGTTCAGGTAATTGAGATTAAATTTTGTTTCCACTCCACCTGTCTCGTATTTTGCTCCCTGTGCTGAAAAAAGTATTTCAGGTTGCACCGCAAAGTTTTTGGTAATATGAATATGCCCAAGTAATCCTGCATGCAGCCCTGCTTTCGTATCATATTTTACATCATTATTATTTTTGATGTTGTAAAGATTTAATCCTGCCTTTATACCAATGTTTACATGTTGCGCCTGTACTGCTGTGGCAAATACTATTGCAATTAATGCCGCACTTAACTGAAGTTTCATATACTGTTTTTTTGTTTTTACAAATTGAAAAGATCAGTTTACACAAAAATGAAATTGTTGATTACAATAAGCAACACAATTTCATGCAAACTGATTGTTCTGCGAAGGTTGGTTTATCTCATATAATATTTATTATATGATTTTTACTAATCCTTATACAATTCCCAGATATGTGAATGTGACAACGGTACCGGTTTGGTGAAGATGTAAATAATTTCCATCAGGACCGGAACAATTTCCAGAGCCTGTCTTTTACTTTTTCAGCATTTGGCAACATAGCAGCCTCCAGCCCCATGTTCATGGGCACTGCAGGAAGATTAAGGGCACCTAACACTTCCACCGGTGTATCGAGCCATTGAAAACAATTATAAGTAATGCGGTAAGCAAGTGCTTCAGCAAATGAATTGTTTTGTTGTTCTTCGGTAAGCAATAAACATTTTCCGTGCTTTTTCACAGTTGAGAAGATCAATTCTTCATCAAGCGGGTATAAGGTACGCAGATCAATAATTTCTACTGCGCCATCAAATTGTTTGGCAGCAGCCATTGCCCAATACACACCCATGCCGTATGTAATAATGCAACAGGTCTCTCCTTCATCTATCAACTCGTCGTCTGCCGCAATAACAATTCTTCCTTTTCCAAGTGGTATAATATAATCACGTG
>JAKFDY010000024.1:0-5090 GCA_036675885.1 Lacibacter sp. | reverse complement strand
GCTTGGAATAACCGTACGCACACTAAATGATTCAGATGCCGCAACAGAAGCAATGGTTGTAACAGGAAATACTGCACTTGTTGATTCGTTACCTACTGCATCCCGTGCACGAACAGTCATGTTATAAGTCGTGTTTGGCGAAAGGCCTGTAACACTGTAAGAAGTATATGTAAGTGGACTGCTGTTCATCCTCACTCCATTCCTGTACACATCATAACCTGTAACAGCAACATTGTCGGTTGAAGCATCCCATTTCAATACAAAAGAAGATGTGGTAATGAAATCAGCTGCAAGACCGGCAGGTGCTGATGGAGGATCCGTATCAAAAATAAGATTAGTAGAAAGATTACTGCCCGGAATAATTTCGCTTGGTGCAGATGAGCTTTGTCCTGGTTTAGCCCAGCCAACAGAAAGGTTGTCGCTGCCGGTTGTTTCTTTCATCAACGCTTCAACATAATACTTGATACCAGCCACCAATACAATGCCCACGGATTTTTGTGAAGCCGATGCATTCCACTGGCGGTATTTGGTGGCTTTAGATGTGTACGCAATTCTTACTTTATTAAGCGGCAGTGATGTGCTGCTCAGCCATAATTCACCTGCATTATCTGCAGCAATCCAGAAATAATAAGTGCCTGTTGTTGGCACACAGAGATAACCATACATCCTTACACCAAGATTGTTGCCAATATTAGCTGTGTTTTCGAACGATGTGCGTGTCCCTGTCACCGATGGATTGTCTGGATAACCAAGGAATGAAGTAAGGTTGCTGATGTTGCCGCCGGTTACATTGTTCCATTGCTGGTAATTGATGCTGCCCATGCCTGTGCATTGGGCTGAAAGTTGATAAAATAGCACGAGGGAGAGAAATGAAAGTAGAATTCGTTTCATGTAAGTGGTTTTTGGGAGTTCTCGATTGATTATCAAATTAAAGATTTTTTTATCAAACAAAACAAACGGGTTATTACTAAGTAGTTTTTACATCATCCTCCCATAACAAAAACAGTTATGCAACCTGGTTATTTTGTGGCATAAACATTTGTTGTCGTTTGTTTATACCATTGTTTGTAGTACATACTCTCATTGAAGTTGTCGTTGATTTCAACACGTATACTTTTCTTACACATGCACTAAGTACAGCCACTTAGTAACAGTGCATGCTGCTGTTTGTTTTTGAAAATATAACAGTAAAATAGTTGTGGTGTGCATAGCACGGTTGTAGTTTTACATCCTCAGAAAACAATATCCAATTGAAAGACTGAAAAAATCCAAACCCAAGAACAAAATCCTAACCCTGCTGAAAAGCAGCATTGAAAACCAAGTATCCAAAAAGACGCCCGTTTTTGAATTACGGCTCTATGAAAACCGAATGACTTCTGTACCCTGCGAAAAAGGATAATACGGACAAAAGAACCCAAAAGCATTGAAGTCATTTAGAAAGCCCCCGGGAGACCGGGGGCTTTCTTCTTTTCGGATGATGAGGCAAGATCAATTAATATGGAGTCAGTCTTCTTTTGCAAAATCGTTTACCTGCAATTCGAGTTTCAAAATCCAGTTGCGCCACACTTTATAAGAGATATGTGTTACCTGCACCAGCACAAGGATCATCCCCAGCAAAATAAAACTCTTCTCTTTGGTGAATGTTACGACCGATAGAAAAAAAGCAAGTAAACAAACACTGTAGAAAAATGATATTACAAGTGACAGAATCGACAGACGCTTCACCTTACTTAACAGGTGTTGAACAGATGACCGCAGGTTTTCTTTCATCACCGGTTTTGCTAACGATATATAACCAATTACATCATTGAAAATATACAACAGTACGCCGGCAAACAACAGCAGGTTGGCATACAACGGTTTTTGATCGCCATCAAACCAATCGTAATACACAATTAAGAAAAAAGAAAGCACAACGGTTTCAATGATCATTTTGATGCGTATCCGTTTCAGCGTGGGATGCTGATTGAGTTTTGTCATGCGTTCCAGATCAGCTTCTGTTCTGTAATTACCGCCGGCATTTTGCCAGCCCGATTTTAATTCGTTCAATTCCATAAAATTCAGTTTAATCGTTCTTTTAATTTGGTTTTAATACGGTTCAATCTTACACCTACATTGCTTTCCGTTAATCCGGTAATAGCAGCAATCTCCTGGTAGCTAAAATCCTCGAGGTAAAGTGAGATAACAGCTTTCTCGGCATCGGTTAATATGCGCAGGGCACTGAACAGCCGCTCTTCATTTTCCGAACTGTTTGTGTCTGCAGAATAATGCACCTGGTCAGGAAGTTCTTCAGGATACGTAATATCAATCTTTGGTTTGCGATACGCCGCAATAGCTGTGTTCAACGCAATCCTGTACATCCAGGTACTTAGCTTCGATTCGCCTTTAAAGCCAGGGTATGATTTCCAGAGTTGATATACAATCTCCTGGAACAGGTCTTCCTGGTCTTCTCGACTGTCACGGTACAAGTTGCAAACCTTGTAAATGATGTTTTGATTGTTCTGTATGTCTATTAAAAAAGCTTGCTCCATGCTGTTATTATTTCTCCTCACCTGTTTTCTAACCCGCTTAAGTTAGAACTTATAAACCATAGGTTGCGTAATGGCAGGAAAAACTTACAGGAAAGGAAAATAAATTCAGATGAGCATTTAAAACCGAGGCATAAGCGTTCTTCATACAAATTCCGACTTGAAGAAAAATGAAGTAAATTGATGTATGAAGATGCTGACTTATACCTGTTTATTCATTTTTTCAGTACTACCTATTACCTTATTTGCGCAGAATAAGCGACTGCTTTTAGGCACAAACAACACAGGTATTGCATTTGGAAATTCATCCAAAACAAATGGTATTCGTTTCAATTTTTGGGATAAGGCTATAAAAAAATCAAACGGAATCAGTATTGCAATTAAGTCACAGTCATATAGTTCAAATGGAATTGGCTTGGGTCTTTTGCTTATGCTCGATTCACTTAGTAATGGAATCAGAATCGGAGGTATTGCAGCGTCAGCTGAAAAATCAAATGGTCTATTAATCGGGGGAATTGCAAGCGGAGGATCTCACTTAAACGGCATTGAAATTGGAGGTTTCATTATCTTTAAATCCGTTTTTGTGGCTATACTTACCCGTGAGCAAAACAGCCCTGCTTGGCCCGCAAATAGAGTTGGTAACATAGGCCTTGCTGAACAGCACACCTTCTTTTGCAATACGGTCTATATTGGGGGTTTGCATGAACTTACTGCCATACGCACTGATGGTTTGGTAAGCGTGATCATCTGAAAGAATGATGACGATATTGGGACGTTTTGCTTTTGGCTGGGCCGTGAGTGCAGTACAGGCGGCGAAGAGCATCAGTGCTGTTAGTGTAATTCTTTTCATCCGTATATTGTTCATTTTTTAATGAAAGGAAAATTTATATTCTCCGCATGCTCATTTTGCATGATGTTTTTTATGCGCTCTATTATGGCAGGATTTTCAGCAGCCGCATTTTTTGTTTCACCCGGATCAGCATCAAGGTTATACAATTGGATGGGGCTATCGGGGTCTTTCATAATGTTTAAGCGTACTCCTTTCCATTTGCCCGCACGAACAGCCTGGCGGCCACCATCTTCATGAAACTCCCAGTATAAAAATTCGTGTTCCTTTTGTTTGCCTTTCGACGAAATTTCGGGGAGTAGTGAAATGCCATCTGTATGTGGCGGTGCAGGCGCACCGGCTATTGCGGCAAAGGTTGGCATAAAATCCCAAAAGGCCCCGGCGAAACCGGATACCTTACTTTTCCTGATAACAGCAGGCCAATAAGCAATCATGGGAGTGCGTATGCCGCCTTCATACAGGTCTCTTTTTATACCCCTGAAACCGCCGCTGCTGTTAAAGAATGCGGGATCGTTGCCGCCTTCGCGGTGAGGGCCGTTATCGCTTGTGAAAATAATAAGGGTGTTTTTTTCAATCCCCAGTGTTTTTAATTTTTCCACTACCTGTCCTACATAATTATCCAGCTTAGTTACCATTGCCGCATAGGCTGCATGAGGGTAAGCCTGCGGCTGATAGCCGTTACCATCCCATGACGCGTTTACTTTTTTTGGCGCTTCATTAAATTTTCTTTTATAATACGCAAATACGCTGTCATCTTTTGGTAATTGCAAAGCCGCATGGGGCAAAGTATAAGAAAGATATAGAAAAAAAGGTACTGATTTGTATTCATCAATAAATGCAAGGGCTTCCTTTTGGATCAGATCGGGCGCATAATGCCGCTGGTTAACGGAAGTGTTGGCGTAGTCTATCCTTTTATCATTGTTCCATAGGTGATCGGGAAAATAGTTGTGCGACTGGCGCTGGCAGTTGCAGCCAAAAAAGCGGTCGAAGCCTTGTTGATTGGGAGCGCCTGCTGATCCCGGGTATCCTAATCCCCATTTGCCAAAATCACCTGTGGCATATCCTGCTTTCTTAAGCATTTCAGCCATGGTATAGGCAGTATCGGGTAATGGCAATTGTCCTTCAGGTTGAATTTCATAATTGCCACGAACAGGAGTATGTCCGGTATGCTGCCCCGTGAGTAAGGCGGAACGCGAAGGGGCACAAACCGACGTGCCGGCATAAAACTGTGTGAAGCGTATTCCCCCGGCAGCCAGTTGATCTATATGGGGTGTTTCAATATGTTTTTGACCGTAGCAGCCCAGGTCGCCATAGCCCATATCATCCGCCAGTATGAAAACGATATTGGGTTTGGTTTGCGCAAAAGCGGTAAAAGATAATAAGCAGCAAAAAAAAAGGAACGGAATTTTAATCATTTCTCCTTCATTTTGATCACAGATAAGTGCAAGATACAAAACATGCGATCAGAAATAATTGGATTGATATGCTGAAGTAGTCCGTGCTATGGTTATATTTAAGAGTTGAGTTTGCGTTTAGGTTTAAATTTTATATTTAAATATTATTTGGTTCTTATTTTTTGTTTTCTTGGTGCTTTTTTTGCATTACTCCGGATTTCGAATTCCCGGCTTCGGATTTAATTTTAATCTGTCATTGGCAGGTATCAGCGGATATTAATGAATGAGATGAGCTTACAGCAACCACCTCGCTTTATATAT
>JAKFDY010000023.1:0-15304 GCA_036675885.1 Lacibacter sp. | reverse complement strand
GCATCGGCTGCAACGGTTGGGAGCCCCCCATCTACTGTAGGCAGTTGCCTTGGTTGTGTAATACGATACGAGTTCCTTGGTTATACTCCATCAGGCACTTCGCCTTTCCCAAGCACTATACCAACAAGCATTGCCATTGATTCAAGTACAAGTGCAGGATGTGTTACTGCTACTGCCATAACCATTAATGCTGAAAATGGAAATAACAATTTATGGGTGCCCATTACAGGGCCTAATGGAGATATCATTGCAGAAATTGATGCCAACAATAACAATCTCGGCAACATTACTACTTCCTTCTTCACAAGAACAGGAACACCGGTAAGAACCGGGTTTGGCAATAAATATTTAAATCGTAACATAACCATTAATGTAGAGAACAATCCTCCGGCAACACCGGTTTCTGTACGATTATATCTTACAGCTCAGGAGCTGGCAGATATGGTGGCAACATCAGGCAGCGGTATTACAGGTATTGCTGATCTTTCTGTTTTTAAAAACAGTGATCCTTGCGGCACAACAATGGCTTCGTCTGCATTAGGACAAACAGTTACCGGAAGATATGTTCAATCAACTTACGGACATGCCATTCAGTTTGATGTTACTTCATTCTCCAGTTTCTATTTCATGTCATCATCCTCAACTCTTCCGTTTGATCTTTTCAGTTTTACCGGAAAAGCAGTTGCTGATAATTCAAAACTTGAGTGGGTTGTGAACAACGAGGTAGATGTTATTTCTTATACTGTTGAACGTAGCCTTGATAATATCACTTTCGAAGAAATTGGAACTGTTGATGCTAAAAATATTCCGGCCACAAATCTTACATACAACTTTATTGATTATAACGCAGGCAAACTGGCAAATAAAGTTTACTACCGTGTGCATTCAAATGAAACCAATGGAGCAACGAAATACAGCAACATTATTGATGTAAGCTTTGGTGCATTACAAAACGTATATGTAAATGTGTTCCCGAACCCTGTTGCAGAGAAAACAACGGTTACCATCAATGCCATTGCTGATGAAACAGCACAATTGAATGTGATCGATAATACAGGACGTACGATCCAGACGATTGAAGTTAACCTGGTAAAAGGCAAAAACATTGTTCAACTTGATTTGAGTAACTATAAAGCGGGAGTTTACTATCTCGATATTGATGGCAAAGCAATTAATGAAAAAGTGAAACTCATCAAACAATAAACAACTGTTACAGTTAAACCCAGATTTTGCAGTAGAAAAAAAGTCAACTGCAAAATCTGGGTTTAATTCCATTTCAAGTTTATCTTTTGATAGAAATTTGCCATTGATAAAGACTCAAATCCTTTGTTTCCTGTTTCACCTTCGTTTTGGAGAACACTACCAAAGCCCAGTATTTGGCGGCAAGTAACATTGAGTAATAAATCAATTGTTCTTTTGCTGCAGTAATCTTCTTAAGAAGACAAACAACAACATTACAACAAACAGGCCTGCTGCTAAGTAAATAATTACACTTCCTGATTTTTTCTTAGCAGGAATTTCAGTTATAGTTATTCGTTGATTGATCTCAAAATCTTCGGGCAGTTTTTTATCTTCTTGTTTGCAGGACGTAAAAAAAACCGATAGCAAAAAACAGGAGATAAGAGTTTTTATGCAAAATGTTGAATATCTCATTTCACTGTCTTCATTAGTGTATAGGCAGCTATGCCTTTACTATTTATACCAAAATATATTTTATCTTTTATTTGAATACAACTTCTTACATCGCCCCAAATATTGAAACCCGATTCATTTTGTTTGATGTATTTAAAATTGCCTCTTCCATCTCCTTCGAGCAAAATTCCGTAGTTGGCATCAAATTTACCGAGTCTTATTTTGGTATGACTGTTATTGCCACACAATAAAAGATCGGTTTTTCCATCCTTATTAAAATCTACCTGGTCAATTGTGTACACAGGCGAATATTGAACTTCTTTCGGCAACTCCGTTATTTTAAATTTACCAGGCGGAGTATTAATAAAAAAGGTTGTGCTCATGCGGTCAGCCAACAGGTGTCCGGCATCTTTCAGTACTTTGTCAGAAAAAAGATCATCCATTGTAACATCAGCATAACTTTTAAAGTTGGCGAACCGTTTTCTCATGGCCGGCAGTCGTTCCAGCAATTCATCACGGGTAATGTAAGGGTATCTTTTACCTTGAATATAAAAGCTGAAGATGGGATCAACCGAGCCGTTTGCATCAAAATCTTTATAAAACATTTCAAGCGGCTCATTGCCTGAGGCTTTAAATTGCGTATTTAACCCGATGTTTCCTATTACCAAATCAGGACGGCCATCTGAATTAAAATCGCCAAACGCTATTTTATTCCACCAGCCGGAATAATTTTTTTCAAAAAACCGGCTGCTGCTGTTTACCAATTTCCCATTTTGATTTTTATAAACAGTCACCGGCATCCATTCACCCACTACGATCAGTTCATTTTTCTTGTCAAGATCAAGATCGGCCCATGCAGCATCTGTTACCATTCCTAACCTGGAAAGTTCGGGACAAATTGTATTTGTTTGATCGGTAAAATTCCCTTTGCCATTGTTGATCAATACAAAACTCTTTGGTATTTCAGGATAACGGCCTGGTACCACCCTGCCGCCAACAAAAATATCCGGTGATCCATCTCCATTTATATCTTCAATTCTTACACATGATTTACTGCCTTTAACATCAGGCAGGCTATTACTCTTTACAAAATTATTTTTCCCGTCATTGATATAAAGACGGTCCCTCATCTCTGCATTATCAGCAGAAAAATGATGATAACCTCCGCTGGCAATATAAACATCCGGATGCCCGTCGGAATTAGCATCAAAAACGGCAATATCAGCATCCACACAATTTTTATCCTGCTCAAATGCAGAAATAATTTTTTCTGAAAAGCTTCCATTCTTTTGCTGCATGTAAACTTTGATTGCACGACCGGCATCTCCGCCAATCAATACATCTTCCAAACCATCTTTATTCAAATCATATTTTACCATGCAGGGGCCGTTATATGAAAACTCACTGATCAAAAGTGATTGCCTGTTAAAGTCATTGATAGTTGTATCACGGCATTCATATTTTATTGGTGATGAAACTTCGGCAAACCATTTCATAATAGGTTTTGAAAGCGCTGCTTTTTCATTGGCATCTTTTTCTGACAACTTCAACACCTGGTCAGCTTTGATATTATAAAGCTTTTGCACTTTACTGCTATTCCATGTAATGATCAACGAATCTATTGTTTCTGTTTTACCCAATCCAAAATGCAGGTTAAAAGACACATTCGATAAATAACCTCTCGTTGGATTTTGTTCCAGTATCTGCACCTGTCCGTTGTGAAATATTTTTACTTCAGCCCCCAGGCCTTGGGTATTTCCTCCTTCGCCAGTCAATTGCAGTTGCAGAAAATGGCTGCTATCCTGTTGTCTTGATTCATTCCGGTAAATAAATGCCGGCAGATTGATATTATTTACTACAAGATCAAGATCGCCGTCATTGTCAAGATCGGCATACAGGGCACCATTGCTGTTTGAATGCTGATCAACTCCCCACACTTTATTCTTATTCTGAAATTCCTCACCTTGTTTATTCTGAAAAATATAATTGATAACATTCGATGATGGCATTTCCTTTATAATATCCATCACATCTTCCCGCTGCAGTCTTCCTCTTTCCTTCACAAATTCATTCATGTAATTAATAAAGTCGAGATTGGTATAATCCCTGAAATAACCGTTGGTAACAAACAGGTCTTTCCACCCATCGTTATCATAATCTGCAAGCAATGCAGCCCAGCTCCAGTCGGTATTGGATATACCAGCTGCTCGCCCAATCTCGCTAAACGTACCATTGCCATTGTTCAATTGCAGCATGTTTCGCATGTATTGATAATAAAAACCGCTGCGAACATTCTGATCAAATTTTGCATAATTATCAGGTGTCAGCAATAATTTTTGACGGTGATTATCTTCCGGCAACATATCAAGGGTAAAAATATCCTGCAAGCCATCATTGTTTATATCGGCCACATCATTGCCCATTGAAAACTGGCTATTGTGTCCAATACTTTTTTCCAACTGGTTTGTAAATGTCCCATTCTTATTATTGATGTAAAGATAATCGGGCACCGAATAATCATTCGATACATAAAAGTCGGGCCATCCATCATCATTAAAATCAGAGATACCAAGTCCAAGCCCATAACTCAGTTCAGAACCATTGATGCCGGAAATAGTTGTTACATCAGCAAACTTACCATTGGTTTGTTTAAACAACCGGAGCCCCATGTCAGGATTATCCTGTTGAAAGAGTTTTGCTGTTGCTTCTTCATTCAGCAAGGGCAAATTTTTGGGATTATGATTAAGCAGTAACATATCGAGATCGCCATCTTTGTCGTAATCGAAAAAGTAAGACTGATTGCTGAAACCCGTGCTTGCCAATCCGTATTTTTCTGCCTGTTCAGCAAACACCGGTATGCCCTGGCTGTCATTACCGATGTTTATAAAAAGTTGGTTTACCCTTTTTGCTGCAGGCATGGCACCTGAATAGCATAAATAAATATCCAATCGTCCATCAGCATTTATATCAACAGCATTCACTCCTGTTTTCCATGGACCTGACCTGCCCGCCGCATGCGATGCGAGGGTAATATCCTGGAATTGCATATTGCCTTTGTTGAGGTAAAATTTATTATCACTCATGTTGGAGGTGAAATAAATATCAACCAAACCGTCATTATTAAAATCACCAGCAGCTGCACCACCACCGTTGTAGAAATATTCATACATCAGGATGTTAGTGTTTAAGCCTTCTGTAAGAGTGTTTTGAAAATGGACACCCGTTTGCTCTGCGGGAAGTAAGGCAAATAAATGGTTCTCGCTTTTATCCTGGGTCGAATTTCGGCAGGAAACAATTAAAGCAATCAACGAACAATTCAAAAGAAACAAGTGAAATTCTCTGGACTGAAGCAAGTGTTTATGTTTAAAAATTCACGAAAAGTTAAAGCAATATGTGCGGGTTGTAGTGTTGCTATTTAATGAAAAAATCTATGCCACCAACAAAGGCGGCATAGATTTTTTGCTTCAACCTTTGGCTGCTATTGGTAGCCAGGATTTTGTATCAACAAATTGTTACGTTGAGTTTCGTCTAGTCTAATCGGGCGGAAATACATCTTATCTACCCAGGTCCGTTTTTCAAGGCCGTTATTTACAACTGGCAGATAGGTGTAGTCAAATTTTGTCTTATCCTTACGATAGGGAGAAGGAGCCGTTGCACCTGCTTTCAGTACACCTTCAATTTGAATATAGGTTGTTTGCCTACCCAGTGTTTGAGGAGCTATCATCCAGCGTCTCGCATCAAAATAGCGTTGTTCTTCAAAGGCCATTTCTATTCTTTTTTCGTTTCGATAACGCTGCCTGAGTGCATCGCCGGATTCAGTGATTGCAGGCATACCTGCCCTGAATCTTATCTTGTTTAACCAGGTGCGGGCTTCATCTTCCTGCCCCAGTTCAATGCATGCCTCCACATAGTTAAAAATAGCTTCTGTATATCGGAAGTAAGCCCACGGAATATATTGACGCCCCGTGTTATCACGAAGGTTTGGATCAGGATCAATAAATTTCCTGAAATAATAACCTGAAAAGCTGCCGTTCCAGTTTTCTATTGTACTCTGCCGGGTATCAATACCGTTAATTTTAGTTCCATTAACAAAATAAGTTCCGGTTTGTATTTCATTAGCAGGATCGGCTGTTCTGCCACGGGGTTTCCAGGGTGCACCATCATAAAGTATGGACACATAAAAACGGGGTTCCCTGTTTTCATAGGGATCACTCTTATGTGCGGGATTACTCCAGTCAAACTTCGAACCGTCCATCATTTCATAGTCATCTACCAATTCCTGGATCGGTGTATTACCTGCCCAGTTGTTGTAGCCATTAGGTCCCTGACGAAGGCCGTGCTGCTGAGCTCCTTCATTTAAATCAGGACTAAAAGTCCTTTCAAATATTATTTCTTTTGTTGAGGTAATGGCCGGATTGGCATCGGGGTGTTTGCTTCCACCAGCCATGGCGATAGTCAGATAATTTTTTTTGCCTTCGTCAAATGTAACGGGTGCTGTCAGATCAGTTTTATAACCAGATCCGGCTTGATCCAACACTGCTTTTGCAGCATCTCTCGCAGCTGTCCACCGGGCTACCCGGTCCCCGCTTACAAAACCCAAAAGCTCCGGATTTGCAAATGCAGCCAACACAGTCGATTTAGCCTTAGCAGTTGGCATATCGTGCAAATCGCTGGCGTCATATAGTAGTTGCCGTGACTTTAACGCAAGGACGGCCAGATCCGAAGCGTTACCTCTTACTCTTGTTTTGCCCTTTAACAACAAGTAAGCTGAATCAAGATCATTCAGAATAAAAGCGCTTACTTCAGCATAAGTGTTCCGGGGTAACTTGTAATCTTCGTTCAGACCATAGGTTTTTTTAATGATGGGAACGCCTCCATAGAAGCGAAGCAACTGGTGATAGTAGTATGCCCTTAAGAAGCGTGTCTCTCCCTCCAACCTTTGTTTTAACGTAGCGTCATCGAAGGTAGCGGTTGGTAAACCCTCCATCGCCAGATTAGCCCGACGAATAAAATTATACATGTCAAGCCAACTGGTATGCCGGTTTACCCAACCTTCGTTTGAAGGATTTAAAGTGCCTTCATTGATAGTATTTATGCCACGACCAGCATGAGTAAATATTGCTTCGTCGGTAATACAGGCAAGCATTTGCTCGTCAAACCCACCTTCATACAAGCCGCCATAAATGCCGTGAACAAATGCCTGTGCAAAAGCAGGATCGGTCCAGGTTATACTGGAAGGAGCCTGGTTAGCAGGGTAAGTATTTAAAAAGTCCCTTTTACATGCGGTAAATAAAAAACCTACCGATACTAAAAACAGAATATTTATATATGTTATCTTCTTCTTCATAGTAGTATTATTTAGAAAGTTACTCTTGCGCCCAAGCTTAGAATTCTCGACTGTGGATAAACATAGCCATTTTCAGCAGTTCCTTCGGGGTCCCAGATTTTCATCTTTTCCCAGGTAATCAGGTTTAACCCGCTTGCATAAACCCTGAACCGGCTGATACCAATTTTGCGCCCTATATCGGAACCAAGAGTGTATCCCAATTCAAAATTCTTAAACCGCATATAATTATTACTTCTAAGCCAATAAGTGTTATTGCGAAAACCTCCGGTATAGTAAGTATTTGTGCGGCTTACCAGCCTGGGATGCACGCTGCTGGGATTGTTAACCGACCATCGGTTATTGTAGCTATAGTTTAGCCAGTTACCAAATTCGCCGGTTTCATTGAAGTTTATCAACTGGAAACCTCCTGCAGCTCCCTGGAAAAGTGCCGAAAGATCAAAGGACTTGTAGGATATATTCAAATTAAGACCCCATGTAAATTTTGGGTCCCGTGTTTTATCAAGCCTGACCTGGTCCAAAGCTGTGATTTTACCATCAGGCTTTCCACCGGGCCCCGAAATATCCTTGAACTTCATGTCACCCGGACGGAGACTGCCTGTAGCTGCGCTATAGTCAATTTTATTTGCTGCAATTTCTGCTGCATCTTTAAACACTCCATCATATTGGTAGGCCAGGAAAGCCTGTCCGTTTGTGCCGAAAGGATGGCCCGTAGCCCGCTGATGCGCCGGCACTCCCGGGTTTTCATCCCAGAACACTATTTTATTCTTTGTGTAGGCTCCGTTTGCACTTACTTTAAACACCACATCACTTACCCGCCCGTTATACCCCACATTAAATTCAAAACCACTATTATTAACTTGCCCGGCATTCACGGGAGGTAGCAGCAAGGAAATACCTGAGCTTTGAGGCGTTGAACCTGAACGTGGAATAAGGATTTGCTTCCGCTCATTCTTAAATACATCAAACTCGAAAAACACTTTGTTATCGAATATAGCGCCTTCGAGACCAATATTAGCATTGTTAGCCACTTCCCAGGTAAAGTCTGGATTTGGCACACGAGGCTCTGTCAATGACCGAACAACCTGCCCATTAACCACTCTTGTGCCCAGAGCATACAAAGGTAGAAAAGCATACTCCTGCAATTGGCCATTAAACTCAACCAAGTCGTTACCCATTTGACCATAGGAAGCCCGAAGCTTTAAATTATTCAGGAAGCTTATATGCTGCATAAAATCTTCTTTTGTAATATTCCAACCGATCAAAACACCGGGGAAGAAACCAAATCTGCCAGATTCAGGAAAAATATATGAGCCATCATAGCGCCAGAGAAATTCAGCCAGGTATTTTTCTCTAAAATTATAGGCAGCACGACCAAAATAACTTAAACGGGCCCGTTTATAAGCAGATCCTCCGACATTCTGCTGAGCTGTTCCACCCACATCTAAAACATCCAGGTTGGGCGAAATAAAATTTCGTCTGAAGGCAAAGAAGTTATCTCCTTCTCTCGCCTCTCTCTGTAAACCAGCCATAACACCAACGGTATGATCATCACTAAACGTTCGATCAAAATTAAGCATGGCCATCAGGTTAGTGCGTAGTTCCGCTTCATCAGATTGAGTCAGTTGTGGATCAGTGAAAGTAGAACGAACCGTTCTGGTAAGCTTCGGAGTTACACCATCAGCTTCAAAGGATACTTTATCCCAGGTATACAATGACCACGGAGTAGCGAAACGCTTGGTACGCCCGATATATTTATCTGCCGCACCCTGAAGAGTGAGCTTTAACCCTGCTACCCACGGGTTTCTAATTTCCACCTGGCCATTTGTTTGAATGTAGTCCCTGCGGTTTCTGTCGTACCCTGTTGCTCCGGTGGTAATTACCACAGGATTTTCTCCATTTTCAATATCAGGCCCTGGCAGTCCGTTGGGCCATACTGCAACTTCAGTAGGTTTTCCCCGTACGAGCATCCTGAATATTGACCCGGCACTGGATGTGGGAAAATAACGATATTCTTCACGACCTGTTATACCGATGTTTGTAGTAATGTACTTGTTTATCTTAGCCTCAAGATTTAATCTTATATCATACTGCTTATAGCCCGTTGCAGAGTTCTTATAGTAGGCATCCTGTTGCTGATAACCAAGAGAAGTGAGGTACTTCACATTCTCTGTTCCTCCACTTACTTGCAGGGTGTGCTGCTGCTGACTTGACCAATTTTTAAAAACGGTTTTATACCAATCAGTATTAGGATGTGTCAGCGGACTTGAACCGTCAGCATATTTTGCTACGTCAGCTGGAGTATAATATGCATTTACTTTATTCCCGTCAAGTTTTGTATAAGAGCCTGTGGTTTGAAATGCCTGCCATGCAGCACCCCATTCCTGATAGGGAACATTTTGAAACATAGACTGCTCATTTAATAGTTCGGCATACTGTGAGGAGTTCCCCATCTTGGGTATAACAGTCGGTTGCAGCCAACCCTTATTGAAATCGTACGATACTACAGGCTTTCCAACCTTACCCTGTTTAGTTGTAATCAAAATAACTCCGTTTGCCGCCCTTGCCCCATAAATTGCGGCAGACGCATCTTTTAAAACCGACATACTTTCTATATCGGCTGGATTCAAACGTTCGAGTCCGCCAGAACGTTCAGGTACTCCATCAATAACGACTAATGGACTACTATTCCCTAAAGTGTTAGTGCCCCTGATGCGAATTGTGGAGCCGTCACCACCTGGCTCACCACTCCGCTGCATTGCCGTAATACCGGGCAACCTTCCAGCAAGTGAGTTGGAAAGGTTCACTGTTGGTGACTTGTCAAGATCAGCGCCTTTAACTTGTGTTACAGCTCCGGTAACAGTCACTTTCTTTTGCGTAGCATACCCTACCACTACCACATCGGTAAGGTGCTGGGGCAATGCTTTTAATTGAATACTGACGGTTGATTTGTCGCCAACAGCAAGTTCCTGGTCTTCAAATCCAACGGTTGAAAAAATTAAAACGGCATTGGAAGGCACCGTAATGCTGAAGTCCCCTTTTTCTGAAGTAACAGTGCCATTGGCAGTTCCTTTTTGAATAACACTAACCCCGGATAAGGGATTGTTTTGTTCATCAGTAACCTTACCTTTTACTGTTTTTTCCTGCGCCTGTGCAGTAAGGCTAAAGCAAAGAAGAAAAATAATTGCAGAGGTAAGATACGTTTTTACGTATCTCCCATAACAGATCAGTTTTGTCATAATAAAAGTGTAATACAGTTAAGTAATGGTTATTTAATATGTGTGTAATTATACACAGGTTACCTGTCAGTCATCAGTAATGTAAAATGTATCATGTTTTAGTGTTATGTTATTAAAGGATGATTGTTTCTTTATTGTTACTGCTGAATGCAGCCTGTTTCACTTCAACTTTCTGTCGCAATGATGATTCCCGATAATAGGGAATGGGATCAAGCACAGTTTTGGGTACAGCTTCTGTTGTACCGCTTGTTTTCTCAATTATTTTCAACAACATGCTGAACGCTTCCTGTCCCATTATTACCGTTTGCTGATCTATGGAAGAAAGAGCAGGCGTGATATGTTCATCAAAAAATTCATTGGCAAAACCAATAATCCCGACTTCACCAGGTATTTTAATGTTTCTTTCTTTGAGTCTTTTTATTACTCCCAGTGCAGAAAAATCTTCCACGGCAAAAACGGCGTCAGGGGGATTGGTCATATCCATAAAATAGTCGGTAGCAGCCCTGCCGGCTTCTATGGAAATATCACCCACATAGATCAACGTTTCATCTATCGCCAGTCCATTTTTTTTCAATGCGTCTATATATCCCTTTTGCCTGTTCTGAAAAGTTTGAAACCGCTGCGGACCGGCCAGGTGGGCTATACGCTTATAACCCTGGCTGATCAAATGCTCGGTAGCATAAAATCCGCCTTTGTAATCATCAATAATTACTGATGGGATATTGAGAGAATCAACAAACCTGTCGAATAGAACAAGTGGAAAATTTGCCTGTTTCAATTCAACATAATGGGCAAAATCATTTTCTTCTTTGGCCAGCGAGGCCAGGATACCATCAACCCTGGCACCCAAAAAAGTCTCGATAGCTTCTTTTTCCAACTGTACACTTTCTTCTGATTGATAAATGAGCGTATGATAACCGTGCTCCCTGGCAATTGTTTCGATGCCATGCACCACAGATCCAAAAAAGTTTATGCGGGCACTGGGAATAATAACACCAATCGTATACGAACGGCCAGTTCTTACGGAGGAAGCGATTTTGTTTCGTCGGTAATTGAGTCTTTTTGCTGCTTCTAAAACAAGTTGTTTGGTTTCTGTACTAATACGTGGATGATCGTGCAAGGCACGGGATACCGTTGCAGGAGTTAGTTTCAATTCAATGGCAATATCTTGCATTGTTATTCTCAATGGCAATCGTTAACTGGTTGTGTAATCGTTTACACAAAATAGCTAAATTTTCTATTTTTAAAAAAAAAAGGGTCAAAATGTGTTTAAAACCACCCTTGGTTGACCCGTAAACAGGATGCTAAGTGAGGAGGTAATATTTGTGAAATAAAATCAACAATAAACAACTGTTAAAACAATAACCCCTGGCAACCTAAAGCAGGGGTTTTGTCGTTATAAACATGAAAACCTGTTGTATGCAAAACACATTTATCCCTGCTTCTTTCCTGGCCGTGGCCGTTACCGCAGAAAGGAAAGTATTGAAAACAGAAAATGAGGTCTTGATTATTCGTGAAGAAGATGCATCTGCCGCATCGAGGTTATATCGTTTATTCTTTCATGGAGAGAGTAAAAAAATAGAACCGGTTTTTGCAGATGAGTCTGTTTCTGAACCTGATTACTACAGCAGTTACGAATAACAAAAAGGAGAAGCTAAGCTTCTCCTTTTTTATTTACCGTTGATGTGTTTATATTTTACCAACCATATTCGCAGGAATTACCCACTCATCAAACTGCTCAGGTGTAACGTAGCCAAGTTTCACCGCCATTTCTTTTAGTGTTGTACCTTGTTTATGTGCTTTCTGCGCAATTTCTGCAGCTTTGTAATACCCGATCTTGGTGTTGAGTGAAGTAACCAGCATCAAACTGTTCTCCACATGCTTTTTGATATTCGCTTCAATTGGCTCAATACCAACCGCACATTTATCATTAAAGCTTACGCAACCATCGCCAATCAATCTTGCGCTATGCAGGAAGTTGTAGATCATAACAGGCTTAAACACATTCAATTCAAAATGCCCCATTGCACCACCTACGTTAATAGCAACATCGTTACCCATTACCTGCGCAGCAATCATTGTTAATGCTTCGCATTGTGTTGGGTTTACTTTACCCGGCATGATTGAAGAACCAGGTTCATTATCAGGAATAAAAATTTCACCGATTCCGCTACGTGGACCGCTGCTCAACATACGGATGTCGTTAGCGATCTTCATCAAACTAACTGCAACTGTTTTTAATGCGCCATGTGCTTCAACAATAGCATCATGTGCAGCGAGAGCTTCAAATTTATTCTCTGCCGTTTTAAACGGAAGCTTGGTGAGTTTGGCAATATGCTTCGCTACATTCACATCGTAGTTCGGAGGTGTGTTGATACCTGTACCCACAGCAGTGCCGCCCAACGCCAATTCACTCAGGTGAGCTAATGTATTCTTGATTGCTTTCAATCCATGATCCAATTGCGATACATAACCGCTGAACTCCTGCCCTACTGTAAGTGGTGTTGCATCCATAAAATGCGTACGACCGATCTTCACAACTTTTTTATATGCCTTTGCTTTTTTATCTAATGTATTCCGCAGCTTTTCAATGCCGGGAATAGTTGTTTCAATCAGAATTTTATACGCAGCAATATGCATAGCAGTGGGGAACGTATCATTACTGCTTTGGCTTTTGTTTACATCATCATTCGGATGAAGATATTTTTCTTTATCATCAAGCTTGCCACCGTTGAGTACATGACCACGATAAGCCACCACTTCGTTCACATTCATATTGCTTTGTGTACCGCTACCTGTTTGCCAAACAACGAGTGGAAAAAAATCATCCAGCTTTCCTTCCAGTATTTCTTTACACACTTTGCCAATAAGCACCGCTTTCTTTTTCGGTAACACACCAGCTTCATTATTTGTTATAGCAGCCGCATGTTTCAGATAAGCAAATGCACGGATAATTTCTTTCGGCATACGATTGATATCCTGTGCAATTTTAAAATTATCGATGCTGCGTTGGGTTTGCGCACCGTAATAAGCGTTAACGGGAACTTTTACTTCACCCATTGTATCTTTTTCAATTCTAAAGCTCATAGTAAATGATTTTTTGTAAGTTCGGAAAGTGCCGCAAAGTTAGGTGTTAACTGAGTTGGTTTTCCTAATTTGAGTACTCAAATCATATGATGAAACTCATTTTTTCTTCCGCTATCTGCTTTGTCCTCACTATCGTTTGCTTTGGACAAAACCCCAACCCCGTTCCAACTCCACAACAGTTGAAATGGCACAATTCAGAATACTATCTCTTTGCCCACTTTGGCCCAAATACTTTTACAGATAAAGAATGGGGGCATGGTGATGAACCCGAAGATATCTTCAACCCTACCAATCTTGATTGCCGTCAGTGGTGCCGTATTGCCAAACAATCTGGTGCAACAGGTATTATCATCACTGCTAAACATCATGATGGATTTTGTTTATGGCCGAGCAAGTATTCAAAACATACTGTTCGGGAAAGCAAATGGAAAAATGGTAAAGGCGATGTGTTGAAAGAATTATCGCAGGCCTGCAAAGAGTATGGGTTGAATTTCGGCGTATATATTTCTCCATGGGATCGCAACCACCCTGACTATGGTACAGAAAAGTACAACGATGTATTTGTGAACATGATGAAAGAACTGTTTACCAATTACGGGCCCATTACCGAACTCTGGTGGGATGGTGCCAATGGCGAAGGTCCAAACGGTAAAAAGCAAGTGTATGATTGGAAACGCTTTAAAGAAGTGGTTCGCAAACTTTCTCCCAATACAGTTGTATTTAGTGATGTTGGCCCGGATATACGTTGGGTTGGTAATGAAAGAGGAATTGCAGGAACAACTAATTGGAACACGCTGAATATTGAAGGCTTTACGCCGGGGCTTGGAGCACCATCAACAGATACATTGAATGTTGGAAATAAATATGGCAAGCATTGGATTCCTGCTGAATGTGATGTTAGTATACGTCCGGGGTGGTTTTATCATGCAGAGGAAGATAATAAAGTGAAATCGCCGGAAGAGTTATTTCAGTTGTATTTAAAATCTGTTGGGCGTGGTGCAACATTATTGTTGAATGTGCCACCAGACAGACGAGGGAAGTTTCATGCAAATGATTCGGCGGCTTTGGTTGGGTTTAAGAAGTTGAGAGCAGAAAATTTTAAAAAAGATTTATTTAAAAATGCAAAACATACTTCAGTTAAACAAAACCATTTTTTAAAAGAAGTAATAATTGAATTGGCAGAATCAGAAAAAATTAACTGCATTGTATTGCAGGAAGATTTGAAAAAGGGGCAACATGTAGCAAAATATCACATCATCCTCTATAATTCACTTGGTGAACCTATGAGGGAAATAAATGGAACAACTGTTGGTCGCAAACGCATCATTAGTTTTCCTTTTGTGCAAGCAGCATCAATGAAAATTATAATTGAAGAAACAAAATCTGCTGCTTCGTTACAAATAACAGAAGCCTATTTAATTGATGAAAAGCTGATTGAAAAATGATGGTCTGAAATCCCGTCAGATGAAGGCATCAGACGGGCTAAAAATTTGGTTTCCGCTTTTCCAAAAAAGCCGATACACCTTCTTTCATTTCATCAGTTCCAAAACATTCGCCAAAGAGTTTGATCTCTGCATCAAACCCATTTTGTGTATGATCAAAACCGGCATTCACCGCCTTAATTATTTTTCCTATTGCATTCGGGCCTTTTGTCATAATTACAGTAAGTAATGCTTTTGTTTTAGGTAACAACTCATCTGTTGTTGTAACATAATTCACTAACCCCAATTGTTTTGCTTCATTGGCATCTATCATTGCAGCCGTCATCATTAATTCCATTGCCTTGCCTTTACCAATCAGTTGTACCAAACGTTGTGTGCCGCCATAACCCGGAATCAAACCAAGATTTACTTCGGGCTGACCAAACTTTGCGTTCTCACTTGCTAACCGAAAATGACAACTCATTGCCAGTTCGCATCCACCTCCCAATGCAAAACCATTTACTGCAGCAATGATTGGCTTAGTTGATTGTTCAATTCGATTGAACACCTGTTCCTGTGCT
>JAKFDY010000022.1:0-2059 GCA_036675885.1 Lacibacter sp. | reverse complement strand
GTTGATCAGGCAACGTTATTGGGAACAACCCGACCAGTTTGTTATGAACCGGGAAGAATTCCTAAAACATTTCCCGCATGATGAATACCGAAATGAAGCTGATTCAAGAAGTTGGGAAAAGAAAGAAAAAGTATTTGAGCAAACAGACAGCGTTCAAAAAGATGTTCCATTCACAATTTCCGGCAAATCATTGGCACCTGGATGGTATGTAGTGGAAGTAGATACCAAAGATGATAAGGGCGATATCGTTAAAGATCTGAAGTATGTTGAGATCTTCGATGATCGTTCAAAGAATTTTTCTATTCCGCAATATCTTTGGGTTGTTCCATCAGTTAAAACACTTGAGCCGGGTGAACAAACAACAATCAGTATCGGAACGGCTGCAGATAATGTTTTTTTGATCCAGGAAACGGAAAAACTCCAGGATGAAGGTGCTTCACGGAAGTTTACATTCAACCGCTTAAATAATAGTAAACAGAATTTTACTTTCAAACCAACCGAAGATGACCGCGGTGGATTTGGGGCAAACATGTTTTTTATTAAACATAACCGTGTTTATAGTTTCTCTCAAACCATCCCTGTACCATGGACCAACAAGGAATTGGAGATTACTTACGGAACATTCAGGGACAAAACCCTGCCGGGTAGTAATGAGGAATGGACCATGCAGATCAAGGGAAATAAAAATGAAAAAGTAGCCGCTGAAATGCTGGCATCCATGTATGATGCTTCCCTTGACCAGTTTGTTCCGCACCAATGGCAGAAACCATCTCTCTGGCCGGTTTATGGTAACCGGTATAACTGGAAAGTACAAACGAACTTTACCGGCATTCAATCCATACAAAAACAAAAGGAATTTATTTGGAAAGAATTAAAGAAAGAATATGACCGGTTTATATTTGACCAGTTCAATTATTATGGAATGCCTGGCATGATTAGAGGAAGGGCTGCTGGTGTGGAAGTCCAAAATATGAAATTAGAAGAAGTTGTAGTTGTTGGCTATGGCGTAGAAAAAGATCAATCTGCGGCTCCTGCTGATGATGAAATGCAAATGGCTGATTCGACTGTTTCAATAACTACTCAATCATCCCAACTATCAAATGACCCAGCCGTTCAAATAAGAACAAACTTCAATGAAACAGCTTTCTTTTTCCCTGGTCTCCGGACTGATAAAGATGGGAATATCAGCTTTTCATTCACCATGCCCGAAGCACTAACCCGATGGAAATTCCAGGCGCTTAGTCATACCCGTGATTTATCATTGGGTATCAGTACAAAAGAGATCATCACACAGAAAGAACTGATGGTTCAACCCAACATGCCCCGTTTCTTAAGAGAAGGTGATCATTTGGAACTTACGCCAAAAATCGTCAACCTTTCGGACCAGGAAATTACGGGAC
Organism: Lacibacter sp.; assembly: GCA_036675885.1. GTDB lineage: Bacteria > Bacteroidota > Bacteroidia > Chitinophagales > Chitinophagaceae > Lacibacter. Next base: position 659 of record JAKFDY010000022.1, on the reverse strand, counting down.
AGGTTGAATTGATGTTGTTTGATGCTTTGACCAATCAACCGGTTGATGGATGGTTTCAAAACATATTTCCCAACCAGTATTTTACTGCAGCAGCGGGGGAATCTGTCACAGTTAATTTCCCTGTCAATGTGCCCTTTCTTTTTAACAAAGCACTTACCTGGCGCATTGTTGCCAAAGGCACCCAAACAGGTGGAAAGTCGTTCAGTGATGGCGAAGAAAATATGCTACCGGTGCTGACTAACCGCATATTGGTGACTGAAACAATGCCATTGCCAATGGACAGTACAGGAACCAAAACATTTGCATTCGATAAACTATTGCAATCCGGAACCAGCGAGACCATTCAACACCAGTCTTTAACAATAGAGTATACCTCCAATCCGGCATGGCTTGCAGTACAGGCTTTGCCATACATGATGGAGTATCCCTATGAATGTTCAGAACAAAACTGGAATCGTTTTTATGCAAACGCATTGGCCATGCATATTGCCAATGCGGCACCACGCATCAAACAGGTTTTTGAAAAATGGAGGACCTTGGATACTGCAGCCCTGTTATCGAACCTGCAAAAAAATCCGGAATTAAAATCGGCCCTATTAGAAGAAACGCCATGGGTATTGCAGGCAAAATCTGAAGAAGAACAAAAAAGAAACATCGCT
>JAKFDY010000021.1:0-3159 GCA_036675885.1 Lacibacter sp. | reverse complement strand
TTTAAACGTTTGCAGGGTATCTCTTTTCAAAACGAATCAAATGTGTTCAGGCAAGGTAAGAATACATCCATGGTATCAGGTGCCATTGCAAAAGGAAAGTTTAACCGTTATGTATTTCAAGGGCAGGAAGGTAACCAAGGCCCTTATCGTTTGCAGGGACCAAATGGTGAATTGTTTTTTATTGTACTTGCAGGAACAGAGCGTGTGTTTATTGATGGCGAATTAATGCAGCGTGGCGAAGACCAGGATTATGTGATTAATTACAACACTGCTGAAATTACATTTACTCCACGACGAATGATCAATAAAGACCGGCGTATACAGGTAGAGTTTGAATATGCAGATCGTAACTTTCTCAACTCACAATTTTTTGTGGGGAATGAATTGAAAGTAAATCCGAAGCTAACGTTCAGGGTGAACGCATTTTCAAATGCCGATTCAAAGAACACATCTGTCAACCAGTTTCTCACAACGGAGCAAAAACAATTTTTGTTTGATATTGGTGATCGTGTAGAAACAGCATTGTATCCATCCATCACCAAAGACACATTTGCAGCCAACAAGATCGTCTATCGTTTGGTCGATTCAACGGTTAACAGTATTACGTATGATTCTGTGTTAGTGTACACAACCATTGATCAACCCGATGTGTACACTGCATCTTTTTCTGATGTTGGTTTTGGCAATGCCGATTATGTGCTGGAAGAAGCTGGTGCAAACGGAAGAACATTCAAATGGGTTGCTCCGGTGAACGGTGTAAGACAGGGTCGTTATGCACCGGCAGTGCGGTTGATCGCTCCACGCACCCAACAAATGATGACTGTGGGAACAGATTATCAAATCACCAAAGAACTATTAATAAAATCAGAACTTGCTGTCAGCAGGTTTGATGTGAATACACTTTCTCGAAAAGATAAAACGAATGATGATGGCGTGGCTGGGCGCATCGCCTTGCAATACAACAATCGATTCAAAGGCAATCCGCAAAAGCCACTGACATATAAGCTCACAAGCAGTTATGAATTTGTGCAGGAAAGTTTCCGTGCATTGGAACGTTTACGTCCTGTTGAATTTACAAGAGAGTGGGGACTACCTATTTTTCTGCAACAGGAAAAAGAACAGATCATCAGTGCAGGCGTGGAGTTGATGCGTACAACCAATCACCGCTTCAGTTATAACATACAGAATTATCAACGTGGTTTTTTGTTCAAAGGAATTCGTCATGCAGTGCAGCATAGCTTTCAACAAAAAGGATGGACCTGGATGGGCAATATCAATTATTCATCAACCGATAGTGGAAGCAACAAAGGTTTTTTTCTTCGCCCAACTGTTGATCTGAAAAGAAGATTTGATAAGCTCGACAAAATCGAACTCGGTGGACAATATTATTTAGAACACAGTGAGAGCCGCAACCGTATTACGGACTCTTTATCATCACTTACATTCATGTGGGATACATGGACACTTTATTTACGTTCAAAAGAAGCATCGAATAAATGGGGATTAAACTTTTTTACACGTCGTGATAAACATCCACTTGGAAAAGCATTGGAACAAACCGACCGAAGTTTTAATTACAATGCATACGTTGAATTAATGAGCAGCGAAAAACATCAGTTCCGTTTAAATGCTACCATACGGGAATTAAAAGTATATAACAGTCAGCTTACCGGACAAAAACCTGAACGCACAGTATTAGGCCGTGCCGAATATTTTGTGAACGAATGGAAAGGAATGCTTACCGGTAATATTTTATATGAAGCCGGTAGCGGACAGGAGCAACGTCGTGATTATTCTTTTCTTGAAGTACCAGCAGGCCAAGGTGAATATACCTGGAACGATTATAATACTGACGGTATTCCACAGCTAAATGAATTTGAAGTAGCGCTTTACCAGGATCAGGCCCGTTATATCCGTGTGTTTACACCAACACTTGATTTTATACGTGCCAATTACAACCAGTTTAACTACAGTGTAAATCTTAATCCAAGAGCGTTAATCGATCCAAACAAAGCAAAAGGAATGAGTAAGTTTTTAACCCGTATTACATTACAATCAGGCTTGCAGATATTTAAAAAAGAGATCTCCGATAAAAACATCAACCTCGATCCGTTCTCAAAACCAAAAGCAGATACCAGTCTTATTTCATTAAGTTCTGTGTTAACCAACACATTGTTTTTTAACCGCACAAGTAATGTGTGGGGTGTAGATTTTACGCATGTGCAGAATGTTGGCCGTTCCATTCTCACCTATGGCTTGGAGACAAGAACGTTGAGAGATCTGTCGGGTCGCATCCGTTGGAACCTCAGTAAGAATTTTTCAACAAATGTGCTGGTGAAGTCGATCAAAAATCAACTGGAAACACCCAAGTTCGGCAACCGGAATTATGATCTTGCGCATTGGGTAACCGAACCATCGGTAAGCTTCCAGAGCGGAACAAAATATCGCTTCTCACTAAATTATAAATACGAGGATAAACAAAACGAGGAAGGACAGAAGGAGCGTGCTGTCATCAATTCTATTATTACGGAGATGCGTTACAATGTACTTTCAAGCAGCACCATTAACGGAAAGTTTCAATTCAGTAATATCAAGTTCAATGGTGCCACCAATTCAACTGTTGCATTTATTATGCTCGATGCGTTGTTGCCCGGCAAAAACTTTTTATGGAATATTGATTTTACCAGAAGACTTGCCAATAACATGGAAATTAATTTCACCTACGAAGGCAGAAAGCCCGGCGAAGCAAAAGCTATTCATACGGGCAGGGCAAGTGTAAGGGCGTTGTTTTAAAAGCCTCATCCTCATCCTCATTCCCCAACCGTCCGGCCAGGCTGGCTTTACCTTTCTTTCAACTTTCGCAGCTAAGCATTTCAACATTTGTTATCGTTCACCTGAATAACCCACGACTTAAGTCGTGGGAAAAAGTATGAGGTAGCATGCGGCTTAGCCATGAATTATAATCATAATTGCTAATCTATTCAGGTCTTACGGTTTTCAACCGTGCCGACCAACATAATTGAGTAGGAAGGTAGTAATTAGTTTGCTACCTGTCCTCTCACACCACCGTACGTACCGGTCTGGTATACGGCGGTTTGTTAGAATAATATAATTTGATGTTCCGTTTTCCAGTAGTAATAGTTGGTAAATCCTATGTAC
>JAKFDY010000020.1:0-2480 GCA_036675885.1 Lacibacter sp. | reverse complement strand
GCTGAAAAGATATTATCCGGGTTGTTTGGTGAAGTAATGCATGCAGGTGAAGATTTGTATTGTTTTGATGATGCATTTCCATAGATGGAAACTATAAGCGTATCACGCAATTCTAGTGTTTTGCTTATTTTTTCTTTTCTTTTTCCTCCCTGCATCCACAAAGGCGGACAAGTGCCCTGGCATTTTTCTTTATTTACTTTTTGGCTTTGCCCGATCCTTCGCGTTCGCTCTGGAATAACAAAAAGGTCAAGGACAAATGCCCTTCGACGGGCTCTGGGTGACGGCTCCGCCATTTGTCCGGCCAACGAACAACCACCCAGATAATTTGTAAATCGATTTGTATTCGAGGTGGAAGGACAAAGACCTTGCTGCGTATTATGCGAAGCAACGGGAGGCGCTGTATTCCATCTTGCCTTTTTTATAGCAGTGAGTTTGTTTTTGCAGGACGGAATAAGGCGCTGGAGGTTTTCCCTGGATTGAAGAAATATGCTGGCATCTTTTTGCATCAACACAGACGACCTTACTTAATACAGACACTACCCAAGGTGGTCATTTTAGGGAGGTTCTTCAAAAGACTTCCTTTTTATAGTAATTCCCTGCAACCTGCGATCGTAAAATCCCCAACTGCTACAGGTCTTACAATAGTTTCAGCGCATTGTTTTCCCCAATGCGAATCGAATGGGCTATCTTGATTCCATACCCGTGTATAGTATAGAACGGTGATGCCCGATCGGTTTTTCGTCGCCAGTAAAATCCTGCTTTATGAACAAACATGTATGGCTTCTTTTTTTATTGACCCTTCCTGCCTGGGCATATTCCCAAACCCCGTCCGACAGCGTGGCCATTGGAAAAAATAAAAAGGCATCTGCTGTACAATATGGTGTTGCCAGTTATTACCACAACAAATTTGAAAACAGAAAAACGGCTACTGGTGAAGTTTTCAGTCAGCAAAAAATGACGGCCGCCTGCAATACGCTACCCCTCAACAGTTGGGTAAAAGTTACCAATACAAGAAACAAAAAATCGGTGATCCTGCGCATCAACGACCGTATGCATCCCAAAAACAGGAGGCTGATCGATCTTAGCCTTGTTGCGGCCAAACAGCTCAAATACACCGGCCATGGGCTCACACAGGTAAAAGTAGAATACCTCGGCAAAAAAAAGCCAAAACCCGATGAAGAGGTTGCGACTACGCGATGATAAAAAAGTCATGCCGCATTAGAAGAATCCGACATTACCGTTGTCTTCACACACCAATATAATCAAATCATATTTCCGGTGAGTGTAGCGCTGGAAGTTTTCCCTGGATTGAAAAAACGTGCTGGCATCATTTTGCATCAACAAAGATCCCGCCGCTGCTGAAAGTTAGTTTGCTTCGGTCTGCCGGCGGATACATTACATTACGAAGTTACTGCTGGCAGACCTCGCAATGACGAAGACCCTGTTTGGTGGTAGTTGTGCTATTGTTTTGAGCTTTTGCACTTGCGATTCGTTGTACACTTCTGGTTCTCCCGGGGTCTTCGTCATTGCGAGGCCGTAGTGAGGCCGGAACAGAAAGTTTATACCCGGCCGAAGCAGTCTATCTTGTTTGCAGTAGAAGGACGATGACCTTGCTGCGTATTATGCGGAGCAACGGGAGGCGCTGTATTCCGTCTTGCTTGCTTTACAGCAGTGAGTTTGCTTTTAAAGGACGGAATAAGGCGCTGGAAGTTTTCCTTTGATTGAAGAAAGGTGCTGGTGCGGCTCGCAATGACGAGGACCCTGTACAGTGGTAATTGTGGTATTGTTTTGAGCTTGCACTTACGATTCGTTGTACACTTCTGATTCTCCCGGGGTCTTCGTCATTGCGAGGCCGTAGTGAGGCCGGAACAGAAAGTTTATACCCGGCCGGAGCAATCTATCTTGTTTTGCAGTGGAAGGACGGAGATCTTGCTTTCCCGGATCAAGTCCGGGATAAACTGTGTTATTGCTGGCAACTGTTGCCTTGGTGCGTGTCTTCACGCACCAATATAATCAAACTGTATCGTCCTAAAAAAGTTTATAGGTAACCCTATTTTAGGACAAGACAAACTCATAGTTCCGATGCGTGGAGACACGCACCGGGGCATTCGGAAACGATGCGGTATGCGGAACTGATGGGAAAGGCTTCTTCCATTGCATCAATTGCATACAGAGATTTGCCTGACAAACAAAAGGTAAAAGGTTTGTTCCGGAAACTGGTGGCCCAGGCTATACGTTTGCTGAAAGAAAATAAAACAGCGAAAGAGATAGTTGAACTGTTGAAGCCAAAGAAGGTTAAAAAAGTTACTGTCCCTGGTGTTCGTAAAAAAGGGCGTACTGTTGAGAACGTTTTATTTGCTGAAAAGATATTATCCGGGTTGTTTGGTGAAGTAATGCATGCAGGTGAAGATTTGTATTGTTTTGATGATGCATTTCCATAGATGGAAACTATAAGCGTATCACGCAATTCTAGTGTTTTG
>JAKFDY010000019.1:0-16217 GCA_036675885.1 Lacibacter sp. | reverse complement strand
GCTTCGGGCGTGGCAGCTTTGTTATGCATTGCAGCCGAAATTGTAAAACAGCAACCACACATGCAACGCAGCATTTTATTTGTTGCTTTTAGTGGCGAAGAAGAAGGATTGAAAGGATCGAACTATTTTGTACATCATTTACCCGTACCCGATTCTACCGTAAAGCTGATGATAAATATGGATATGCTGGGCCGGTTGAATGCAGAAAAACAAATTTACATGGGAGGTGCAGGCACATTCCCGGGTGGAGTGGAACTGATGAAAAAGTTAGCTGAAGGAAGCGGGCTGAACCCTGTTGTACATGCAGGCGGTGTTGGCGGATCGGACCATGTTACATTTTATAAAAATAAAATTTCTGTATTGGGATTGCATACCGGTGGTCATCCACAATACCATACACCTGAAGATGACCTTGCATTCATTAATAAAGAAGGTGCCGCATTGGTAAGCCAATACATTTGTAAAGCGTTGCTGGCTATTGCCAACTATCCACAGCCTATTTATTTTATTGCACAGGATTAAGCTGGGGCAATTGTACAATTGCGTGCACTGGTTCTTTTTTCTACTTTTATAAAAACAACAAACATGAAACAAACTGCATTTCTTTCTTTTTCCTTTTTGATGATTACTGCACTATTGAGCAGTATTACATCTATGGCACAGGTAACACCAGCAACTAAGCGTACAACGCCAGTGCTTCGTACAACAAACATAAAAGCTGTAAACCCATCATCCGATTCTTTAAAAATTTTTGGCAACAGGAATCAGTCTGCAATGATCAACATAAACAAACTGAAACAAACAGTGCAATCTGTAGGTACAAAATTCAGTCCTTATAAAGCAGGAATGGAAGTGCCTGCCAATAACCTTGGCTCACATGATGAGAAATCGCTTTTCCAGGTAACAATTAACGGATCTTGGTCTGTATCGAGCGGAGCCATTGCCCTTGAACCAAGCAGAGGATTAATTAACTATAGCCTGAAACTGGAAAATGGAAAAAAATATGTGATAAAACTGGTGTATAACAAAAATCATTATGGTTCCTTATTGGTACACACCCAACTTAGTGGCAAAAACGGTTACGATATTGTTCAGGATGAGGCGGTCTATACACTTGGTAACACTTTATCCGGAAAAAAAGAAGACGAGCTTTCGTTTATCGTTTCACCCTACTTGTATGATGATTATCAAAAAAAGAAATTTACTGCAGGGGCAGAAGTGGAATGTTACCTGCAAATTTCATTAACCAAAGATTTTATTTCGGAAAAAGGGAAAACACTCAGTCATAGCGGCGATTATAACATGAATGTATTTAAGCTGGTAGTAAAAGAAGTGGACTTTTAAGCCAGTGAAGAAAAGTTCTTACTATTAGTGCGCTATCGTGGTTTACAACTTTCACAATTAAACAGAAAACGATATTGAATTTATAAAAAGTAAGTCCTTCCGTAAACGGAAGGACTTACTTTTTATTTTGCTGTTACTTTTCAGCAGAGTAATAAAATCAAAAGCACTTTGTACTTCTTACTTCGTACTTTCTTAGTAACCACCCATACCGCCCATATCAGGAGCGCCATGTGCATGTGGTTCCTCTTTCTTCGGCTTATCAGCAATTACAGCTTCTGTTGTTAACAACATACCTGCAATAGATGCTGCATTTTCCAAGGCTACACGGCTCACTTTAGTAGGATCAATTACACCTGCTTTAAACAGGTTCTCATACACTTCTGTACGTGCATTGAAACCAAAATCGCCTTTACCTTCTTTGATCTTCTGTACAACGATAGAACCATCAATACCTGCGTTAGCAGTTAATGTACGCATTGGTTCTTCCAGTGCACGACGAACGATCTGCATACCGGTTTGCTCATCTTCAATTTGTCCACGAACTTTTGCTTCCAATGCATCAATTGCACGGATGTAAGCAACACCACCACCTGGAACAATACCTTCTTCAACCGCTGCACGGGTTGCATGTAATGCATCATCCACACGGTCTTTCTTTTCTTTCATTTCCATTTCAGTAGCAGCACCAATGTACAATACAGCAACACCACCGGCTAATTTAGCCAGGCGCTCTTGTAATTTTTCTTTATCGTAATCAGAAGTTGTGTTTTCAACCTGTGCTTTGATCTGGTTTACACGTGCAGTGATATCAACTTTCTTGCCTTTACCACCAACAACAGTAGTGTTATCCTTATCAATCGTTACAGAAGAAGCCTGACCTAAGTACGAAAGATCAGCATTCTCTAATTTGAAACCTTGCTCTTCGCTGATAACTGTACCTGCAGTGAGGATCGCAATATCAGTGAGCATTTCCTTACGGCGGTCACCAAAACCAGGAGCTTTAACAGCAGCCACTTTCAATGTACCACGGAGTTTGTTTACAACCAATGTTGCCAATGCTTCACCTTCGAGATCTTCAGCAATAATCAACAACGGACGGCCGCTTTGAGCTACTTTCTCGAGGATGTGGAGAATATCTTTCATTGCAGCAATCTTCTTATCATAGATAAGAATGTATGGGTTCTGCAATTCAACTTCCATTTTTTCGCTGTTTGTAACGAAGTATGGAGAAATATAACCACGATCGAACTGCATACCTTCTACTACATCAACAGTAGTATCGGTACCTTTTGCTTCTTCAACAGTAATTACACCTTCTTTACCAACTTTTGCAAATGCTTCTGCAATCAGTTTACCGATTGTTTCATCGTTGTTTGCAGAGATAGATGCAACCTGCTGAATTTTCTTACTGTCGTTGCCAACAGCTTGCGACTGACTTTTCAGGTTTGCAACAACCAGTGCTACAGCCTTATCAATACCACGTTTCAGATCCATTGGGTTTGCACCGGCAGCAACCATTTTCAAACCTTCGCTGATAATTGATTGCGCCAATACAGTTGCAGTAGTAGTACCATCACCTGCAATGTCTGCAGTTTTAGAGGCTACTTCTTTCACCATTTGTGCGCCCATGTTTTCAATGGGATCTTCCAGTTCAATTTCTTTTGCAACAGTAACACCATCTTTTGTTACAGCTGGTGCGCCGAATTTCTTTTCGATTACTACGTTACGTCCTTTAGGACCGAGTGTAACTTTCACAGCGTTGGCCAGAATGTCAACACCTTTTTTCATTTTATTTCTTCCTTCAATATCGAAGAAGATTTGCTTTGCCATAATAGATCAATTTGAAAATTTGAAAATGAGATAATTTGAAAATGAAAGCTTCACGCTATTCGCTGCGAGCTTCAAGCCTTTGCGTGCAGCTGGTAGCTAACAGCTTGCAGCTTCTTATACAATCGCCAGAATGTCGCTTTCACGCATGATCAAAAGATCATCACCATCAATAGCGATTTCAGTACCGGCATATTTACCGTAAAGAACCGTATCGCCAACTTTTACGGTAACGGGTTCATCTTTTTTACCGGGCCCTGCAGCCACTACGGTACCACGCTGGGGTTTTTCTTTTGCAGTATCGGGGATAATGATACCACCGGCTGTTTTTTCTTCAGCGGGGGCAGGCTTCACAATTACCCTGTCATGTAATGGGGTAACACTTACCTTCTTAGCCATAGTTATTCTTGTTTTAGTTTTGAAATGAAATTAGTTCTTGCCCGTTTTAAGGGGCAACGAAGGTAAGCGAATACAGTGCCAGCACGCCAGAACAGGAAAAAATTTCAGAATTGGCGTGAAATGGGGTTTTTTCACAAAAAACTGGCAGAAAACCTGTGGCAGAAAAAAGACAAATTTTCAGATAGAGCCTTCGTTTTGAACTTCAATAAACTTACCGGCTGTTTTTCTTTTTTTAAAATATGTGTAATACGGCAATTAACTGGTAAGTGTTTTACTTATTGCCAAAGCTTTCAGGAGTTTTACAGCGCTAAAGGAAGCAGATTACTTATCTTTGCCCCCTTCAAAAACAAGTTCTTTCCAACATGATCAGCAGAAGAAACATACGGGTTAAGGTGATGCAGACGTTGTACACCTGTTTTACAAGAGAGGGTGATATTACTAAAGAAGAGGCAATCCGCACATTAGATAAACACATCGACCAGAGCCGGCAGCTTTTTGTTTTCCTTATTTACATACTTACAGAAACAGCACGTTATGCTGAAGCCGATGCCCGTCAAAAGGCATCGAAGCATTTGCCCACAGCAGCGGATCTGAATATCAATACCAAAATTTCGGGCAATACGTTGCTTTGGCAACTGTTGGAACATACATCGTATGACAAAGCGGCTAAAGAAATAAAGCCTGAACTGATGGGTGCCGAAGACTGGATCAGGAAGCTTTACAGTGAATTGGTAACTTCTGATATTTACAAACAATACATCAAAACTGAAGGACGTGAAAAGAAGCAGGAGAAGGAAATTCTCGAGTTTATTTTCACCGATCTGATGCTGCCCAACGAAGATTTTATCAGCTTTATTGAAGAGCGTTTTCTCCATTGGGAAGATGATGCAGATATGATCAACTTACTGATGCTTAACCTGCTGCAAAAACCACATAACGGTGATTTTCAGCAATTCGTAAGCAATGAAAAATTAAAATTCGCAAAAGATCTGCTGCTGAGTGTTATTGAAAAAGAAGAAGTATGTAACGATTATATTAAGGATAAACTGCAAAACTGGGACCCTGAACGTACTGCCATCCTGGATATGATCCTGATGCGGATGGGTATCTGCGAATTCCTGTTCTTTGAAACCATTCCGCCAAAAGTGACCATCAACGAGTACATTGATCTTGCAAAAGACTACAGCACTCCCCAAAGTGGCCATTTTGTAAATGGTATTCTCGATAGTATTCATAAAGACCTTGCCACGCAGAACAAACTGCACAAAGTGTCTTTTAAGAAACCATAATCATCGCTTTCCTTTACATTTGCAATCCGATAAACACAGATATATGAAACAACTTATCGTATTAGTATTTATTGCGTTTTTAACAGCATGTGGAACGGCTGATAAGAAACCTGCTGAAACAGCATCTGCAGCAACAGAGCAAACTGCCGCCCCTGCTGAAGTAACAACTATACAATGGCTTGATTCTGCACAGAATTTTGGCAAAGTAACTGATGGCGAAAAAGTGGTAATCACTTTCCATTTTAAAAATACCGGTACAAAGCCATTAATTATCTCTAATGTGCAGGCAAGTTGTGGGTGCACCGTTCCTTCAAAACCTGAAGAGCCAATTGCTCCGGGTGCTGAAGGAAAGATCACAGCAGAGTTTAACAGCGAAGGCCGTGTTGGTAAAGCATCAAAAAATATTACTGTAACAGCAAATATAAAAGAAGGCATCGCAGTTCTTATGTTTGAAGGCGAAGTACTTCCTAAAAAATAAAACAAATACACATGTACGAATTACTCTTATTTGCCGGCGATCCCAAATCAGGTGGTGGAAGCATCCAGTTAGTTTTTCTTGGATTGATGATCTTAGTATTCTGGTTATTTATGATCCGTCCGCAAGCTAAAAAAGCAAAACAGCAAAAAACGTTTATTGAAAATCTTCAGAAAGGTGATAAAGTAGTAACCATTGCAGGTATTCATGGAGTGGTAAACAAGGTAAATGAAGATGGTACACTTTCGTTGGAGATCAACCCGGGAAGTTATATCAAAATTGAACGTAGCTCTATCAGCATGGATTGGACAGCACAGCTGAACAAAACAGCTGAAGTAAAAAAATAACTTATTTCAGATTTACGATTTGCGATTTCAGATTTAAAGCGATTGGAGTGTTGAATAAATCCGCAATCGTAAATCTGAAATCGCAAATTCATTTTGGGTATGTTGAAAATCGGATTAACAGGAGGCATTGGCAGCGGTAAGAGTACCGTTGCAAAAGTACTGGAAGTGCTGGGTGTTCCTGTTTATTATGCCGATGAAGCCGCTAAAGAATTAATGCATTCAAATGAGCTGTTAAAACAACAGCTCATTTTACATTTTGGCAGGGAAATTTATTTTGAAGATGGGCAACTAAATCGTAAGCATGTTTCGTCTATTGTTTTTAACAACAAAGAAAAGCTGGAGTTGCTCAACAGCCTTGTGCACCCTGCTACGATTGCAGACGCAAAAGAATGGTTCAGCAAACAACAGTCGCCTTATGTTGTAAAAGAAGCGGCTCTCTTGTTTGAAAGCGGAACTGCTGAAGGACTTGATTACGTAATTGGCGTAACAGCACCTGCTGCATTACGCATTAAACGAGTGATGGATCGTGACAGGGTAACAGCAGATGAAGTAAAAGGAAGAATAGCCAACCAGGTGGATGAAGCATTGAAAATGAAACTGTGCGATTTTGTATTGCACAACAACGAACAGGAATTATTATTGCCGCAGGTATTGGCATTACATAACGAACTGATCAAACGATCAACAAAAAAATGAGTTTATTATTTATCATCATTATTGCAGCAGGGCTTCCGTTTCTTACAGCGTTGAGCTATAAAAACATCAAAAAGATGGAAGCCGAAATGGAAGGCGCACAGATCGCCAAGATACCTGTGTACCTGCAATCGATGTTGATGCAGATCATTCTTTGTGTGCTGGCTTTCTTTGCTGCACGAAGTGAAAAGATAGAGATTCCGTTCGAAAGTAATTTCAGCTATACTTCCATTGCTGCTGCTGTTGCATTAATTGGTATTGCACTTGGTATTGCATGGCTGTCGCAGAAATTTTCAAAAGAAAAAGATGAAAGCACATTGCATCATATTTTACCCGACACAAATCTTGAACGGTTAATATGGATACTGGCTTGTGTTGTGGCTGCTTTTTGTGAAGAATATATTTATCGTGGGGTGTTGTTCCAGATGATCATGGGCTATATGGAGAACACATGGTGGTTAGCTGCAATATTAAGTGCTGTTGTATTTGCCTTTGGTCATGGCACGCAAGGTGAACGGGCTATTATTCAGATCATACCATTTGCAGTAGGTTTTCAATTTCTTGCATGGATCAGTGGCGGATTGCTATTACCAATGATTGCACACTTCATCTATAATATTTTGGTTGAAGTATTGTTTGGTGAAAAGATCAAGAGAGATGCGGCGTAATTAATAGGCAATTGGCAATAATCAATTGGCAAAGTTTTAAGATAATTGTATCAACTTAACGATTACCTGTTGCATATTGCCAATTGTTTATTGCTTATTCAAAGTTCACCACCCCACCTTTTCCCCCCAACTCCCCAATCCAAAATATTTATTAAGCGGCATGGTCAATCCAATTTGATTGTAAGCGGTATTGTTTTGAAAATAAGTTCTTGCATAACGGAATTGCAACTTTGAGAATAATACACCGGCGCCTAATGAAAAACCAGTAAGCCCGTTTCCGCCATTACTTACTTTTAATTCTCTTCCACGTAAGATATTGTATGCAGCAGTTACTTCTACCCTTTCTCCAATGAGTATTTGTGTAGAAAAAACAAAATGCTGAAAGATTTTATCAAGTGTGATCTTTTTTGTGGAAGCATTTTCATAGCCGTTATCGTTATTGAACAAGGTATCGTTATACAAAATATCAAAGCGATGAAGATGATGAGCTGTTATAGAAAAACGAATGGGTGCTTTTGCCAAACGTTTGGAAATACCTGCCTGCAGATCAAAGGGCAACTCTTCGGGTTCAGCAGGATTATAGCGTTTTATTTGTCCGCCCATGTTTACAGCTACAATACTTGCCTGTAAAAAATTCGCTGTGTCTCTATACAACACACCCACATCAGCTGCGATGGCCGATGAACGATACGGCCCGTAATTGCTTGCTAAAAATTTCAACGATACACCATATTTCCACCGATTGAGGTATTCTCTGCTTGCCTGTACCTGCACAACAAAATCACGAGGGCGATAAACACCTTCAATATTTCCAGAAGCATCTGTTTGCTGTGTAGTGCCATAATCGAAATACAAAATTCCGGCAGAAAAATTTGTGTTTAACTTTTTACTTCTAAAAGCCATCATCCAGTGCACATTTTTTACACCTGCATACAAGGCGTTGAAGTTTGCCGCCATTTGTGTATGCATACCTGAATCGAGTTGAGCAGGATTAGAAAAAGCAAGCGATACATCATTCGATTCATTGGTAAGATTAACTCCTCCCAATGCTGATACTTGCGGTGATGCAGGAAATTTCAGAAAATTATAAGCAGCTCTGCCGCCCAGTGTTTGTGCAAACAGGCCAGCCGAAACAAACGAACCAACCACGAAACAGATCAATCGACGCATAACAGAAGTACTGAGGCTGTAATTTAGGCAAAAAAATATCCCCCATAGAAATGAGGGAATCTCTTTAGCCTTTAAAACAACCAACATGAAATAAATTCGTGTTTGTTGATTATAGTAACAGCTTTTAAAAAGCCTGGTTCAATAAAATTGAAAAAACTTTACAGCAAAGCCAGGTCTAATACCTGCTGCATTGTTTTTACATAATGAAATTTCATTCCCTTAATGTATAAAGAATTGATTTCCTGAACGTCTTTTTCGTTCTGCCAGCAAAGCACCACTTCTTTAATACCAGCACGTTTAGCTGCTAATATTTTTTCCTTAATGCCGCCAACAGGAAGCACTTGTCCACGTAACGTAATCTCACCTGTCATTGCAAGAAAAGGTTTTACCCTGCGACTTGTAAAGGCACTGGAAATTGCCGTGAGCATGGTAATACCTGCACTGGGGCCATCTTTAGGCACAGCTCCTTCAGGTACATGAATATGGATATTTTTCTTTTGAAATTCATCCACATCAACACCAATTTTCTTAGCGTTTGCCTGCAGGTAACTCAAAGCAGTTGATGCACTTTCTTTCATCACATTACCAAGATTGCCTGTTAAGCGCAACTCGCCTTTACCTTCAGCCAAGCTGGCTTCAATAAATAATATTTCGCCGCCTACTGCTGTCCATGCAAGACCAACAGCTACACCGGGCATGTTGGCGGTTTTGTAAAGCTCATTGCTGTAACGTGGCTTACCCAATATTTTTTCAATATCATTTGCTGTAAGTGTGGGCTTCAGCTTTTCTTTCATGGCATATTCCTTCGCCTGTGATCGCATGATGGATGCAAGTTGTCGGTCTAGTTCACGCACACCACTTTCCCTGGTATAATCTTCAATGATCTTACGCAACACCGGATCACTCATTTTGAATGGCAGATTCAGTAAACCATGCGCTTCTTTTTGTTTTGGAACAAGATAGTTTTTAGCGATCTCAATTTTTTCTTCCACTGCATAACCACTCAGATCAATAATTTCCAAACGATCTCTTAATGCAGGTTGAATAGATGCTAAACTGTTTGCTGTTGCAACAAACAATACTTTGCTGAGATCATATTCCAGTTCAAGATAGTTATCGTAGAAAGTATGATTCTGTTCGGGATCGAGTAACTCAAGCAATGCACTTGAAGGATCGCCACGAAAATCATTACCGAGCTTATCAATTTCATCAAGAATCATTACAGGGTTTGATGTTTTTATTTTCCGTAACGATTGTAAGATGCGGCCGGGCATTGCGCCAATATATGTTTTACGGTGACCTCTTATCTCACTCTCATCATGCAACCCGCCTAAGCTGATACGCACATACTTACGGCCAAGTGCACTCGCTATACTTTTTCCCAATGAAGTTTTACCAATACCGGGAGGACCAAGCAAACACAAGATGGGGCTCTTCATATCACCTTTCAGTTTCAACACAGCCAGGTATTCGAGAATACGCTCTTTTACTTTCTGTATTCCATAGTGATCATGATCTAATACTTTCTTTGCTTTCTTCAGATCGTATTGATCATTGGTGTATTCGCCCCAGGGGAGATCAAGCATCAGATCAAGATGATTATACACCACTGAATAATCCGGTGTTGATGGATGCATACGTTCCAGCTTCTCAATACCTTTGCGGAACATTTCTTTTGCAGCATCGCTCCATTTTTTTGTTTCCGCTTTTTTCTTCATCTCCTGGATCTCCAGGTCGTTTGCATCACCACCCAATTCTTCTTTGATGCTTTTCATCTGCTGCTGCAGAAAATATTCACGCTGCTGCTTATCAAGTTCCGTTCTTGTCTTATTGGTTACTTTATTCTTCAGTTCAGTATACTGCAATTCTTTCTGCAATAATGTAAGCAACAACTCTGCACGCTGCTTAATGGTATTTGTTTCAAGTAAAAGTTGCTTTTCTGAAATATCACTGTTAAGATTATTGCTTACAAAGTGAACGAGAAAAGCAGGGTTCTCAATATTTTTTAAGATGATGGATGCTTCGCTTGGAATATTCGGCGACAGTTGAATGATCTGTGCCGCCATATCTTTTATTGATCCTGCAACTGCCTTAAAGTTTTCATCTTCAGGTGTTGGTTCTTCCTGCAATACTTCAATGCTTGCTTTAAAAAATGGATCATCGGAAGTAAGCATGTTGATGCGGAAACGTTTCTTACCTTGTATAATCACGGTAGTTCCACCATCAGGCATTTTTATCAGTTTCACCACTTTGGCGATGGTGCCTGTATATTCTAAATCAATTACAGTAGGATCTTCCACATTGCTGTCTTTCTGCGCTACCACGCCAACCAGTTTGTTGGTTTTATAGGCTTCGTTTACGGCTTGTATACTTTTATCGCGACCAACCGTAATTGGCAACACAACTCCGGGAAACAACACCGTATTTCTTAAGGGAAGAATGGGCAGCTCTGCAGGAATTTCAATATCCTCATCGCTGTCACTTTCAGCTTCATTTAATGGAATGATGGGTAAAAAATCTACGTCCTCATCGCCGGGTCTTAAAAACAAACTCTTTTCATTCATAGTTTTCGCTTTAGTCATTTTGACAGATAAGCCCCTCGAAAAGGGGCTTTCTGCAATTTAGTATAGAAGTGCCAAGATTAATGCCAGAGGCAGGAATACTGCTAAATCTTCATATCCTCGTTCTTATTGCTGAAGCACGGGAAGAATGGGCTTGCCTACACAACCACTCGGCATTTGAATGTGCAACAAGGCCGCAACAGTTGGAGCAATATCTGTCATATACACTTCCTGGTTGCTCTTACCGGGTTTTATTCCCCAACCGTACCATAGCAGCGGTATATGACTATCGTATGGATTCCATAACCCATGGGTAGTTCCTGTAAGGCCGCCATCAATCCATCCCGGAGCAAACATAATCTGTATATCGCCACTGCGTTTTGGATGCCAGCCATTCGCAATACGTTCTTTTACCAAAGCGGACATAGGCTGTTCCATCAACTCCTCTATTTCGAAAACACGATCAACCCCTTTGATTCCACGTGCATAATTCATAACTATTTGCACAATAGCTGAACGATCTAGCTTGGCAGAATCAATTGTGTGATGATTTAAAGTCACTTGATAATTGTATGCACTCAACACAAGATTATCAGCACCATACAATGTTTTCAATTGTTTATTCAGATCACTTACCATTCTGTTGTCATCTACTACGCCTCCAGGTAATTTATGTTGGGTTGAAAAACCCGGCACATGTGCCACACCATGATCGGCCGTAAGAAAACTTACATATTGCCCTTTACCAACTGTTTTATCGAGATAATCAAACAGTTCGCCGAGGTCTTTATCCAAACGCAGAAACCCGTCTTCAGCTTCTATTGAATTAGGACCAAATGAATGGCCAATATAATCGGGAGATGAAAAACTTACTGCAAGAAAATCTGTAATGACATCTTTGCCCAACTCTTCATTTGCAATCGCTTCTTTTGCAAGCATCATGGTTAACGTATTTCCATAAGGTGTTGAAGAAACCGCTCCATAATTTTTCCCAACAAATTTTTTCAGGTCATAAGGAAAGCCTTTTTGATCAGCACCAAATGGCTTTGCTTCATAGTCGTTTTCATCTTTTGTACTTTGCACATAACTATTAATAGGATAAACAGTGTTCCACCCTTTTTCATAAAATGCATCCACATGCTTTTTATCGTTGAACGATTTTACCCATTGTGGCAAATCGTTCATGTAATACGTTGATGTGATCCAGTTACCATTTCTTCCATCATACCAATAAGCCGCATTGGCACTATGGCCTGCAGGCAAAATCCCACCTCTATCTTTAATTGCAATACCAATTACTTTGCTGCGAAAGTTTGTCGCCAGTTTTAATTCGTCACAAATAGTTGTAGTGAGCATATTACGTGGACTCATTTCTCCGGCATTGGATGTGCTGCCCACCGTCTTTACAGTATTGTCTTCGCTGCAATAAACAATTCTTTTGAGTTCGTTATCAAACCATGCGTTTCCGGTAATGCCATGCACCGCAGGCACGCTACCGGTATAAACAGTTGTGTGCCCGCAAGCAGTTACAGTTGGCGCATAATTGATAAATGCATTTTCACAACTCATTCCCTGATTAAGCATACGTTTAAATCCTCCGTTGGCTGCATAACGGTCGTAAAATCGATAGAGATAATCCCACCGCATCTGGTCAACCATGATACCCACCACCAGTTTGGGACGTTGTACATTTGCATTTGGTGGATTCGCCGTTGTTTTTTGAGCTGATATCTTTAATGAGCAAAGGATTAAAAGAAAAGAAAAAACAAAACGCATACATTTGATTTAGAGCGGTAAAGATACCGTTGATTGCCTGTTTACAAAGTGATTTTTACAAGAACGAATCTCTTCGTTTTCATCCTTTTCAGATCAGTATCAAAACCTTACCTTTGCCGCAAATTTTTCACCCTTAACAATTTCATCATATGGCAGACATTTTTGAGAAGATGCTTAAAAATTCCGGACCCATTGGTCAGCACAGAGAAAGAGCACACGGTTACTTCGCTTTCCCCAAACTGGAAGGCCCAATCAGCAGCCGTATGATGTTTCGTGGTAAAGAAAAAATTGTATGGAGTCTTAACAACTATCTCGGTTTAGCCAATCACCCTGAAGTACGTAAAGTAGATGCAGAAGCTGCGAAAGAATGGGGACTTGCTTACCCAATGGGTGCCCGTATGATGAGTGGTAACTCAACGCTGCACGAACAACTGGAAAGAGAACTGGCCGAATTTGAATTAAAAGAAGATGCCATTCTTTTGAATTTTGGTTACCAAGGCATCATGAGTACAATTGATGCGATCTGCGGCCGCCATGATGTGATTGTGTATGACGCGGAAAGCCATGCATGCATCATTGATGGTTTACGTTTACATCCCGGTCATCGTTATGTATTTAAACATAATGATGTGGAAGATTGCGAAAAGCAATTGCAACGAGCAACAGCTCTTATTGAAAAGCAAGGTGCAGGTGGCATTCTTTTAATTACTGAAGGTGTGTTTGGAATGGCTGGCGACCAGGGAAAACTGAAAGAGATCTGTGATCTGAAAAAACAATACGATTTCCGTTTACTGGTAGATGATGCTCACGGTTTTGGTACGCTTGGTAAAACAGGTGCAGGCGCAGGTGAAGAGCAAGGTTGCCAGGAAGATATCGATCTTTACTTCAGCACATTTGCAAAATCAATGGCATCGATCGGTGCATTTTTAGCAGGACCAAAAGCGATTATTGATTATATCCGTTACAACATTCGCTCACAGATATTTGCCAAGAGTTTACCAATGCCGATTGTTGTTGGTAATCTGAAGCGTTTGGAAATGTTGAAGACAATGCCTGAACTAAAAGAGAAGCTATGGAGCAATGCCCGTAAACTTCAAACAGGTTTAAAAGAAAGAGGATTTGATATTGGTAAAACGGATAGTCCGGTTACTCCTGTGTACATGAGTGGTGGTGTGGAAGAAGCAACGGCCATGGTGATGGACCTGCGTGAAAACTACCACATCTTTGCTTCTATTGTGGTATATCCTGTAATTCCTAAAGGGCATATCATTTACCGTTTAATCCCGTCTGCAGCACATACCGATGAGGATATTGAACAAACATTAACTGCATTCTCTGAAACAAAAGCAAAACTTGATGCTGGTGCTTACAAAGTTGAAGCTATCCCTGATATGGCTGAAGACACGGTTAGTGGCAAAAGATTTGATTATATGCTCGATAGACCAAAGAACAAATAATTCAAAGTAATCAATTGATTAAAAGAGGTGGTATATTTTGATACCGCCTCTTTTTAATTTTATAAGATTTCAGACTATCAGTAATGTAGAAATTACGGTAAAACCTTACGAGTTTTCCTAATATCTGCTAGTTGTTACCTATTAGCATATACGATAGGGTTGTATTTTTCGTTACTCTTCTTTATTTTCGGGCATAACTCAATCATAAAATCCATTGAGTTAATATCAGAAATGCTGAATTGCTGATATCTCTAAAAAACCAATATTCTATTCGACCCAAAAAAATACCGCATGAATTGGATCAGAAAAACCATACTACTAACCTGCTTTTTTATTGCGAGCCTTTCGTCATTTGCACAAATTGATACTGAGTTTTGGTTTGCTGCACCGGATGTAACATCGTCATCAAATAAAGACAGACCAATCGTTCTTCGCATTACTTCATTCAAAGAAGCTGCAACTGTTACGATTTCACAACCGGCTGGAGGTGGCTTTACTACTCAAATTATAAATCTGGCTCCCAGTTCAAGTGCAAAAATTGATTTGACTAACTTTCTTGCATTAGTTGAATGTAGTCCCGGGAATGTGGTTCAGAACAAAGGCATAAGAATAAGTTCTACAGCTCAAATTTCTGTATATTATGAAGTTAACAATGTTAACAACATTGGGTTGAACCCTGAGCTATTTGTTTTAAAAGGCAGGAATGCTGTTGGCAATGACTTTTTTATCTCATCTCAGAATTTTGGTAATAATGGAGCAGGAACCCCAACTCCTTACTCCTCGTTTAATATCGTTGCCACAGAAGATAATACAAGTGTTACAATTACACCTTCAAAGAACATTGTAGGGCATGCAGCAGGGGTGCCATTTACAATAACTCTTAATCGTGGTCAAACTTATGCAGCCGTTGCAACATCGCAGGCGGCTGCTCAACATCTGGAAGGATCAAGAGTTACCTCAACAAAACCAATTGCTATTACGCTGGCAGATGATTTTATAAGCTCACCGGGATTTGGCTGCTCCGACCTAATTGGCGACCAGA
This sequence comes from Lacibacter sp., assembly GCA_036675885.1. GTDB lineage: Bacteria > Bacteroidota > Bacteroidia > Chitinophagales > Chitinophagaceae > Lacibacter. Next base: position 1,169 of record JAKFDY010000019.1, on the reverse strand, counting down.
CAATTCCTATAACAGTAACAGGTACTGAATACATTGCAACTAAAGGATATCTTTTAGGATCGCTTGAGAAACTTTATATAACTGCAACCGCAAACGGTACTACTGTATCCCAGGACGGAACCATAGTAACCACTCTGAATGCAGGGCAGTCATTCCAAATAAATCTTGCGAATGCGTCAACCTATATTCAAGCTTCGAACCCTGTTTATGTTTACCAGGTATCGGGTATTGGTTGTGAATTAGGTTCAGCTATATTGCCACCTATTAAGTGTACAGGCAGTCTTTCGGCAACATTTGCTAAAAGTACCAACCGGGAAATATATATGAACGTCATTGTAAGAAGCGGAGGCGAATCATTTTTCAAGGTTAATAATAACAGTAGCATTATTACTGCAAATAAGTTTACACCTGTTCCCGGCACATCTGGCCAATGGTTATCAGCAAGTGTTCTGTTGTCTAACTCATTTTCACCTCTTGATTCTGCTGTGACAGTAACCAATTCACGTACATTTTTCCATTTGGGAGTTTTAATGGGTAACGAGCGTGAGGGAACCGGCTACGGCTTCTTCAGCAGCTTCAATAACAACTATGCCAATGCAAGCACTACCACTCCATTTATTTGTGATGGAGGTGTGGTTTCTCTTTTTGCAGACACTTTGCTTACTGCTACTTATCAATGGGCTGGGCCTAATGGCTTTACAAGCAACCAGCAAAATCCGGTGATTAACAATGCAACTATTGCAAGTGCAGGAAAATATTATCTGACTGTTACACTACCCGGTTGTGGCAACCAGCTCGACTCCGTAACAATTGGCATTGGTGGAAGCAAAACATCAACTGTTAATCGAACAATCTGTGAAGGTGATACAGTTGAAGGTTATACAACCAGCGGAACATATATTGATACATTAAGCACAGCTCTTGGTTGCGATAGTATACGCACACTAAATCTTACTGTGTTGCCAAAATCTGTTCTTACGCTGACACAAACTATCTGCGAAGGAGATTCCGTTTTTGGTTACACGCAAACAGGAGTTTATATTGATACATTAACAGCAGCAAACGGTTGCGACAGTATCAGAACAATTAACCTCACTGTATTACCAACATCAAGATCAACACTTACTGAAACCATTTGCCAGGGGAAATCGTATCTCGGATATTCAACT
>JAKFDY010000018.1:0-2737 GCA_036675885.1 Lacibacter sp. | reverse complement strand
AGCAATGGAGCCTGCTCTGTTCGTGATTCAATCACGATTTATGTATTGCTGAAGTCAAAACCCCAGTTAACCGTACTGGCTACGAACCTGTGTGTTGGGGAAAATCTTAATTTCAATATTTCCGGATTACAAAGTCTGCCATATACGGATCACTTCTATTTGATTGAGAAAATTGAATATGATGATGGTTCTTACTTTTATGGAAATTTCTATCCCTATCAATTTTCACAGTTACCAATTAACGGATATATTTCAGGGTTAGATAGCAACAAGCATAAGCTGAGAATGATTATTCGTAATACAGTAAACGATTGTATCGATACAACAAACTATATTAATTATTCAACAATCGGAGCGAGACCGGATTTTCAGATTCAAACCAATAATCAATGTTATCAACAGCCTTTTGTTTTTAAAAATCTATCAACAGTTACCGGTGCTAATTCTATTCTTTCATGGGAATGGAATTTTGGTGATGGCATAACAATTACTAATACAACCGGTGCTGATGTAACGCACACTTATACTAACCCGGGAAGTTATAACGTAACGCTCAGGGTAAGGGATGCAGCAGGCTGCACAACCACTAGTGCTTATTATGATGGTTATGTGAGTGTTAAAGGACCCAAGGCTGCTTTTTACACCTCCGGCTCTAATGTGCCTTTAAGTACAACTGTTTATTTTTATAACAACACGAACAACTACAATGTATACAACACCCAATACAGTTGGGATTTTGGTAACGGTGTAATAAGCACGCAACATTCACCTTCTTATACATACACAGTTGCCGGTACTTACAATGTGAAACTCATAGCAAAAGATCCGTTAACAGGTTGTACCTCCGAAGCCACACAGGTTATTGTGGTAAGAGATTTTAATTCGGCATTTAATTTCAATACATCGTTTGTAGGTAATGCAAGTTGTCCGCCGGTAATGGCAAGGTTTAATAATACTTCGGCAGGAGCAGTGAGAGTAAAATGGGATTTTGGTGATGGTACCACTGCCGATAACATTAACTATCCATCTCATATTTATACCAAACCCGGTACCTACATTGTAACCTTGTATGTATATGGTTACAATGGATTAACAGGCACCTATACTGATTCTGTAAAAGTGAAAGGGTTAGATGCAGCTATTAAATTCGATCCGAAAGAAACCTGTTCTTCACAGCCGGTCAATTTTAATGCATCAGCAACAGGTGTTACCAATTATGTTTGGGATTTTGGTGATGGACAATTGTTTTCATCAACTGACAGCACTGCAGTGCATTCGTATCGTGGGCCGGGTGTTTATAAGCCATCGCTTCTTATTACCAATACTGATGGTTGCACCGTTGCTGCAGCATCAACAGAAAAAATTACCATTGATAGTTTATCGGCTAAGATCAAAGGCATTCCGTCGCAGGCATGTAACAAGGTAAAGATCAATTTCAATGCTGATGTGTATAGTGTAGGTGCATCGCAAAATCAAAACTTCCTTTCTTATAAATGGAATTTCGGAACAGGTAATGCAGCAGATACTGCTAATACAGCAAATCCTGTTTTTCAATATAACTCGCCGGGAACTTACACTGTTTCATTACGTGTAACTGCACGTTCCGGTTGTGTGAAAGATGTATCAGAAGTAGTTGTTGTAAAAGAATCTTCCAAAGGAACGATCACTGCACCGGCTGCAATATGCGCAGGCGAAACTGCAACATTCACTTCTGCTGCAACTATTACTAACGGTGTGCAATGGAGCTGGGATTTTAAAAATGGACAGACTGCTTCTATACAAAATCCATCAGCACAAACTTATAACACTGCAGGTAGTTACCCTGTTACACTCGTGGTTAACAATCAAGGTTGTTTAGATACCTCAATGCATATCTTAACGGTGAATGCATTGCCAGTTGTTCAACTTTCGCCAGCACAACCAAAAGTTTGCGTTGGTAACAGTATTCAACTTTCTGCAACAGGAGGAACAGCTTATCAATGGTCGCCTGCTGCCGGACTTTCTGATCCGTTATCCGCATCTCCATTGGCATCACCATTTGTTTCCACCAATTACCGTGTGCTTGTTACCAATCAATATGGATGTAAGAAAACAGATTCAATTACGGTAAGAGTTGTACAACCTATCAGTATTACAGGAAATACTAATTATTCGATCTGCGAAGGCGAATCTGCACAATTAACAGTTACAGGAGCATCGTCTTATAAATGGATCAATAATACGCAAGGGCTTGGTTCAACATCATCAGCTTCAACAACAGCGTCACCAACTTCAACAACAATGTATACAGTTGTGGGGTATGATGCTGAAAATTGTTTTAGTGATACATTGGATATAAATGTTGTGGTTCATCCGAGACCAACTGTAAATGCAGGGCCTGATATGCAGTCGTTACCGGGCAATACCGTTCAGTTAAATGCAACAGGAAGTAATGACATCAGTACATGGATGTGGCGGCCACCCGATTTCTTAAGTTGTGTGCAATGCCCATCGCCTGTAAGTTCAACTAACCGCACCATCACTTACATCGTTGAAGCAAAGACAGATAAAAACTGTTCTGCTTCCGATTCAGTAACTGTCGAAATACTTTGCAACGGCAGTCAGATATTCATCCCTAATTCGTTTACCCCTAACGGTGATGGAAAGAATGATTTATTTTCTGTTCTGGGTAATGGTGCATCGCTTATTAAATTATTTGTGATTTACGATCGTTGGGGAAACAAAGTGTTTGAACGGA
>JAKFDY010000017.1:0-11842 GCA_036675885.1 Lacibacter sp. | reverse complement strand
ATAATGATACCGATGACGATAATGATGCAGAAACAAAACAATCAAAAAATGCCTCACAAAAAGCGGCAGCAGGTGGCGATATGGATGGGTTTTCTTCCGACTTCCTTTTCAGAAAGGTGTATGTGAGCCAGGACAATTCTATTCTTCTTATTGCAGAAAAATACCGGTTTGAAAGATTTGTAACTACTGAATCGAACTATGATGGCCAAAGATGGACTCACAGAACAGTAACTAATTACCAATATACCTGCGGCGATTTATTGACCATTAAAATAGGGGAAGATGCCGCCCTGAAATGGGTAAATGTAATTCCTAAAAACCAGGTTGAAACAATAAGAGCAAAGGGACCGGCAATGTCTGTGCCTCTTAGCTATAGCTCGCATATATTTATTGCAGGAGGACTTCCGTTCTATAGTTCTTTCAATGTTGCTCCTTTTAAAAATAAGCTCATTTATTACTATAACGACAACACCAAGAATGTTGCTGTAAAAAAGGTTACCGACAAAGCAAAATCAACTTATAATTTCAACAAGTCGAACTGCTATTCTCTTACGCTTGATTTAGCCAGCGGTGAAGTAACCAGAAAGTTTCTTTTTACAAATGAGGATGAACCAATCGCAATGGTTCGGCATGGCATGCTTACAGGAAACGAACTTTACCTGGTTGCATATAAACCAAGCTTGTTAGGCAAGTCGACATTGAAACTTGGTAAAATAACCATCCGGTAATAAAAGAAATGTCCGCTTAACAGCGGACATTTCTTTTATTCTTTTATTCCTCTTCCACTTTATCCACCACTACCACCAAATCATTTAAACTTACAGTTATCGGTATGGCACCTAACTGCACTACCGCATTCTTGCCCCGCAGCTCTTTTACAATACCTACCTGGCGGTTCTTCATCATCTTCACCTTAACGCCAGGCTTGATCTCTCCACCCACTTCCTTGAACTTTTCGTTGAGCTTTTTATCTTTTTTCTCCGCCACCTGTTTTTGCTTCTGATCAAACAGCAAGGCACTGATCTGCTTCATTACTTCAGCTTTATTATCGCTTCTCTTCCACTCCTGCACAATAGCTTTGAGTTTGCGATCCATATCTTTGAGGTAAGCAATACGGTCTTCGGTGATCTTATTCTGCTGTTTCAGCAATTCAACCTGCTGCTGGTGTTTTTCTTTGTTGAGCACCTGCTCCATTTCTTTTTTCAGGCGTTCATTTTCTTTCAGCAAACGGTGCAGTTCTTTTTCCTTCTTTTCAATCTGGCGGAGATCGCTTTCCGCTGTATTTAATAGTTTATCTAACCGGAAATGATCTTCATCCACCAATGCTCTTGCCCGATCGATCAATTGTTTACTCAACCCAATACGTTCGGCAATCGCAAATGTGTATGAACTTCCGGGCTTACCGAATATCAATTTATACAAAGGCTGCAAACTCTTCTCATCAAAACTCATGGCACCGTTCACAATACCCGGCGTATGGTTCGCCATTACTTTCAGGTTGAGATAGTGTGTAGTAACAATACCCAATGAATGTTTCTTCACCAACTCCTGCAAGATCACTTCAGCAAATGCTCCGCCAAGATTTGGATCACTACCGCTACCCAATTCATCAATAAAAAATAATGTGCGGCCATTTGCTGTTTCCATGAAATGTTTCATGTGCAGCAAATGACTGCTGTATGTACTCAAATCATATTCGATACTTTGCGTATCACCAATATGGATCATCACCTGTTTAAAAATTCCAAACTCACTATCAGGATGCACCGGCACAAGCAAACCACTCTGCACCATCAATTGAATCAGCCCAACCGTTTTCATAGTAACCGTTTTACCACCGGCATTCGGCCCGGAGATCACCAGTATCCTGCTCTTCTCATCAAGACGGATGTTTGTTGGTATAGTTGGCTTTTGATTTTTCTTGTTGTACAAAAGCAACAATGGATGATAAGCTTCTTTCAATTCAATTACTGCTTTATCAGTAAGCATCGGAAAATTCGCCTGCATATCCACACCCAATTTTGCTTTGGCTCTAATGAAATCGTATTCACCTAAAATACCGTGATAAGTTGTAAGTAAGGATGCATAAACTGAAAGCTGCTCTGTTAATTCCCTGAGTATGCGATAAACTTCCCTGCGCTCTTCATTCTCCAAACTAAAAATATCATTGTTGAGTTCAATGGTCTCTTCCGGCTCAACAAATACTGTTCTTCTTGTTTCACTTTCGCCATGCAAAATACCTTTCACCTGCCGTTTCTGTTCTGCAAACAATGCCACCACTCTCCTGCCACTTAAAAACGATTCTTCAATATCAGCCACATAACCTTGTTTCTGTAAACGCTTCAACACTTTTTCAAACTCCCGGCGCAATTCATTCCGTTTGCGGTATAAACTCATGCGAATGTTTCCTAACTCTTCACTCGCATCATCTTTCACCACACCACTATCATCCAGCACATCATTGATCAGTTCAAGAATTACTTTTTCATAATAAGTACCTTCTATCACTTGTGTTAAAGCAGGATAAGCCAGCCTGCGTTCTGCATCAAACCAACGAAAAATACTTTGTGCATTAACAGCCAGCTTGCGGATTTGCACTAATTGCTCTTCCGTTAACACAGCGCCGGGTATCGATAACAATTTCAGTTCACGTGAAAGATTGAGAATATAATCTGTAGGGAAATACTGGCCCTGCTGCAGCAACAGCATAAACTCATAACTCTGCTGCAATTCCAGTTTTATATATTCCTTTCGTGTATGGATACGAAGCTCCTGTGCCTTGTTTTTTGCATACTCCGTTTTGCAATGCTCATGTAACAACGCCTTCACTTTATCAAACTCCAGCTGCACAAGGGCCGAATCGGGGAAAAATTTAATCACAGAAAAACCACGTTTTTGTTGCCGGCAAAGGTAATTCTATTCAGCGTTCTTTGCATCGCACTCTTTTACAACAATGCCCAACGCAGCAACTATCTTTTATGCAGATTTCCGACCTGGTTTCTTAAATTGCCTTAAATAATGGCACATATGAGATTTTACTTACTGTTTCTTGTTTCCCTTCCCTCCTTTGCATTTGCACAGAACGGCTATGAAGATTCGCTCAACCTGTTCCTGAAAAAATATGTAGCCGATCATGAAGTGGTAACCGGCAACGACAAACAAAAGATGAAGTTTTTCCCGGTGGAGCAGCAATACCGCATTACAGCTTTTTTTGAGCGCAAAGAAGACAGCAGGTGGTTTATGATGAGTACGTCAGGTAGCACCAAACAGCAATACCGGGTGTATGGCATTATCCGTTTCAATATTCATGACACAGCAGTTGCGTTGCATATTTATCAATCACGCTCACTCATGAGTTCTGAAAAATACAAGGAACATTTATTCATTCCGTTCACCGATCTTACATCAGGCAGAGAAACCTATGGAGGCGGCCGTTATATTGATCTGTACATTTCTGATATTATCAACAATACTTATGTGATCGATTTTAACAAAGCCTATAATCCTTATTGTGCCTATACAACAGGTTACAACTGTCCTGTTCCGCCAAAAGAAAATGATCTGTCTGTGGCAGTAAAAGCAGGTGAAATGAATTACATGAAATAAAATGAACCGGATTACCCCTTTTGTCGTACGCATTCTACAGAAACGTTAAAGCGGTTCTAAAATCCTTAAATTGTCGTCTGTACTACATGCTAACGGAAACCTATGGCACAATTTTACACGTAAATTGCATGTTGCAAAAAACAAGAACGATATGTGGAGCAAATTACTTTTGAGCATGTTGACTGTAACCGGATCGTTTCAATTTTTTTCCTGTGTTACAAGTGAACCGAATAATAAAACTATGAGCGATAATTTATCAAGTGTTGCCTTTGCAGGAAGCACGGGCAATGAAGGAGCAGCTACTGATACCGCCACCTTTGGTGCCGGATGCTTCTGGTGTGTGGAAGCTGTTTTTCAACAAGTGGAAGGTGTGTTAAAAGTAACGAGTGGTTACTGCGGCGGTCATGTTAAAAATCCAACGTATGAACAGGTGAACACAAAAACCACTGGTCATGCAGAAGTGGCACAGATCGTTTTTGATCCAAAGAAAATTTCGTTTGATGAGTTGCTGGAAATTTTCTGGCAAACACATGACCCTACACAACTCAACAAGCAGGGTAACGATGTTGGTCCGCAATACCGCAGTGCAGTTTTTTATCACAACGCAGAGCAAAAAGCAAAAGCAGAAAAATATAAAGAAGAATTAAACAAGAGTGGTGCTTTCAGTGCTCCTGTTGTTACAACCATTGAAGCTTACAAAAACTACAGCGAAGCAGAAAACTATCATCAGAATTATTACAACCTCAATAAAAATTCAAACCCTTATTGCTACTACGTTATTAAACCCAAACTGGATAAGTTTGAAAAAGTGTTTAAAGACAAGAAAAGGAAAAACTAAGAATTTTAAGGCACAAGGGAAAACCCAAAAACCAATATCCAAAAAACAAAAACACACTTCAAGCACTAACTTAGAACTTTAGAACTCAAAACTCAATGACTACAAACTAATTCAGTTTAACTTTTCTTAACTCCAACCAATTTAACGCATTTGGTTTAAACCCTTTTACGTTTGGTTGCACAAGATGTATCACCATATCATACCACAACGGAACAATCGGTGCATCATTCATCAGCATCTGATCCATTTGCTGGTATAGTTTATAACGGATAGAATCGTTTGGTTCTCTTGTTGATTGTTCATACAACGCATCATACGCTGCATTTTTATAACGGGTATAGTTTGGCGGTGCAGGATTTTTTCCATAAAACACACTGAGATAATTTTCTGCATCAGGATAATCAGCGATCCAGCTTGCACGGAAAAACAAGGCTTCACTTTTTGATGTTTGTGTAAGCAATAAACTTTTCTGCACGGCTTCCACTTTTACATTCAAACCAATATCCTGTAACTGCCTGGCAATATAACTGCCAAGATCAGCATAGATAGGAATCGTCAATAATTTTATCTCCGGCACCTCTTTCATAGAAATAAATCCGGCCTGCCGCAACAATGCTTTTGCCTTTGCAGGATCATACGAATAACCTTTCACAATTGTTGAATCAAAACTGGGCAAACCTGTTGGCACAAAACCACTTTCAGCAGCTGTGCCGATGGAGTTACGCAGGTACAGCATCATCTTCCTGCGATCAAATCCATAATTGATCGCCTGCCGGATTGCTTTCAACCGTAATGGAGAATTCTTCACCAGTGGATTCGTTGAATCAACCAGTATTCCGATGTACTCAATATTGAGATAAGGATTTTTATTGAGCACAACTTTGTCTTTCCATTCACTGCGCAACTCTCCTTTTTTATTCAACACTTCATCTTTAAACGATGCGTCAATATCATTAATGAAATGCAGATGTCCTTGCCGGAACTCCATAAACTCACTTGCTTTATTATCAAGGAAACTTACTTTAATACCATCAACAAATGGCAATCTTTCACCAACACTGTCTTTTTCAAAATAGTTTTTGTTCTTAACAAGGATTAATGCCTGTCCTTCTTCCCATGCTTTAAATTGAAACGGACCTGTACCGCAAGGGTTTCGTCTGAAATCGGGCCCGTATTTCTCCACCACTTCTTTTGGCACTATGGAACAATACACATTACTCAGTACACCAAGTATTTGCACAAAAGGTCGTAACAATGTAATGCGGAACGTTGTATCATCAATCGCTTCAAAACCTGTTGCTGCATCAACCCTGTTGTTGAATATCCATGCACCGGGACTTGCTGTGTTCTTATCCATTAACCGCTGAAAGCTATATGCCACATCAGATGCAGTCATCTTTCTTCCCCGTCCGACCGAGCCATCAGGGCGGGCTTTACCATTTGCAAATGCAGGATGATCATGAAAGAACACATCATCCCGTAGATAAAAAGTGATCTGCAAACGGTCATCACTCACCACCCACCTTTTTGCAAGCGAAGGAACGATATGCAGTTGGTCATCTGTTTCAACCAATGTATTGTATAACTGATGTGTTGCCCAAATAACTGACTGACTTTTGGCAAATGCAGGATCAAGCGAACCGATGCCGCTTACTTCGTTGTAACGAAAAATATTCTGCTCATTCTTTTTGACTTTGCCGCAGGAAAGGAGAAATGTGAAATGAATAATGAGTAATGAGTAATGAATAATACTGTACTCATGCCCCTTAAAGTATGTCCGGCAGCTTATCCCGCCCATCAATATAATTTTCGCTTTCTGCATAAAGAATTACTGCTAAATTTAGGCTCAAATATAACTCCGGTGCAAAAAAAGAATCTGTCGACCTATCTCAGCTTGTTTCTGATCCTGTTATTTCAATCTATACTTGTTCAATCGCAATCTTTTCATAAGAACGAAAAACTTACGAGACAAGATACACTGCGTGGTTCAATAACACCTGAACGTGCCTGGTGGGATGTAGTGAAGTATGACTTAGCCGTAACGCCCAACTTTTCCAATTTCACCATCAGTGGTAGCAATACTATCTCATTTAAATTAGTGAAAAAGAAAGGTGCCCGTATGCAGATCGATCTGCAGGATCCGTTGATCATTGACAGTGCTGTATTGAATGGTGTGCCGATGAATTTTACCCGTGATGGACATGCATGGTATATTGAAATGCCAAAACGCAGAATGCCAAAGCCACTTACTGCTGATAAAGATCTGCATCAGCTTTATCTTGTTTATCACGGTGTACCAAAACCTGCATTGCGTGCCCCTTGGGACGGTGGAGTTGTTTGGAAAAAAGATAAGAACGGAAATCCATGGATCAATGTTGCATGCCAGGGTTTAGGTGCAAGTGTGTGGTGGCCTTGTAAAGATCACCAGAGCGATGAACCTGATAATGGTGTTAGCATCAATATAACTGCTCCTGATACGTTGATGAATGTTTCAAACGGAAGATTGCAAAATGTAGTTGCTGACGGAAAAGGAAATAAAGTGTGGACATGGGTTGTAACACAACCGATCAATTTATACAACGTAACAATGAACTTAGGCAAGTATGTACATTTCAGCGATACACTGAATGGAGAGAATGGAAAACTTGATCTTGACTATTATGTGCTCGACTACAATTTTGATAAAGCTAAAAAACAATTTGAACAGGTGAAGCCAATGCTTCGTGCTTTTGAATATTGGTTTGGCCCCTATCCTTTTTATGAAGATGGATACAAGCTGGTGGAAAGTAATCATCTTGGTATGGAACACCAAAGTGCAGTTGCTTACGGTAACGAATACATGAATGGTTACAAAGGAACAGATCTTAGTGGAACCGGATGGGGAACGAAATTCGATTTCATCATCATTCATGAAAGTGGGCATGAATGGTATGGCAACAACATCAGCACTAAAGACATTGCTGACATGTGGGTACATGAAGGTTTTACCAACTACAGTGAAACGCTTTACACTGATTATATTTTTGGTACAGAAGCAGGTGATGCATATGTGCAAGGCGTACGCAGAAATATCAGGAACGATATTCCTATTGTTGGTAAATACAATGTGAACAAAGAAGGAAGTGGTGATATGTATCCAAAAGCTGCTAATATGATTCACATGGTAAGGCAAATCATTGGTGATAAAAGCACCTTCCGTATGCTGTTACGTGATATGAATGAGAAATACTATCACAAAACAGTTACAGGCGCAGAGATCGAAGACTTTATATCGAAACGAACTGGCTTTAACCTCGGTAAAATGTTTGATCAATACCTGCGTACAACACAGGTGCCAACACTTGAATATTATCTTACTACTGAAAACAGTACACAGATTTTAAACTATCGCTGGACGAATTGTGTGAAAGGTTTTAATATGCCTATTCGATTGCCGGGCAACAGCAACCCTAAATATGGTTTGATGCTGGCCACCGAAAACTGGCAGAAGATGCGAACCAATTTTAAGGAAGGTGAAGACATCAGTAAACTGATGGATAAGAACTTTTATGTGAATTATAAGAAGGTTAAATAATATATTCGGCCACGTATGGGAAGAAAATAACTTAAATGAATTTCTTCAGCTCATTCAGTGTTACTCTGCCTTCGTAAATCGCTTTACCAACGATGGCTCCGTTACAGCCAATCTCAGCTAGTTCATCCAGATCTTTCATGGAGCTTACGCCGCCGCTGGCAATGAAATGCAGTTGAGAAAATTTTTGAATGATGTTTTTGTAGAGTTCAGTTGATGGGCCTTCCAAACGTCCATCTTTGCTTACATCGGTACAGAATATCTGTTGCACCCCGTGCTTGATATATTTTTCGATAAAGTCGTAAATCCAGATATCAGTTGTTTCCAACCATCCACCAACAGCGATCTTTTCATTTTTCACATCAGCACCTAATAAAAATTTTTCTGCGCCAAATTGCTGCAACCAGCTTACAAACTTCGTTTCATCTTTCACAGCAATACTTCCCACAGTTGCTAATGCTGCTCCGGAGTTGAGAACAATCTTTACATCTTCCTCCTGTTTAATACCGCCACCAAAATCAATAATGAGTGATGTTTTAGAAGTGATTGATTCCAATACTTTCCAATTCTTAACAGCACCTGCTTTTGCGCCGTCAAGATCAACCAGGTGCAGACGCTGCAAGCCGGCACCTTCAAATTCTTTGGCTACTTCTAACGGATGCTCGTTGTAAATTTTCTTTTGGGCATAATCTCCTTCTGTCAATCGAACGCATTTCCCATCGATGATATCAATGGCTGGTATAATAAATCCTCCTGAAAGGGGACTTGTTGCTTTTTGTTCGTTGCTCATCTTTTTATCCATATGTTCAGCTTTGCAATTTGTAATAAGTCTCCCTTCAGGGAGATTTAGAGGGTTAAGAAGTTGTTTAGTATCTGCTCGCCCACTTTCGCACTCTTCTCCGTGTGAAACTGTACACCATAAAAATTATCTTTCTGCACAGCACCTGCATATTCCAATCCATAGTTTGATGTTGCAATACAATACGGATTCATTTCAGCGTAATAGCTATGTACATAATAGATATAACTATGTTCAGGTACATCTTTAAACAAATCGGTTTTTAAATTGTAAATATCGTTCCAACCAACCTGCGGCACTTTAATCGGAATATCCGGACTTATCTCCTCACTCCTGAACAGTTTCACTTTCGCAGGAATAATTCCCAAACATTCTGTATCACTTTCTTCCGAATGTTCAAACAGCAACTGCATCCCCACACAAATCCCCAACACCGGCTGCTTCAGTTGTTTAATAATTGTATCCAATCCTTTCTCCTTCAAACTATCCATGGCACTGCGGGCAGCACCCACACCGGGAAAGATCACTTTATCAGCAGCAAACAATTCATCCTTATCATCCGTCACTTTTGCATCAACACCCAAACGTTCCAATGCAAACAGCACCGACTGTATATTTCCTGCGTTGTATTTTACAATTGCGATAGTACCCCCTCCGCCCCTTGAAGGTGGAACTTTAGGCCCTCCTCTATTTTCTGACATACTCATTTCTTTAATTTCATTTTCATGTTTAACTTTAAGCTCATTAGCGGAAGTAGCTCATTTGGTAGAGCATCAGCTTCCCAAGCTGAGGGTGGCGGGTTCGAGCCCCGTCTTCCGCTCATTATAACAGAACTCAACTCAACACTCCGGACAGAAACTGTTTTGTTGTCCCTGCCACATCATCCGTTCCTTCCAATGCTTTAATATATGCAGTACCAATAATTGCTCCATTGGCATTTGCACAAGCCGTATCAAAAGTTTGTTTATCCTTAATACCAAAACCAACCAACACAGGGTTTTTGAGTTGCATATTTTTCAATTTCAGCAAGTATGCATTTACATCCGTCATGTTCTTATCGCTGCCTGTTGTTGAAGAAGATGAAACCGCATATAAAAAACCTGTACTTAAACTATCCAATCGTTTAATACGCTCATCGCTTGTTTCAGGAGTAACTAAGAAAATGAAATCCAAACCATGTGCTTTAATGATGGACCCATACTCTGTTTCAAATTCATATTCCGGAAGATCAGGTAAGATCAATCCATCCACACCAACAGCCGCTGCATCTTTACAAAAACGCTCAAAGCCATATTGCAACACAGGATTCATGTAACCCATTAAAATAATCGGCACATTAATTTCTTTCCGTGCATCTTTCAATTGCGCAAACAAAGTTTCAATGGTCATGCCGTTTGCCAATGCAATAGTGCTGCTATGTTGAATCACAGGGCCGTCTGCTAACGGATCACTGTAAGGCATACCTAATTCAATCAGGTCTGCGCCGTTTTCTTGCAGCGCTTTCATTACTTCTAACGTACTATTCAGCTGTGGATAGCCTGCTGTGCAATACACGTTGAGAACGTTCTTATTTTTCTTTTCGAATAATGTTTTAATTCTGCTCATGTCCTCTCTCCCTTCCTCTCTCCTTCAGGAGAAAGGGGCCGGGCTTTTAGTTTGTTATAAATAGTTGTGCTGACACATGTATCAGCTTTTCATTTTTCATCAATAGAAGCAGCGAACTCCTTTATTTTTTTCAACACTTCACTCATATTACCTAGCACCTCATCGTTTTTGAAGCGAAGAACCATGATACCCGTTTCATTTAATTCATACGTTCTACTGCTGTCATATTCTTTAGCTTCTTTTGAATCATGTACCGCTCCATCAACCTCAACCACCAGTTTCTTTTCATGACAGTAAAAGTCAGCAATAAATTTATCAAGCGGATGTTGTCTTCTGAATTTCAATCCATTCAACTTTCTGTTCCGCAAATTTCGCCACAACAAATCTTCTGCACTCGTTTCATTCTTTCGCAAATCTCTTGCATACTCATATAACTTACCATCAGCACCTTTATGCAAATTATCGTTATAAGAGTCTGACATAGATTTAATTTTACTGTTTCCACTTCCCTTCCCTCTCCTCTCAGGAGAGGGCAAGGGTGAGGTCACATCGCCTTCATATACGTCGCTAAATCCTTATCCCCTCTTCCACTCAAACAAATCACTACCTGCGATGCTTTTGTAAACATCGCCTGTCGAATTTTATCTGCATACGATGTGTCTGCAATCTTGTTTAATTCTTTTTCTGCTGCCTGGCCTCCCTCTCTGTTGGAGAGGGATAAGAGGGTAAGGCTTGCGAACGCATGCGCTGTTTCCAACGCAGGAATAATTCCTTCCAGTTTTGCTACTTCAAATGCAGCAGCCAATGCTTCATCATCTGTTGCACTTAAGAAAACAGCACGACCAGTATCAAACAAGTTTGCATGCATCGGACCAATACCCGGATAATCCAAACCCGCCGAAATACTATGCGGCTCCACTACTTGTCCATCTGCTGTTTGCATCAACAAACTTTTACTGCCATGCAAAATACCCGGCTTGCCAAGTTGTGTAGTGGCAGCACTCAATCCACTGTTTACACCATGACCTGCTGCTTCAACAGCAATTAACTGCACACTCAACTCATCTAAGAAATGATAGAACGCACCGGCTGCATTACTGCCACCACCCACACATGCCATTACATGCGTTGGTAATTCATTGCCTGTATGTTCTTTTAACTGCCAACGTATTTCTTCACTAATCACACTTTGAAACTTTGCCACCATATCCGGATACGGATGCGGACCAACCACACTGCCGATGATATAATGTGTATCGTTCGGATTATTGATCCAGTCGCGAATGGCTTCATTCGTTGCATCCTTTAATGTTTTACTGCCACTTGTTGCAGGCACAACTGTTGCACCCAACATTTTCATACGAGCCACATTCGGCGCCTGGCGTTCAATATCTTTTTCGCCCATGTACACAATACACTCCAC
>JAKFDY010000016.1:0-27473 GCA_036675885.1 Lacibacter sp. | reverse complement strand
GTAAGAATGCTTTTGGAAAAGTGGATGAAGGAAAGAATACAACCAAAACAAAAGATGAAGAGAAGCGGATTGAAATTGCAGGCAACCTGCGACGGATATATAATAGCACGAAAGAAACTGTAACGAAGATCTTAACTGATCTTGAAACAGATGTTACGAATGATTTTGATGCTGCTGCTAATGCTGCAAACGCAGTTTTTGAACGAAATGTTCATCGCCGTTTAGATGATCATTATGGTATTACAACAGTTGATGATACGGTCGGTGACTATATGCGGGGTGGCTTGTCGCCTGAAATTGGAAAGATATTCCGTGAGGAAAAGGCAACCTTTATGAGTTCCATGAACACGGCCATTAATTCGATTGCAACAAAAGTGGAAACAGAACTCAACGCAGCTATAACAGCAATTGATGAAGGGAAAAAAGCAATTGATGAATACTGGAACAGCTTAACACCGGAAATGCAAAAGATTGGTGAAGAAGCAAAAACAGATATCAGTGGCAAGTTTGATGAACTGGAACAAAGTGTACATGACAAACATGATGAATTGGTAGAAAAACTTGGTGACCGTTATGTAAAGAATGTAGAGAAGTTGCAGGAAACATTTGATAAGATCAAGAGTGAAAAACAAGGATGGCTAAGCAAAGCAGTTGATGCAATTGCAGGTGTGATAAAAGCCATTCTGCGATTGAAAGATATGTTGCTGGAAACACTGGCGAAAGTGGCACATGTAATCGGCAAGATCATTAAAGATCCAATTGGTTTCCTCAGCAATCTTATTGCTGCTGTGAAAATGGGACTCGACAATTTTGTGAAGAACATCATGGATCACATGAAGAAGGGATTAATTGCCTGGCTACTTGGTAATATGCCGCCGGGTTTGCAACTGCCTGATAAATGGGACCTGCCGGGCATCTTCCATTTTGTAATGCAGATCATTGGTCTAACGTGGACGAATATCCGTCAACGTGCAGTGTTGAAAATGGGTGAGCCTGTTGTGGCTGCATTGGAAGAAGTGTTTGATATTTTCCAGATCATTATCAAAGAAGGGTTACCGGGATTGTGGCGATACATCAAAGAAAAAGTGGGAAATCTGCAGGTTATGGTGATGGATGCTATCCAGGATTTCTTAATTGAGAAAATCATTAAAGCAGGAATTACATGGGTGATCGGTTTGATGAATCCAGCTGGTGCATTTATCAAAGCATGTAAACTCATTTATGATATTGTAATGTTCTTTGTTGAGCGTGGGAAACAGATCATGGACCTGGTAAATGCCGTGATCGATTCTGTTGCATTGATCGTTGAAGGAAGTTTAGGTCAGGCAGCGAAGATGGTGGAAGATGCATTGGCAAAAATGATCCCTGTTACACTTGGTTTCCTTGCAGCATTACTTGGGTTAAATGGCATCACGGAAAAAGTGCAGAAGATCATTAAAGCAGTACAAACACCTATCAATAAAGCCATTGATTGGGTGTTGGATAAAGCCATCGCCTTCTCCAAAAAACTTGGACTTGATAAACTAGTGAAGAAAGTGAAAGGTGGTATAAATAATGCGAAAGATTGGGCGAAAGAGAAGGTGAAGAAAGTGAAGGATAAAGTTGTAGATGCCGGCAGTAAAGTTTTAGGATGGTTTGGTTTGAAAAAAGCATTCAAATCAACTGATGGTGAAAGTCATAAGCTTTATACCAATAAGGGAAATAAAGAAGTAATGGTTGCAAGTAATAATCCACAACCAGTAAGAACTTTCTTACAAACTTTAAATGTTGAGGGTAATCAAGGTCTTCTGAAAAGACGAAATAATGTGCAGGTAAAACTCGGAGAGATGGATACTTATCTGGTATGGATGAGTTCGCCCCCTTCTACCGCAACTGACAGGCAAATTGAAGCAACGAAAGAGGAAATAGAGCAATTGGCTAGTGAAATCAGCAGTGATCTGGCAGAATTAATGGCATTGCAAAAGAATGTTGATTTGCCTGAAACAACTAGCCCTTCTTTTGATGGAACATATGATGGTTTCTGGGGAAGAGGAATGCGTATACAAATCATTAATGCTCCACCTGCAGGGGGTTCACCAACTAGTTCATCTCATTCTCATAATAGTTGGGATGCATTAAGAGAAAGATTGCAAACAGTTAGAACTTACTATGTGAAGGGGCATTTATTAAATAATCATCTTGGGGGACCCGGAAGAGATTGGAATAACTTAACGCCATTAACTCAAGATGCTAATGGAGAATTTGAAAGAGATGCTGAAAAATTTGTTAAGAGCAGGTTGTCAATAACTACAGGAACATCGGCAGATGCTCAAAGAACAAATACAGGATTATTATTTATTTATACAGTTATTCCAGCATATGGCCGAGTATTAAATTCCGGTTTAATTAATCGTATTAATCAAATTCCTGTAGGAAATACTTCTATTTCCGGATCACCACCACAACAATTAACACAACAGGATAAAACGACACTTGTTAATATTGTCACTCATGAAAAATATGTTCCAACAGTTATTCGGTACGATATAATTGTTAAAGATCCCGTTAAAAACACGGAGGTGGAAAATTTCAGCGTAAGAAATCATTTTATTAGTAATGAAATTAATCAATCACAGTACACGATTTCTTCGGGTACATACAGCTTTTAGTTATGAGAAAAATCAACCTTAATATAAAAAGTAAACAGCATAAAAAGAGGAACACAACTCAACCGAATTTTTCTAAAGTTGTGACAAATGATAACAAGAGTAATGACACTTTCTTTCCGCCTTCTCTTACCAGCGACAGCCAACCACTTTCCTCATCCACCCAACAATTTTTCAAAGCAAGGCTAGGTCATGATTTTTCAAACGTAAAAATTCATACGGACAAAGAAGCTGAAGCATCAGCTAATGATATTAATGCAAGAGCATATACTGTTGGTGATCATATTGTGTTCAACAGGAATGAATACAATCCGCATTCCTTCGAAGGGAAAAAATTATTGGCGCATGAGTTAGCACACATCATGCAAAATATGCAAGGCGCTGTTAGTGCTGGTTATATTCAGCCACAGCGCTCTACACCTGTACCTGCAACAGCGGTAATTGATCCTCGCACAGACATTGCAACATTTTCTGTTAACAGCGTAAACTTAGTAGTAGAACCGGATCAAACATTAAGAAGAGGAACAACGGTTACATTTCATGGTCAACGTATAAGAGTCAACAGAACAGGAGCTTTAACGGTTGCTAGTTTGCGGCCAAGGGTAACACCAACCTATACAGGCAGAGGCAGGAGCAGGCGAGTAACTTCTGTAGCACTTTCCTTTACACTTTATATCAAAACATTTTACGGAACACGAGCTTCGTCGTCCGATACTTCAGCTTATGGTAGAGGCACAACAACGGCAGACATTGCAGTTGCAAATGG
Organism: Lacibacter sp.; assembly: GCA_036675885.1. Taxonomy (GTDB): domain Bacteria; phylum Bacteroidota; class Bacteroidia; order Chitinophagales; family Chitinophagaceae; genus Lacibacter. Next base: position 24,062 of record JAKFDY010000016.1, on the reverse strand, counting down.
TGTTATGCACCAGGTTGCAGCAATTGTTGCACCACCATCTAAGTTGTTGCTTGATACAATCAAGAACGATCCTGATTTGGATTATTTCGAGGCAGCACTTGTTAGAGCCGATTCCGGATTATCTACAGCTGCTGCTCCCAGTTTTCAATATTACTTAGGTAGCCCATCAATTGCACCGGGCGCCAACTTCACTGTTTTTGCACCAAACAATGCAGCTTTCCAGGCGCTTATTTACTTCCTCGTTTATCAACAGGTATTTGCTTTAACAGGAAGTGCCGCCACGGCTGATGCGCAAGCCAGCGGAGCAGTGGCAGCAGGCCCGGCATTTCTGTCAACAAATAACGTGACTACTGCATTAGTTCGGGGAGTGGTGGCGTATCATATAATGACACAGCGTGCATTTGCAGTGAATTTTTCAAGTACAGCTACCAATTATCCCACCTTTGTTAATGCATCAATACCAACGCATCCGGGTATTGCAGTATCATCAACAATTACCGGAGGCTTTGCCAGCGCATTAAGCGTAAAAGGCGTGGGTAACCCAAGCGCTGCAGCTGCTATACCAACTGCCGCCGGTGTTGATCGTCCTGCTGTGAACGGTGTGTTTTATAAGATCAACCAGGTTTTATTGCCACAATAATTACTACTGATAAATAGTGCTCTCAACTGCCCCTGCACAGGGGCAGTTTTCGTTTACAACGATCATTAAAATGATTCCTGTATTTTTACAACGGGCCAATTAAAACCAGCAGATGCAGATCATTTTGTTTGATACAGGAACCAGGGCAACGTTTTATCCGTTTTCGTACACAAGGCCTTTGTCTGCATTCCGTTGTGGCATCTTCACTTCAAAAGAACGTTGGGCATTTGTATTTCAACAGGAAGTTTTTACACTTACGGAAGATTATTTAGCAGATGCTTATCCGTTTTCTCCAATAGAAGGCGATGATTTTTTATACATCAATGCATCAGTTGTTTTTTCAAACGACTTGGTGAGTGAAATAAAAGCCTTAACAGCTGAGAGTGTTCTGCTGCGAAATAATAATCCCGTTGCTGTTCGTACAAAAAACAGATTGATATTTCCATTAACAATAGAACAAACAAAACATTGCAAGAAAGTTGAGCTAAGTATTGCCGTTCGTTTCTTTCATTACCCGTATGACCTTGTTACAGCAAACGATCAATTGATACGCACAGATATTGAATTGATCTGTTCAAAAAAACTATCTGCAGCAATTTCATCAACCAATCAATTGATCAATCCTGAACAAATTTTTATTGAAGAAGGAGCGGAGGTTGAATATTGCACACTCAACGCATCAACCGGACCAATTTATATTGGAAAGAATGCCTTGCTGATGGAAGGCAGCATGATCCGTGGGCCTTTTGTTGCACTGGAGAATGCTGTGGTGAAAATGGGCAGTAAAATTTATGGCGCAACAACAGTTGGAAAAAAATGTACTGTTGGAGGTGAAATTAAAAATTCAATTTTCTTCGATTATTCAAATAAAGCACATGATGGTTATTTAGGCGATGCGCTGATTGGTTCCTGGTGTAATATTGGTGCAGGGGCTTCCTGTTCTAACGTAAAGAATACAGCCGGTGAAGTGAAATTCTGGAACCCGTTATTGCATCAATGGATCAGTGCAGGAACAAAATGCGGAGTAATGCTGGGAGATTATTCAAAAGTATCCATCAACGCATCACTCACAACAGGAATGGTGAGTGGTATTTGCAGTAATATTTTAACTACAGGATTATCACCTAAATTTATCGGCGATTTTACCTGGAACATTCACACAGGTGAAAAATACATTTTGGAAAAAGCACTGCATGATATTGAAAACTGGATGCAGATGAAACAACAATCATTAACTAACAACGATAAGCAGATACTGGAATATATTTACGCCCGACAAACATAAACTACGAATAAAAAACAACAAGATTATGAGACAGCAAGTAGCCGCAGCAAACTGGAAAATGAATTTAACTTATCAACAGGCTGAAGAATTAATTAACGGCATCATTCACACACCATTTACATTAGGAAAAGATCAACGTACAGTATTTGCCGTTCCGTTTCCATATCTCACAATGGTGGTAGATAAACTGAAAGGAAAGATCAACACCGGCGTAGCAGCTCAAAACGCTTATACAAAAACATCAGGTGCATACACAGGTGAAACTTCAGTTGAAATGTTGAAGTCGATCAATGTTGGTTATGTGGTATTGGGTCACAGCGAACGCCGTGAATACTTTAACGAAAGCAATCAAATGCTTGCAGAGAAAGTAAATACTGCTTTGGCAGCAGGTATTACGCCTATCTTCTGTTGTGGTGAAGCATTAGATATTCGTGAAGCAGGTACACAAAATGATTATGTAGGTAATCAATTAAAAGAAAGTTTATTTCATTTAAGTGCAGATGAGTTAAAAAAGGTCATCATTGCATACGAACCTATCTGGGCGATTGGTACCGGTAAAACAGCAACTGCTGAACAGGCGCAGGAAATGCATGCTCATTTGCGTAGTGTATTGGCTGCTCAATACGGTACAGATGTTGCCAACGAAATTTCTATTTTGTATGGTGGCAGTGTAAAAGGTTCTAATGCAAAAGAAATTTTTGGTCAGCCCGATGTTGATGGTGGACTTGTAGGTGGGGCATCTTTAAAAGCCGATGAGTTTGTACAAATCATTCAGTCATTAAAATAAATGAGGTATGAAGCGTGAAGAACAGCTGCAACCGCTTTCGCATCAACATCATAATGGATTGATGGCTGCTTTGCTCCTGAAAAAAGGAGTGGAGAAGCAAGCCGATCTAACAGTCATGGCTGATTTTATTGTATCTGTCTGGAATGCTGAATTGAGAAATCATTTCATAAAAGAAGAAGTGTATCTGCATCCGCATGTGTTGCAGATACCTTCTCTTATGGAAAAATATGAGCAGATGAAAACAGAACATCACCAGATACGCCGCACAGTTGATGCGATCCGCAATGGTGATACAACTACAGATATCATCACCGGTTTTCATACCCTTCTTGAAAAACATATCCGCTTTGAAGAGCGTGATCTGTTCCCGTTTATTGAGGAGCAGATACAACCGGAGCAGCTAAATGAACTGGGTAGAAATCTACAGCCCCTTGAAAGCAAAGCGTGTTCCGATTATCCTGTAAAATTCTGGGAATAATGGTTTGATCATTTTTAAACACCGTTGCTTATGGCAAAAGTTCTCATCCTCTTTGCACATCCTGCAATGGAAAAGTCAAGGGTGCACAAACGCCTTGTTGAGCACATTCCGAGATCGGCCGATATACGGTTTCATGATCTGTATGAACGTTATCCTGATTTTGATATTGATGTGCCTTACGAACAACGCCTGTTACTGCAACATGATGTAGTGATCTTTCAACATCCATTTTATTGGTATAGTTCTCCCGCCATTATCAAACAATGGCAGGATCTGGTGCTGGAACATGGCTGGGCCTATGGTACAGGAGGTCGTGCCATTGCAGGCAAAAAATTTATGCACGCTATATCAACCGGCGGTTCAAAAAATTCTTATAGTGAAGATGGCCGGAACAAATATTCACTGGCAGATTACATGCTGCCGTTTCAACAAACAGCTTATTTGTGTGATGTTGAATACCTGCCACCGTTTGTAATACATGGCACGCATCGGCTTCCGGAAGCAGATATGGATCTGCACGCTTTGCAGTATGAACAGATGTTGCTTGCACTTGTGCAGGAACGGATCAGTAAACCTGAGATCGAGAGTTGTATATACATGAACGATCTTGTTCCTATTCCTAACGCAATACAATCATAACCGATGGACAATAATTCAATTCTTTTCCAGGCGATGGTGTATTTGGCGGCCGCTGTTGTTATGGTGCCGCTTGCCAAGCGTTTAGGTCTTGGTTCTGTGCTCGGTTATTTATTGGCCGGTATTTTAATTGGGCCAACTGTATTGCAGGTTATTGGCAATGAAGGACACGACCTGATGCAGTCAGCCGAGTTTGGCGTGGTGATGATGTTATTCCTCATTGGTCTTGAACTGGAGCCTGCATTGCTTTGGAAATTACGAAAAGTTATTCTTGGCTTGGGCGGATTGCAGGTGCTTATTACATCCATCATCATTTCAGGGATTGCATTTTTTTTAGACTTGCCCTGGCAATCTTGCCTGGCAATTGGAATGGCATTGGCACTCAGTTCAACAGCATTGGTGTTGCAAACACTTGCTGAAAAAGGAATCAATAGAACAACAGCAGGGCGAAGTGCATTTGCTGTGTTACTGTTCCAGGATATTGCAGTCATCCCCATGCTTGCACTGTTTCCTTTATTCGCTATTGCCGGGTTAAGTACCGAAACCGCAGGTAATGGAGCAGAAGCATGGATTGAAGGACATGGTGGATGGATGCGTGCACTGATTGTATCAGGTGCTGTTGTATTTATCATTATTGGCGGACGTTATTTGATTCCTCCCATTTTCAGATTAGTGGCATCAACACAATTAAGGGAGATGTTTACAGCAACTGCGTTATTGCTGGTTGTTGGTATTGCTGTGTTAATGTCTTCTGTTGGATTAAGCCCTGCTTTAGGAACATTTCTTTCCGGTGTAGTATTGGCAAACAGTGAATACAAACACGAACTTGAAAGCGATATTGAACCATTCAAAGGATTGTTGCTTGGTTTGTTCTTTATTGCTGTTGGCGCATCCATCAATTTTGAATTGATTATGGATGAGCCGTTATTCATCTTTGGATTAGTACTGGCGTTGATGTTTGTAAAAGCAGTTGTGTTATTAGTACTGGGTAAGATTTTTAAGTTACGTGTTGATCAGAATATTATTTTTTCATCTTCCTTATCACAAGTAGGAGAGTTTGCATTTGTATTGTTGAGTTTTTCATTAACCGAAGGTATTGTGGAACGGAATTATGTGGAGATTTTAATGGCGGTAGTAGCCATCAGCATGGCGCTTACACCCATTGCATTTTTTCTCAATGAAAAATTTATATTACCGTTTGTTGATAAGCGCTTATCATCAAACAAAACTGAAAAAGAAGCCGATACAGTAAATGAAAAAAATCCTGTAATTATTGCAGGCTTTGGTCACTTCGGAAATACGATTGGACGTTTCTTACGGGCGCATGGTGTAAAGATGACGGTATTGGATATTGACAGTAACCGTGTGGAGTTTCTTCGCAAGATGGGTTTTAAAGTATATTATGGTGATGCAAGCCGTTACGATATTCTGTTGGCAGCCGGCGCTGCTGAAGCAAAGATGATCATTATTGCAGTTGATGATCCGGAGAAGCGGTTACAGATGATTGAAACCATTAAAAAACATTTTCCTGATCTGCAAATGCTGGTACGCAGCAGCACCAGGGAAGATACCTACGATCAGATGAATGCAGGTATTCTTCATATTTACCGTGAAACAATTGATACTTCACTCCGCATGGGTGTGGATGCGATGAAGCTACTTGGTCACAGAGCTTACACTGCACAACGTGCTGCACGAACATTCTTCCGCTACGACGAACAGAAGTTGAAAGATCTTTCCAAACTCAGGGATAATGAAAAAGAATACATCAACCAGGCAAGAGAATACATTGAGGAGCTGGAAGAAATCATTAAAGCCGATACCAAACAACTGCACCTCGTAAAAGATCTTGGTTGGGATGAGGATAGTTTGATTGCGGATGAGAAGGTGAAGAAAGATGAATAAGTTTTTGGTTTATAGTTTTTAGTTTATGGTTGCCTCCGCTCAATAATCTGCCGATGCTGAAATGCTTAATTAAAACTGTACAATTAAAGAAAAAAAGCCGGGTCTCCCATCTTGGGAGGGGATTAAGGGGTGGGTTGATTAGTTAGTTTGTAGTTACGGGTTGGTAACATTGGTAACATTGGTAACATTTGCTACTACTCATCATTCTTTCATGCTGTGTTGCGCTCTTTCCAATCGATCATTCACTACTTTTCCCAAACCTTCGTCAGGTAATAATTCAGCAAGAATAACATCGGTGTTCATACTGTCAACTTCACGTAACACACGAAATAGATTTTTAGCAGCTTCATCTGTACTTCCGCTTGCAGATAAAATGAACTGCTGTTCTTTTGGAATACCGGGATGATATTGTTTGAAGTTGATAAGAATAATTTTCTTTCCTGCAAATGTTGGTATCAGTTCATCGATCTTTCCTAAGTACAATGGCGTGTGTGTTGCGTAATGACTTTTCAATTGCCCCGGTGTATTCGGATTATCGGTAACCTTTTTATGATGCCTTATTTTTTTACCGATCACGGCTTCTATTTGTTCAATTGCAATACCACCTAAGCGATACAATTCAATTTCACCTTCTTCATTCCAGCCAACAATGGTTGATTCAACCCCCACACCACATGCACCACCATCAAGTATGTAAGGTATCTTATCATGTAAACCTTCGTACACGTGTTGTGCCGTTGTTGGACTAACATAACCAGATGGATTGGCACTGGGAGCAGCAACAGGAAAATCAAGTTGCGAAAGTAACTGCAATGTCAATGGATGATTAGGCACACGAATAGCCACCCGTTTACTTCCTGCAGTTACAAGGTCAGGAACTGTTTGCTGTTTATTGAACAGCATGGTTAATGGGCCTGGCCAAAACGCTGCAGCCAATCTTTCTGCTTCAACCGGAATATCTTTAATGAATTGTTTTGCCTGTTCAAATGAAGCCACATGCATGATCAGGGGATTGAACTGTGGTCTGTTCTTGGCTGCATAAATTTTCAAGACTGCATCTTCATTTAGTGCATTAGCTGCAAGTCCATACACTGTTTCGGTTGGTATGGCAACCAATTCGCCTTTCGTTAAATAATCAGCTGCTGTAACGATATCAATACCAATTTCTGTCTTCATCTTAAATACTTACAGGTAATTTTTCTTCATGATAACTATCGATCTTATCCATATGCAGCAGCGTTGTACTTTTATCTTCACTTGGTTCATACATTATATCAAACTTGGCACCGTAAATAAACTCATTGTAGGTATATGAACTACGGGCAACAACTGTATTTGCATATTCTTCATCATATCCTCTTACAAAAACAAGCATTTCTGATTCGGCTTCTTCAATTTCCTTACGAGTCAGACCGTAGATCGGACTCGTTTCATTTACAGGGTGTACAATTGTCCAGTTGCTCACCATGGAATTAGCTCTTGACACTTCAAGATCGAGGCTGTAAAACTTATTTTTTCGTTCGCCTGTTGCAGTATTGTATTTCATCACCATTGTAACTCTTACTTCAACATCAGTAAGGAAATGTTGTTTGTAAGGAGCAAAACGAAGCATTAATGCATTACCACCTTCATAGGGTGCAAACAAAGCAATACTGCTAAACTTAATGTATGGTTTCGGTTGTGAGAAACGACCATAGATCAAACCTGTTGCTAATGCAAGCATCAAAATACCGGTGAAAGATTCAACAGCTGCGATGGTGTTAGAGGTTAACGAATCAGGAAAAACATGACCATAGCCAACAGTAGAGAGCGTTTGAGTACTAAAGAAAAATGCTTCCCAAAACTTGCCCATCACCGTTATTTCTTCCATACCACCCAAATGATGAACACCTACGATAAAATAAACACAGGCAAAGAAAAGATTTACCACAACATAGGCTACAGCAATCAATGAAATAAACTTCCATGAAGGAATCTTCAACATATATTGAAACACGCTGAACCGTTGCAAATAAGAGATACCACGGAAATGTATGTTCGGTCGGCCATCTTTTTGAAAGAAACGGCCACCGCTTTGCTTACTGTTTACACTAAGCCCGGTTTCTTTATTTTCTTTTGCCAGGCTGTTGCGCCTGCTTCGGGTTGATATCATCTTTCAAATATCTGTAAAACTACAGAAATGAACGTTTTTGCCTGTTTACTGTCAGTGATGGAATGGGTAAATATTGTTTTTTGTACAACCTATTCGCTCTATATTTGAAACTGACTATCCTGAGTATGAAACTTGCTACTGCACTTTCCAAGAGTATTTTATGGCGTGGGTTTTACTTTCTTTCGGTGATGTTGCTCAATATCCTGGTAGCAAGACATTTTCAATCTGAGGGCAGCGGGCAGATATATTATATTATTAACCTGCTTGCTTTTACAGTCATCATCATCAGTCTTTGCCTGGAAGCGCCGATGGGCTATTATCTCTCGCAACAGAAATTGAACGAAACACAACTCGCTGCTATTTCTGTTGCCTGGACGATACTGATCATGTTGCCGGGTTGGTTTATCATTCGTTCACTGGAGGTGCCAAAAGAAGGAATCCTGCAGTTGACAGGTTTTCATTTTTCTGCAACGGCTTTTCTAACAGGCAATCTGCTCATTACTTTTTTTGTAGCATTGTTTTATGCAAAGATGGATTTTGTGTTGCCTAATCTTTTGCTGGTAGCGGTTAATCTTCTGCTGATCTTATTGGTGCCGAATAATAAATGGGTGCAGGGTTTCATGAGCAATGAAAACTATGTGCAACTTTATTTTCTTGGGTTTTTCATGCAAGGTTTTTTGTTGATGATCGCTTTCTTGTTTCGTTATTTCAAATTAAGTGATTTGAAACGCATTCCTGAAGAGCTCATCAAGCCATTCCTTTCATTTGCATTGATCGCTGTTGTAACAAACTCAATGACTTTTTTAATGTACAGGATCGATTACTGGTTCGTGAACAAATATTGTACTGATGCCGATCTGGGAAATTACATACAGGCATGTAAACTGGCGCAACTGTTCTTTATTGTTCCATCTATTCTTGCAGCGGTAGTTTTTCCGATGACGGCATCGGGCAGGAGAGAAGAGATGAATGAAAAAATGCAATTGCTTTCACGTGGATTGATTTTATTTTATTGTATTGCTTGTTTCGGATTGGTTGCTGTTGGCTATTGGTTATTCCCATTTGTATTTGGTGAAACATTCAGCAATATGTACTTGCCTTTTGTATTGCTGGTGCCGGCCATTCTTTCGTATTCAGTTATTCATTTGCTGGCAGCCTATTATAGTGGCAAAAAAGTATTGAGCGTAAATTTTAAAGGGAACCTGATTGCACTTACCACCATCATTGTTGGCGATATGCTCGTGATCCCACGCTTTGGTATCACCGGCGCAGCCATTGTGAGCAGCATTGGTTATATCTGTTATATGAGCTTTATTTTATTGATGCATCGCAAAGAATACAAAAGTCGTTTTGCTGATTTTCTTTTCTTCCGGAAAAAAGACGGACAGCTTTTTTATAAGTTGCTGATGGAAAAAATATCTTCACGTAAAACAGATGTATCATGAAAGTACTCTGGCTTTGCAGCTGGTATCCGCACAGTACCGATCCTTATGATGGTGATTTTATTGAGCGCCAGGCAAAAGCATTGTCGTTGCACATGCAGGTTGATGTAATACATGTTGTACAGAATTTCAACTTCCTTAAAAACGAAACAAGTTTACGAACAGAAGAAAAGCAGCAGGGTCAGTTACATTCGTCCGTTTACTTTTTGCCATTGCCAAAAACAACAATCAGCTTTTTACAAAAGCTTCTCTTCAATAAACAATATCAATCGTTATATAAAAAACTGATTGCTGATTACATCAGCAAAAACGGCAAGCCTGATCTTATTCACCTGCATGTGCCGGTTAAGGCTGGTGCTATTGCTGTGCAGGTTAAGAAAGAATATAAAATACCATTTGTTGTTACAGAACATAGCTCGGCTTATTTTGAACATATACCGGAGAATTATTTCAGCCGCAACCGCTACTTCAGGTTTGTTACAAAACAATCATTTGAAGAAGCGGCTGCTGTAAGTTCAGTTTCTGATTGGTTACTGAAACGTTTAAGTTCTTTGTTCAACATCAAACAAGCAAAACTCATACGTAACGTTGTTGATACAACAGTTTTCTATCCTGCAGAAAATAAGAATGATCGTCCACGATTCATTCATGTATCAATGATGCATCCATTAAAGAATGTTGAAGGCATTTTATATGCATTGGCAGCGCTAAAAGAAAAAAATATTCATTGGGAAATGTGGTTTGTGGGCCCTCTGCTGAAAGAAAATAAAGCACTGGCTGAACAACTCGGAATTACTGATCAAGTAAGCTGGAAAGGAACATTATCATATCCCGCTGTTGCAGAATGTGTGCGTTCAGCAGATGCACTTGTGCATTTTAGTAATTATGAAAACCTTCCTTGTGTGATCAATGAAGCGTTGTGTTGCGGTGTGCAGGTTATTTCGTCGGATGTTGGCGGAATATCCGAACTGATTAATTTATCGAATGGTGTTTTGATCGCTCCCAGCGATATAACAGCGTTGGCAAATACTTTGGAAGATTTTCTTCAACAGAAAATAAAGTATAATAAAACAGAAATAGCTGCAACAGCAGCTAATCAGTTTGGTGAACATATTATCGGTAAACAGTTAGTGGAATGGTACCAGGATCTGTTGACGAAAAAGTAAATCAGGATTTCAGTTTTGAAACAAGTTCAATATACTCCTGCATAGCGGCTTCTTTGGTCTTACCTTTCAATGCATCCCATGCTTCGTATTTAGCCTTGGCTACAAAATCAAATGGATTAGAAGGAGCATCAATATTTATATCACCTTCGCTTGCCTGTTTGTAAAGTGAATAGAGTTGAAGCAGTGTATCGTTACTTGGTTTTTCGCTGAGTTCTTTGCTGTCGGCTACAGCCTGTTCAAATTGTTGATGTAAATCCATAAGTAGTAAGTTTCCACGAAAATAAGCGAATCCCTTAAATATTTTTTTCCAAAGTTATAAATTCAAGCTTTTGCAGGTGCTTGCCTGTAACCTCATCTTCCACAAATGGTTTACGCTCACCTGTTTCGGCGTAACCATGCCGTTTGTACCAATCGATTAATTCTTTGCGAACAGATACCACCGACATATAAATAGTTGCAACGCTAACTTCTTTTGCATACTCATCAGCTGCTTTCAATAACTGTTTGCCAATGCCGCCGCCTTGCAGCACAGGTGAAACAGCAAACATGCCAAGGTAGAGACCACGTTCATGTTGCTGAAGATTTACAGTGCCGATGATCTCACCCTCTTCATTTGTGTATTTAAGGATAATACTGCCAGGTTGATTCATCACTTCCTTTACTGTTGCAATATCAGTACGTTGTTCACCTGCAATCAGATCAGCTTCTGTTGTCCAGCCTTTTTTTGAACCTTCACCACGGTAAGCACTGTTGAGCAGTTGAACAATTTGAGGAATATCTTCTGTTGTGGCTATTGCAATCATATGCGTTGTTTTAAAGAAGATGCAATTTACATTTCCTGGTCGAAGTAAATTTTGTAAAACCGCTTGCCGGTTACTTCATCATAACCCTGTTCAATTAATTCACGGTTACCATGAATGTAAATATGGAAGTTACGATCAAGTTTAATCACGCTTTTAAACACCCGTGCCTGTTTTTTTACAGCAGAGGCGGAGATAGCAAATGAATCAGCAATTTCCATATTGTGTTCATGCAAATACGATGAACCAAATTGCTGAAACGATTCAATCAATTCCGGTTCCTGGAATACTGCTTCCTGAAAATTATTGATATTGAAATTCTCATTCTCTTTAAAATAAGCAACCGATTTATTTAACAATCCTGCCTGATCTGCCTTAGATGTTTCAAATGAAGCTGGCATATTATTCACAATAAATTCTTTTGCGACTGATAAAAAGTTTTTCGTGAAGGCAAAACTATCAGCACATTCTTTCACGCCTAAAAAATCTTCTTTCCAGTAAACAGCCTCGTTGCCTTTATTGGTATGGTCGATCAAAAACAGTCGATACCCATCTTCCGATTCTGTATTGAGAATTACACAAGCTTTGTCTGCTTTGTTTGGATCAAGTCCTTTTTTTGATTGAATATCCAGTTGGTCACGCATGAGATCAACCAACAGAAAATCTTTCTTGTTTTCTGCTTTGATGAGTACAATGCCATCAACAGTTTTATCTCCGAAACGTAAGTTTTTAAAATAAGCGGTGAATAGTTCGCCTGGCTTAATGCCGGGATGCGTACTTGCAGCAGCAAGATGTTTTGCCATTGCCACTGATTGCTCATGCAAACTGTTTGGTTTTTGAAATATTGCTTTGCAATACGCATACATTTCGTTGTACTTTAAATCTGTTTCGTGTACAAACTGGTATTGCTGTTCTTCTTTAAATGCAGTTAAGAAGAATCGACTGAGCAGATCACGCAGATCCGTATCGGCCAACGAAAAACCTTCTTCGGTTAAAACAGTTTGTCCTTCCTGGTCGATATAGTGTACGGAAAGCGCTTCAAGACTTGAATCGGTAAATGTAAACATGAATTGCAATTAGCTAAAGTGCCGCAAGATAAATGAATGTGCAGAAAAGTATGCCATACTTATCTATCTGTTTCTTACGCTCAGAAAGTATAAGAAGTATGGCATACTTAAGTTGAAGTATATCTTTTAATCCCTGTAATTTAACGCAGGTTTACGGTCGCCCAGTAATGCTTTGTATTGATAAGTACCAACCTGTTGCTTAAATTCTGCTTTTGCTTTTTCAATTAGTTCGGGATGAAGAAACAGATCAATAGCTGTCATCGCCATTGTTTTGGCCGATACCATCATTCCCTTTGTGCCAATCTCAGTACCACCACATGCAACAGCCTGCCAGCTATGCGCCGCTGTGCCGGGCACCCAGGTTGCAGAACGCAAACCCACTGTTGGTACTGCATAACTTACATCACCCACATCGGTACTGCCACCGCCGGCGTCCATTTCTATTTTCAACGGCTTTACAATACCTGCATTTGCAACAGGAGGAGCGGGGAAACCAAATGTTGTTTGAATTTTATTGGCAAATTCAACTTCCGCAGCAGTGTATTGCACGCCACCAGTTTTTTCTAAGTTTTTCTGCATCACTTCAGCCAATGTTCTGTTGAGTAACAGATCATGTGTGCCACCGATCATTTCAAATTCCATTTTTGTATCGGTACCAAGTCCTGCGCCATTTGCTGCATTTACAACCCGGTTGAAAATACTTTGCACCTGGTCTCTTTTTGGATGACGTACATAATAATATACTTCTGCAAAATCAGGAATTACGTTGGGCGCTTTACCGCCATTGGTAATTACATAATGAATACGTGTTTCCTGCGGAATATGTTCACGCATCATGTTCACCATATTATTCATTGCTTCCACACCATCCAATGCAGAACGGCCACGTTCAGGCGATGCTGCTGCATGTGCAGAAATGCCACGAAAGCGAAACTTAGCACTCATGTTTGCCAATGCACTCGTCATTGTTACGCCATTATCATTTCCGGGATGCCAATGTATTGCCACATCAACATCTTTAAATAATCCTGCTCTCACCAAATACACTTTACCGCTGCCACCTTCTTCGGCAGGACAACCAAATACTTTAATGGTGCCGGTAAACTTTTTTTCTTCAATTAATTTTTTAATGGCAATACCCGATGCAACAGATGCCACGCCAAACAAATGATGACCACATGCATGTCCCGCATCTTTACCTGCACTTGTTTTTTCAGGCGCATTGGTTTGTGATAAACCGGGCAATGCATCAAACTCAGCAAGAATAGCAATCACCGGGCTGCCGCTGCCATATGTTGCAACAAACGCTGTTGGCATACCTGCTACACCAGCTTCAACTGTAAAGCCATTATCTTTTAAGGTTTGTTGCAGGAGCGCAGTGCTCTTTACTTCTTTATAACCAACTTCGGCATAATCCCATATTTGAAAGGCCATGGTCTTGTATTGATCATAACCAGCTTGTATGGAAGTTGATACCTGTGTTTTTAACTGATCATCTTTGGTTACAGTTGGTTTCTTTTGCGCCAGTAAGGAGGCTGAGAAAAAAAGAAAGGATGTAAAAAGGGAAACGCTTCTCATGCTTGTTTGATTTTTTTTGGAAAGATGGAAGGTAAGAAGCAACGCTTAATTTCCCCGATAATTATACGGCAAATAGTTTTCCCACTGCCATGGTGTAAATGTATCTGCAATTGTGATCTCCAGTAATTCCTTAAAAATACTTTCACCATTATCACTGTTGGTCATGATCAGTACCCCGGTTTTTTTATCGGGAAAGAAAATAAAATAATGCTGAAACCCATCGCCATGCCCTTCTTTAAAAATCCCCTTTCCATACGGTGATTCTAAGAAACCACAACCTAATCCATAACCCAGGTTAATGTTATCAAACTCATCTGTATCAAGTTTTCTGCCAGGACCGAATTGCTGTTTGCTTTTGATCCTGATCTGTTGCCTGGTTATTTCATTGAATGTAGAATCTCTGATCAGTTGATGTTTCATAAAGGCAACCAGGAATTTCGAATAATCTTCAGGTGTTGTTTCCATGCTTCCTGCACCACCTGCTTCATCTTCTTTGTCTTTTCCCAACACTTCCTGTGTAGCACTATGACCATTGCAATACTTGTTTTCAAACCGCCGTTGCCATACATAGCTGGTCATGGTCATACCCAACGGATCAAACAATTTCTTTCTTGCCATTTCTTCCAGGCCTTTTCCGGTGATCTGTTCAATCACAAATTGCAGCAGGTGTAATCCTTCGCCGGAGTAGCTGTATTGGGTCCCGGGATCTGATTGAAAAAATAATTTCCCGTTTTCATCCAGGCCTTTATCTGTGAGGAATCGCCAATTGGGAAATCCGGTTGTGTGCGAAAGACACATACGTGCTGTAATTAACTTGTAACGGTCATCGGCTTTTATATCGGCAAAGCCTCTCCAGTCTTTTTCAAATTTAATATCGGGTAATGGTTGTTTAAGATAACGTTGAAGAGGAGTATCTAAATGCAAAACGCCTTCTTCAACTAATTGCATCACGATATAAGCAAACGCCATCTTACTTAATGAAGCGCCATAAAAAACAGTAGATGTTGTGAGCGTATCTTTCTTTTCAAAATTTTTGTAACCAAATGCTTTTTGATAAACTACTTCGTTGTTATTGAAAATGGAAACTGCAAGCCCTGTAACTTTTGCGGCAGTTGCAAGTTGAATAATTTTTTGTGTTAGACTGTCTGCTTGCATCGATGTTCCATCAATCCGGGTGCTGGTTGCAGCAAACTTTGTTGAATCTGTTGACGAAGCATTCACTTCATTTGTTATTGGCTCGTTAGCACAGGCCGGGAGGATGAATGCAATTAATAGAACAGAAATGTAATTTTTCATGTAGATGTTTTGTTACATGAATATATGCAGAAAAATTATTGCTTCCACTGCCGATCAAGCTGGATAGCTTCATGCAATAGTTTAACGATAGGACGTTCATCAATTTCTTCCGGCGATTGAAAGATCTTATAAAAGATCTGTTTGTTGGTGCCATGTGTGAGGTATTGGTCAGCATCAATTAACCGGTTACCATACCAGTACCCAAGCAGCACGCCTTTTTTGATACCACCTCTTGGAATGGTGGCAGGCCAAACAATGCAGATCCCCTTCTGCCCATAGAAATAAGGAACGTTGAATGATATTTTTTCTTTGCAATAAGAGGGCAGGTTGTCGAGAATGATCTGCCGAAGCACATCGGTGATGATGCGTTCATTTTCCGGTAACAGATCGAATAACTGTACGAGTGATCTTATTTTGATGGGAGGCTGCAACAGTATCAGGATTGCAATTCATATTCTTTCGTCAATGCATCAGTTGGAATACGAAGTAGTTTACTGAACTTCCTGATCATTGTGAGTGAAAGCGGTTGCTTGTAATTGAGCACTTTGCTGATGGTACCTTTGTCGCCGTATTCTTTGGCAAGATCGCTGGCTGTATAGCCAAAGTCTTCCATTCTTATTTTGATCATTTCAATTGGATCAACAGGAGGGATGCTCCATTGTTTTTCTTCGTATTGATTGATGAGAAAAGCTAAAAGCAATTTTTCTTTGTGTTCGTCACTGCCCTTTTTAGCTTCTCGGATTTCTTCGTAGCGTTCAGTAGCTTTCTTGTATTCAGCCCTGCTGTCAATTAAAAACCACTGTTTCATAATTATTATAATTAAATAGTTGTAGGGTCAATTCTGCCGTACTCAGTATGAGTGCCAATAAAACGAACTTCGACTACCTGGTCTTCGTAATCTATAAATCCAATCAATCTATAAATATTATGTACTATTTCAAATCTTGCCCTATTATTTGCGATCATTTTAGCTCTTGGAAAATCTTTGAGTACATCCTGCTTGGTTTTCCAAACAGCTTCCTCTGTTGTAACTTTCCATGTAGCTAAACTCTTTCTTGCATTCGCATGTTTTTTACCGAATTGATTGAGTTTTTCTAAATAAACGATTTGCATAATTCATTAATTTTTTTTTCTGGTCAAGTTTGTTCTAATAATCAATAAAGAGCTTTTAGTTCTAAGTAAATTGAACAGCTTCTTTTGGAATTTTGATTAGGAAAAAATTGACTCATTAAAAATTAATGAACCTTGTCTTTCTTAGAATTGGAATTCAATGCAAATTAACCAATGGTTGGCAATTTGCCAACTTTTTGTTTTCGTTCTAACAAATTCCAGAAAGCAGGTGACTCACGGCACAACTGTACAAGTGCGACGCAACCGCCGCTCCACATAGCTTCATAAGCCCGTCTCATCATTGCCTTTCTTGTCTTTATCCCCAACGGCAACGCATAGCTTTCCGCTCGCCTAATTCACCTATCTTTGCCGCCTTGAAATCGAAGGAGAATTAATGAAGAATATCAGGAATTTTTGCATCATTGCGCATATTGACCACGGAAAAAGTACCCTGGCTGATCGTTTATTACAAACCACAGGCACCATCAGCGACCGTGATATGATGGACCAGGTACTGGACGATATGGACCTGGAACGTGAAAAAGGCATTACGATCAAGAGTCACGCCATCCAGATCAATTACAAACACAAAGACGGTCAGGAATATATCCTGAACCTGATCGATACACCCGGTCACGTTGACTTCAGCTATGAAGTGAGCCGTGCACTGGCTGCCTGTGAAGGTGCTTTGTTGCTGGTTGATGCGGCGCAGGGTATCCAGGCGCAAACCATTTCGAATTTATACTTAGCAATTGATAATAACCTCGAGATCATTCCCGTGATCAACAAAATTGATATGGACGGTGCGATGATTGAGGAAGTAAAAGACCAGATCGTTGAATTGATCGGTTGTAAACCTGAAGAAATTTTATTAGCCAGCGGTCGTGCAGGTATTGGTATTGAAGAAATTCTGGAAGCAATTGTTGAACGTATTCCGCCGCCTGTTGGTAAACCCGATGAGCCTTTACAAGCGTTGATCTTTGATAGTGTGTTCAATAGTTTTCGTGGTGTAATTGTTTACTACCGCATCCGTAACGGAAAAATCAGGAAAGGCGATAAGGTAAAGTTTGTAAGTACCGGGCAGGAATACGATGCTACTGAGATTGGTATTTTGAAACTGAAGATGACGGAGAAAAAAGAAGTGACTTGTGGCGATGTGGGTTATATCATTACCGGTGTAAAAAATGCGAAAGAAGTAAAAGTGGGTGATACCATTACATTGGCGGCTAATCCTACACAGGAACCTATCCAGGGTTTCCAGGAAGTGAAGCCGATGGTGTTTGCCGGTATCTTCCCTGTGGTAACAGAAGATTTTGAAGAGTTGCGTGATTGCATGGATAAGCTGCAGTTGAACGATGCCTCATTAACGTTTGAATTGGAAACATCGCAAGCCCTTGGCTTTGGTTTCCGTTGCGGCTTCCTTGGTTTGCTGCACATGGAAATTATCCAGGAGCGTTTGGAGAGGGAGTACAATCAAACAGTGATCACCACTGTACCCAACGTAAGTTTTATTGCATACACCACACGTGGTGAAAAAATACAGGTGAACAATCCAACCCAAATGCCTGAACCAACAGCCATGGACAGGATTGAAGAACCTTTTATTAAAGCACAGATCATTACCAAGCCCGATTATATTGGTAATATCATGACGCTTTGTTTGGGCAAACGAGGTATCCTTATCAATCAAAGCTATCTTACGCCAACACGTGTGGAGCTGATGTTTGAAATGCCGTTGACAGAGATCGTATTTGATTTTTATGATAAATTGAAATCACAAACCCGTGGTTATGCATCGTTCGATTATCATCCGATTGGTTATCGTGACGCAGACATCATTAAAATGGATGTATTGTTGAATGGCGATAAAGTGGATGCTTTGAGTGCATTGATCCATCGCAGCCGTGCACAGGAGTTTGGTCGCAAGCTTTGTGAAAAGCTGAAGGAGTTAGTTCCCCGTCAGCAATTCCAGATTGCTATACAAGCAGCTATTGGTGCAAAGGTTGTAGCACGTGAAACCATCAGCGCCATGCGCAAAGATGTAACTGCAAAATGTTATGGTGGTGATATCAGCCGTAAACGTAAACTCCTGGAAAAACAGAAAGAAGGTAAGAAGCGTATGCGCCAGATCGGTAACGTGGAAGTGCCGCAGGAAGCTTTCTTGGCAGTATTGAAGCTGGATGATTAAAAATCCGGAGCGTAGTCGAAGGGGGGTTGAACGATACTGAGCGAAGTCGAAGTATCGATTATTATACAAAGCACAAAGAGTTTTCTTTGTGCTTTTTTATTGCAGTTTGATAAGCAATTGCATCTGGTTAAAACTTAGAAAATCAGCAATGAACGAAAGAGCGGTATATTTTTCAAATCTCCTGTAATCTCTATTACTTCAATTTCTTTTACAGATGAAGAGTAGTTGAACCTGAATGGTACCTCCGTTCTGATGTAACGAATTTTCCTTGTTTCAAACTCTCCTTTATCGTTTGGGATTTCCACATCCTGAAGGTGAGGGTCTTCTATAATGAGTGAATCGACACGTTTGCCTTTTTTATCGAGGAGAGATATTTGCCAATTGCCGGGTTTTGATTCAGGATCAGCAACTCCTTTTAATTGTCCGTTTACCAACTGTTGCTGTATGATCTTCATGTTTGGGTTACCTGTTATAGAATCAATGATGGATTCAATCGTGAGATAAAGTAACCGGGGCTCATCAATTGTCAATTTTTCTTTATTTGATGATGAAGACATCACTTGTTTTCTGCCGCAGCTGTTGTTTGCAGAAACAAGAAAAAAGCAAAGGAGCAATTGTAAAAAGAAAGTATATTTATAATGTGGCGCTTTTATGCGGCATGAGTTATGTAACCGTGTAAAAATACTGTATTCCACCACATTGTTTACCCAAACAAAAATGCACTATGAGCGATTTTACACTAAACAAAGAGCCCGATCTTATCGTTACCGCCCGTTTTATTGAAAAGGGTGATGATGCTCCTTTACATGGCGATGATTTTACCGTGCGACTTTATGACCGTGATATTGCAGATGATGATTTCTTAGGTGAAAGCAGGTTGGATGCTGACGGCCACATACGTATTGCTTTTGCACATGATGCATTTGTGAACGATGCCGCATTTAATGAAGCACGGCCGGATTTTTATTTTATAATCATGAAAAACGGGAAGCCCGTTTATACCACCAAAGTATTGGAAGAACTGAGTATTGAAGATTTGCAGCAGTTCAGAATGGGAGAGGGAGATGTAGTTGATCTGGGAAGTTTTTTGGTGGATGTGAAATAAACGTTTTTATTCCACCCATTAAACTAATTTGATTACGTATTACTATGATATCAGAATTGATCAATTACAGCATTTATGTCTGGCCCATTATCAGTGTTATTATACTGCTTCTGATAACAGTGTTGTTTTTATTAAGTCAGCAAAAAGCCTTGAAAGCTGTATCTGAAGAAAACAGGAGAATAGGTTTAAAGGATCTGTGGTTTCAACTTATACCATTCTTTAATCTTTACTGGTGGTTTGTTGTAGTAAATCGGTTGTCGGCTTCATTTGCGGCAGAGTACGATAGGTTGCAGGTAACTCACAAAGAGTTGTATCCAACCCGTGCTGCCGGTATTGTTACTGCGTTATTTTATTTTTTATCACTGATTCCTTTCGATGAGTTAAAGACTGTCGCCACTTTTGGTTGGTTTGTGTGCTTTATTGTTTATTGGGTACAGGTTTATAAATGCGGCAAACTCATTCTTGCAAACAAGGAATACGAACTTCTGGATGTAGAAAGGGACGCACTTGATAAAACATCCTAACTTCTCTTCTCTTTAAATACAATGCCGTGTTGTTTTAGTTCTTCCAGCACAGGTTCATAAATTTCTTTACGTGTAGGAATATGTAAGCCCTTCAGCTTTATTTTTCCTTCAAGGATCAGTTTGGCAGCAATACCCAATGGCAGGCCAACTGTTTTCGCCATTGCAGTGCGTAAACTATCTTCACCTTTCACTACTAAACTGCTGTTGATTGTTTTTGTTTCACCGTTCAGTTCATATTCAATTTCATGCAACATTACAATCATGTCTTTATCGGTTGGTTGTAATGCAAGTTTCTGTTCAATTTTTTGTTGCAGAATATCGGCACTGCATTTAACTGTTGCAGGCAAGGGTTCATCACTTTCTAATGCAAGAAAGGCAAATTGTTCAAGTATAATATCATGATCAGCTTCTTTTACATACAATTCAAGATACATACGCAGGCTTAACTCCCTGCCTTCAATTTGCTGAAGCTTTGCGCTTAACCAATCGCCGTGTATTTTGCATTTGCTCACCAATGCATGATCCTGTTCATTGGTAAGATCAAGATCAACAATTACATCCCAGCCTTTACAGAAATCGGCATAGCGTAAGGTTGTGCGGATAAACGTTGTGGAATTTTCCAACCCATACAAGGGCATATAACTAAGTGAATCACGGTTGGGATACCATGCAAAAGCCGGCAACTCATCAACCACTATTTCTTTACAGTTCTCAAATACTTCATTGTATGTTTTCTGTACCAGGTGACCATTTTCTTTATAAGAAGCACCTGCATGGCCCGCCATTACAATATTGCGTGGGTTCCAGCTTATTTTATAATGCCAGGGATTATCATCACTCTCCGGTGCAACTAATCCGCCGCAATGCGATTTAAACGAAGTAATGTTTCCACCTTTTGTTCTTATTTCATCAAACAATTGCATAGCACTCATGTGATCAATACCGGGATCGAGCCCCATCTCACATACGAACAATAATTCTTTGCTTCTTATTTCTGCCTCCAGGTTTCTGATAGAATCATCAACATATGATGCGTTAAGCAGGTTTCGTCCAACAGCAACACAATCTTTCACCACATGAATATGCAAAAAAGGAGGCAGGAGGGAAATGACAATATCTGATGATTCGATGAGCATTCGGCGTTCATCCGCATCGGTCACATTTACTTCAATCGCTTCGGTATTGGGAGCATCACCCAACTTTGCTCTTGCCTGTTCAGCATTTGCATCTGCTACAATCAGTTTCCAGTTTTTTTCGCTAACAGTTGTTTTCAGATAGTCAATTAAAACCGTTGCAGATTTGCCTGCACCAAATACAAGAATCGTTTTCAAGCAAAATAAATTTTAAGAAAGATAAAGTAAGGTGAGAATTTGCAAATAATACCCAACAATTTATAAAACAGTAAAAAAAAAGCGTCTGAAAAATTGCAGAATCGTATTATGCCGCCAATAAAAGTAGCTTTAAGTGTTTTCAATTTAAGAGCGGTATAACCATATGCAATTTATTTAATAGAAGCTGTTTGAATCAGTTTTGGGTGTTTGGCCTTCTATCAATAAATTTGCCCCACTTTAAAAACAAAGCTATTTCAATGAGAACAATTGCCATGCGTGAAGCATTGCGTGAAGCCATGCAAGAGGAAATGCGCAGAGACGAGAAAGTTTTTTTGCTGGGTGAAGAAGTTGCCGAATACAACGGTGCCTACAAAGTAAGCCAGGGTATGCTCGATGAGTTTGGTGAAAAGCGTGTGATTGATACGCCCATTTCTGAACTTGGATTTGCTGCTGTTGCGGTAGGTGCTGCACAAAATGGTTTGCGCCCCATCGTTGAGTTTATGACATGGAACTTTGCTGCATTGGCATTGGACCAGATCCTTAATACTGCTTCAAAAATGCTGGCAATGAGCGGCGGACAGGTGGGTTGCCCTATCGTTTTCCGTGGACCAAATGGTTCTGCTGGTCAGCTGGGTGCTCAACACTCAACTGCATTTGAAAGTTATTATGCAAATATCCCGGGTTTGAAAGTGATTTCTCCCTCCAATCCATATGATGCAAAGGGCTTATTAAAAGCGGCTATCCGTGATGATGATCCGGTTGTTTTTATGGAATGTGAAGTGTGTTATGGTGATAAGGGTGAAGTGCCAGAAGGTGAGTACATTGTTGAAATCGGTAAAGCTGATATCAAACGTCCCGGTCGTGATGTAACAATTGTTTCTTACAATAAGATGATGAAAGTGGCGCTTAATGCTGCTGAAGAACTGGCAAAAGAAGGCATTGAAGCTGAGGTGATCGATCTCCGCACTATCCGTCCGTTGGATTGGTTCACCATTCTTGAGAGCGTTAAGAAAACAAATCGCCTGGTGATTGTAGAAGAACAATGGCCTTTCGCTTCAATTTCATCTGAAATTGCTTATCGCATTCAAAAAGAAGGGTTTGACTACCTTGATGCACCGATTCGCCGTATTACCAGTGCAGATGCTCCAATGCACTATGCGCCAACATTAGTTGGTGGTTACCTGCCCGATGTACCCCGCACGGTGAAGCTGGTGAAAGAAGTGATGTACATGAAGAAGTAAGTTATTCGAAATAAAAGCTTTAAAGCCGGTCAATTTGATCGGCTTTTTGCATTACTGGACAAATAAATGTCCGTATAATTTTTTATTCAAAAGAATTGCAGCATATTTGCTACGGTTTTTCATAGGATATTGGATTTTAAACGAAGCTGGATTTCTATCCGGCTTTCTTTTTTTAAGCAAAGGGGAGTCAGCCGCATTGCGGAATTACAATAGTGTGGGTACTGAGTATACACACTAAGGCATCAGTCCTTCAACGAACAAACGCAGGGTGCTTAAAAGCAACCAGACAAAGCCGTAAGTGATACATACAAGCGAAAGGCCCAATGCTGAAATCTTAACAGCGATCTTCCAGGCCGGCTGCGTAGAGATTGAACTTAACTTCATAGGGATTGGTTTTTTGGTACATATCAAAAGTAGTCATCATCCCATTCAAAAACAATCGGAGAAAACCTGTATTTTATTTCGGTAATTACCGAAGCTATTTTAACGCCAGGTACGTAGTTGAGCGGCGTAGAATATCCATTCAGGTGTAACTAGTTTGTCGACCAAAGGCTCTCGATACCACGGACTTAGCTTTTTATCATTCAAATTCTGAAGCACATGAATATCCTGTGCCGGCATATAACTTTGGGCCAGCAGGAAGATAAGTTTGCCTGAGGCTTTGTGCTTTGCAACGTCCATTACAATCACTGCATGGCCGGGTGAACCGCCTTTTATCAGCACATCGCCCACGGCTAAGTTTGTCCAATCCTTTGCTTTTAATTCCTTTTCAAGTGAAATAGTGCCGCACATGCCAAACACGGTTTCCAGGTAAGCTTGCCAGCCCCGATGTTTATATTGTTCCCAGCAATATTTCTTACTGGAATTGTCTGCAAAGCAAATTGGCTTTTGTTGTTGCTTTAAGTATTCGGCGCGTAACCGCATAACTGCATCGGCACATTGTTGCAGGTCTTTGTTTCCAACAGATATGTCCAGCACTGCATATTGTGCAGTTTGATTGTACTTGGGTTGGCCATTGTAGAGGTAAACTGTTTTATCGCTCCTTAATGATTGTTGACGGAGAAAATAACCAAAACTGCTTTCCGGTAATTGCAATCGTTCATAACCATCAGGCAATGGAATTTCTTTTATTTGTTTTGGGTGGGTATGTTCGTTGGTTATATTCTCTGCATGATAAGGCAGTGTTAATACAAAGCCAGCAGTAAGAAAGAAAAAAGCAGCTGCATACATACTTGCATGGTTTTTGGTTAGCTTTGAAGCAATTCGAAAAAATATCCATAAAAGAATCTGTTAAACAGTATGAGCAATATTTTAATTATCGACGATGAGAA
>JAKFDY010000015.1:0-7936 GCA_036675885.1 Lacibacter sp. | reverse complement strand
CCCAGCGTTTGTTATATTCCATTACCACATCAATTCCTTTATTAGTTGTATTTACTGCATTGGCAAAGAACTGAGCATAGCTCACATTCAATGCCTGTAATCGTGCAGCTAAAGTTGGATCGAGGTTAGAATCAAATGCATCAAACTGTCCGCTTAACACAACACGGTCTTTTACTTTTACCAAGTATCCATCAATGGTGATGCTGAAGTCGCTCACTGGTTTCCAGGTAAAACCTAAACTTGCATTGGTACTCTTTTCCTGTGTGAGATCAGGAATCCCCGCCAATTTTGCCAGTTCACTATAATTAGGTGCAATTTTTACTTCTGCAATATTGCCGCCCTGTACCGTTGTGAATGTTGAACTGAAATTGATCTGTTGCAAAGAAGGTGCACGGAAACCTGTGCTGAAAGAACCACGCAGGTTAAATGTTGGCGCCAGCTTTAAACGTGTTGCTACTTTATAGTTATGTGTGAAACCAAAGTCGCTGTAGTTTTCAAAACGTGCTGCAATGGTTACTAAGAAATTATTTGTGATATCAAATTCCATATCGCCATAAGCGCCAAGTACCGATCGCTTCGCTACAACTTCATCCGTAGGTTGGTAGCCTGGAAAACCTTGCGCACCACCAGCCACATAAATATCATCACCATTAGAATCAGTAAAAAATTTATTGGGGCTGAAATTTTTGTATGATCCTTCTTCACCAGCATATAAACTGTAACGCTCATAACGATACTCAACACCAAAGGCAAGATTTGTTTTTGCATTCAGCTCTTTACTGAAATTAGCATTCACCGTATTTTGTAAGAAGTTAAAACCACCATCATCAAAATGTGTTTGATTGGGCCCTAATGAAGCATTGAATGTTTTATCGCCATAGAAATGAAAATTATTACGGCCAAATGTATTGCTGATATCCCAGTTCAATCCACCATTTGAAATTCCTTTTACACCTGCTGCCATGGAAAAATCATTTACATTGGTTTGAATGTGCGGGCTGAAGGTTGTATCATCAGCTGTTACTTTCATGATCGATGGAACATAAATCAACTTCCAGTTATTATCAGTGGGGAAACGTTCCGGTCTTGCGCTCCAGTTACGGGTAAACGCATAAGCATCCGATTTCTTTCCGTTATATCCACCAAAGGCATAAAAACTGGTTTTACCTGCGATGGGAATTTCTGCATTTAAAAATCCACCACCTGCAGTGAGCGAACCATCACCATGTCCTCGGCGGTAAATATTTGTGTACATAAAATCAGCGCTATTCTCATTTGTCTCTAACGCCTGCCGATATGTTTTTCCCTGGCTTAAGAAATTACCGGTAAGATTAATGAAACCTTTTTCTCCAACTTTGAAACCATAGTTGGCATTCACAGAAAAAGTATTCCCATCAACAGCACCATCGTGTACATACAGGTTTTGTTCTTTCTTAAAATGCGGATTGTATTTTTTGTCGTAGTAACCACTGTAACCAATGTTTGCATTGAATTTATTTACTGTTTCTTTCAATATAATATTGATTACACCTGCAATGGCATCAGAACCATACTGTGCAGAAGCACCATCACGCAACACTTCCACACGATCAATGGCGCCAACAGGAATGGCACTCAGATCAGTTCCTGAATTACCACGGCCTCTTGTACCAAACACCGCAATAAATGCTGTTTGATGACGACGTTTGCCATTGATGAGCACCAATGTTTGATCGGGACCAAGACCACGCAATGTTGCCAGATCAATATGATCGGCACCATCACTACCACTTTGTTTGTTATAGTTGAATGAAGGAGCTGCGTAATTAAGAATAGATGTTACATCCATTCTTGCAGTAGGCAATGCTGCCTGACCGATGTTCACCACGTCAACAGGAACAGGTGTTTCTGTTTTTACACGACCGAGCCTTCTGGTGCCCACCAATACTAATTCTGTGAGGTCGGAAGAACTGCTTTCGAGTGTGATATTCATAGAAGAGTTCGTTCCAACCCGTTCTTCTACTGTTTTATAACCAACAATACTGAACACCAGCACATCGGTTGCTGCTGCTTCAATACTGAAATTGCCATCCTTATCGGTGGCGGTTCCTGTTCTTGTTGATTTGATGAGCACCGATACATCTTCAAGCGGGTTGCCGCTTTTATCGGTTACTTTACCTCGAACTGTTTGTTTTTGAGCAAATACCGGGGCGAACAGCAACAGAAGAACTGCTGCGAGGAAATGTTTCAGGTTAATCATCTGTAGTTAGTTTGATTGTGTATGTTGAAATTAAAAAATTTACAGCACTACTGAAAACTAATTCTGCGAAATGTAGAAAACAGCAATTAAAGCAAAGTGTATTTTAATTGAGACGTTTGCTGTCTTTTCATTTTCATTTACTTTTACCGCAATCAATTTATATGCAAGAAACATTGGAACAGGTTGCTGCTTTATATACTGCAACGTTTGGGGCTGCGCCCGAAAGCATCGACAAAGTGCCGCAGAGCGGAAGTGACCGGGTTTATTATCGTGTTACCGGACCTGTTGTTTGTATTGCAACAACCAGTAAAAACATAAAAGAAAATCAAACCTTTCTTCAGTTCAGTAAACATTTTCAGCAGAGAGGTTGCCCGGTGCCTTCTATTTATGCGGTAAATGAAGATGAGACCATTTACCTGCAGGAAGATTTTGGAGATATTTCCTTGTTGAACGAACTGGAGCAACATGGTTATAATGAACATGTATATGGTTTGTTTAAACAAAGTCTGCAGCAACTTGCACACCTGCAGATTAAAGGGCATAAAGATTTTAATTACGATTGGTGCATTACTTCAAGAGAGTTTGGACGGCAGGCCATCGTTTCTGACCTGCTTTATTTCAGGTATTACTTTTTCGATACATTAAAAATCCCTTACGATAAAGAAAAGCTGATTGAAGATTTTGAAGATCTGAGTATTTATCTCACACGTGTGGATCATAAATATTTTATGTTCCGTGATTTTCAAAGCAGGAATGTAATGGTGAAAGAAGGAAAGGTACATTTCATCGATTACCAGGGAGGCATGAAAGGAGCTGTGCAGTATGATGTGGCTTCCTTACTTTGGCAGGCAAAAGCAGAATTACCTGATGAATGGAAGAACAGCCTGTTGGAGTATTACATGGATTGCGTGGAGAATGTATTGCAGAAAGAAATTGACCGTACAAGATTTGTAAGTCAGTACAATGGTTATGTGTTGATCCGTTTGTTACAGGTGCTGGGTGCTTATGGTTTCCGAGGATTGTTTGAACGTAAAGCACATTTCTTAACCAGCATACCATTAGCCTTACGAAATCTCAAATGGTTTTTGAGTAACCGGAATGTAGGGATTAAGCTATCGGAATTTGAACGCATACTTGGGTTGATGGTGCAGGATGAAGTAATTCATCGCTTTGAACCACCGAAAGCAACGGAAGAAACCGCACTTGTGGTGCGTATCAGCAGCTTCTCTTATAAATCAACCGGCATACCTCCCGATGAAACGGATAATGGCGGAGGATTTGTGTTTGATTGCAGAAGCATTTTAAATCCCGGACGGATTGAAGAATACAAAACACAAACGGGGAGAGATAAAGCTGTAAAAGATTTTCTGGAGCAACAAACAAAGATGCCGCAGTTTCTCAACAGTGTTTATAACATCATTGATATTGCTGTTGAAGATTATATGCAGCGCAACTTTGCCAACCTGCAGATCAGTTTTGGATGTACAGGCGGACAGCACCGCAGTGTGTATGCTGCTGATGCGCTGGCCCGTCATTTAAAAAATAAATACGGGGTGAAGATCGAATTGAAACATATGGTGCAGGATGCGAAGAAGTGGATCAATAAAACGTATTGATGATTAATAGAAATACCATGACAAAAACCTTTTTTTTATCTCTCTTTTTATTTGTTGCGGTTAACTCGTTGGTGGCGCAGCAACTAGACAGCCTTAAATTATTCCCAGCTGACGTTCCGGAAGGTTACCAGGAAACATCAAAACATGAATATAAAACTGTGCACGCTGTATCATTTTACGAGCAAGTTGAACTATATGAGTCGTTTGTTGGAAAATTGAAAAAGAAGGCTATGCAGTCTTTTAATAAAAAGGGGGACAAGGGCACCATTTTTTATTTTGAATTTGAAAGCGATTTTGAAGGTGCTGCATTTCTCGACGGGTTATTGTGGGGACAAGAAGGAAAAGCCACGGCAAAAAAGCCAGAAGAATATTTTGCCAAAGGCAGGTTCTTGGTTATCTGGAGCTTTGATTTAAAAAGTGAGTTGAAAGAAATATCAAGGCAAAAAATCACTACGGTATTTAAATAGTAAGCACAATGAGTATGAAGGCAATGATTTTTGCAGCAGGGTTGGGCTCACGTTTTAAACCATGGACAGATCATCATCCCAAAGCATTGGCAATAGTAAACGGAAAGAGTTTGTTACAACGTAATATTGAATACTTGCAGCAATATGGTATTACGGATGTGGTGGTGAATGTGCATCATTTCGCTGACCAGATCATTGAAGCAGTTGAAAAAAATAAAGGCTGGGGAAGTAATGTGATCATCAGTGATGAAAGGGATGAAGTATTGGAAACAGGTGGCGGTTTATTGAAAGCAAGGCCGTTACTGGAAGGTGATGAACCATTTGTTACGATCAATGTAGATATTCTTACTGATCTGAATCTTCATGATCTGCTTGCATTTCATCAGCAACACAAGCCATTGATTTCTTTTGCTGTTACCAATCGAAAAACGGCCCGTAATTTTTTGTTTGATGAGTCAAATAAATTATGCGGCTGGAGAAATGTAAGAACCGGTGAAGAAAAAGGTCCCGTGCTTACTTATACTGAAGAGGAAAAGAAGAAGCTTGTTGAAAAAGCATATAGTTGTGTGGTTGTGTTTGAGCAACGCTTTTTTTCATTGGTGAAACAAAGAGGCAAGTTCTCTTTAACAGAACCCTATCTTGATCTTGCAGCAGAGCATACAATACTTGGTTATGATCATAGTGGTGATAAGCTGGTTGATGTGGGGAAGCCTGAGAGTGTGGAGGTGGCGGAGGCGAATTTTATGTAATTGTTTAACAAATGAATCTAATCTATGAAGCCAAGTTATTATGAAACGATTTATTTATTTCTGTTTCTTTTTACTTCATATAGTTTATATGCGCAAGACAACGTCACTGAAAAGAATATTGATAGCATCGTGAATCATATCAACAACCAAAAACTACAAATTCGGAAGACGATCAAATCTGACAGCACTGAAGCAAAGTATGATTTTGTTGATACTTATTACTCAGACTCTGTCCATAAACTTGTTCTTTTCTTGAGTAAAAACTCATCGAAATTTGATAGTGGTAGAAAAGTGCATTTTAGGGAAGCTAGCTACTACTTCCATAATGATACTTTGATTAAACTTGTTTTAGTTCAAACAATAACGGGGTATTATCCAAATTCAACATCTTACTATTTTTATAAAGGAGTGAAGTATCCAGGAAAAGAAAAAAGATTTCGTTCTTATATGGTAGGGAAAGAAAAATCGATTTTAGAAACGTTTGAGAAATAAAGCAACATTTTCCGACCCCTTCGACTGCCGCTCAGGCTCGCACAAACACCCTTCGACTGCGCTCAGGATGGTTACACCTTAATATAAATCTTCTTCTTATCTAACCAATAACAAATTGCCCAATATATGATGATCATGCTTATGGCGTAAACGAGAGAGCCATTTTCGGGAATACCGGGTACCCGTTTGCAGATATGTTCATAAAACCATCCGAATGGAGAAAGGTATTTGGGTAAGCCTTCGTTATTGATGCCATTGGGAATACGGATCAAGCCTAATGCTCTTGGCAGGAAGCCACTCAATACAAAAATGAACAAGGGGTTTTTGCCAAACACGTCGAAGAATTTTGTTAACCAGTTTTTTGCCTGTTTGATTTCAATGAACCAGATCATTGTGGCGATTGTATAAATGGCGAGTCCTGTTGTGTAAATGGTATAAGAGCTTGTCCATATTTTTTTGTTGATGGGGAATACCATACCCCAGGCAAGTCCGGTAACAGTAAGTATGGTTGCAGTAACAAAAAGAGAAGCAATCATTTGGTACGATCCATTTGTATTGTTTTCATTTGTGTTACCCTGCCCGACTTCGTTATTCAGGCGGGTCTTCTTCTGAATATAATCGCCAACTAAATATCCAAAGATCACCTGAACAATAGCAGCAAATGTGCTCATCAATCCTTCGGGATCAAAGGGCACTCCTTCTCCCATATACAGATGTGCTTCACCCAATATATTTTTATCAATGCTGTTGCCAAACCATCCATTTATGCTATAAGGATCACCAGGTGTACCCAGTAATAAACAAAGCATCCAGTACAGTAATAATAAAACAGCAGCTGTTACAAACGCACCACGTTGTTTGAAATAATAAACAATCACTGATGCAAAAAAGTAACAGAGTGCAATGCGCTGCAATACTCCCATGATGCGGAGATCAGCAAGCGGTTTCATTTCCAACACATCCCCATTCCATTTTACAAAAGGACTCCAGTTTAATAACAACCCGATGAGAAAAATGATCAGCGTTCGTTTGATTACCTTTTTCCAGAACATGCCATCGCCTGCCTGTTCCAGTTTGGGCATTACAAAAGACATGGCATTACCAACGGCAAAGAGGAAAAATGGAAACACCAGATCAGTGGGTGTGCAGCCATGCCAAGGGGCGTGTTTTAAAGGGGCATAGATATGAGCCCACGTGCCGGGATTATTTACCAGGATCATGAGTGCTACAGTGGCACCACGGAAAACATCGAGGGAATAGTAGCGCTGGTTCAAAAGCAGAACGTTTTGTGATGATGAAAATAAGAAGGATTTTGGATGTTTGATTTATGATTTAGGATGTCTGATTTGGGCGATAGGAAAGGCGTGCGTGCTGTCGATTTTTTACCTCTGATACGCTTTAAGTACGCTTTATCTACCTAGTATAGTGGGAGTATCCTGCCTTTAGCAACGAAAAATAGCCAAAGATTGATACAAAATGAACGCCGATGGATAAAAAACGGGGATTGCTTCGTTGGCTAAAACTTCGGAAGGATTACGACGCTTCGCTTATAATGAAGAGCGACTACTTACACGAATCTTCACAAAGGGATTGCTCACAGACAGGGTTGATATGCACAGATGACTGCAGCGCCTTGTTTCGGGGCTTTACTTGTTTACTGCTTCAATAACCTGCTGTTCATTTCTACACTAAATGAAAATATTATTTTTTCATGATTGCGCTTCAACCGTTAACTTGCAGCCGTATCAACAGAAGGGAAATTTTCAGGATAAATCAGAAAGGATAGTGAGCCGTAACTGTCTAAACGACATATATTTGCAACTATGGAAACGGTGCCGGAGCACCTGTGTATTGTATTGTGAAACCTAACAACCAACAAAAGCCTGCTGATAAGCAGCACATATAAATTATTGATGGAGGGTAAATGAGCCTGCTTGGCTTGTTTGCCCTTTTATCGTTATACGTTTTTGATTTTTTGTGGCACTCAGTCTTTTTTTCGAATGATGTGACTGAGGTGGCGAAGCTTTGTAGTAAATTACAGGATTAGTGATAAGTTAGTTAAGTTTTTAAGTTCTACGTTGGGGAGTTTAAAATGCGGATAGGAAAGAGTTGGTACGATATTCAATAGGTAGATAGGAATAATTTTATGACAGAAGTAAAAAACTGGTATGCTGTTTATACAAAGCCCAGGTGGGAGAAGAAGATCTGTGCTCAACTGGAGCGGAAGGAACTTGTGTATTATTGCCCGATGAATAAGGTACGCAGAAAATGGAGCGACCGGTACAAAGTGATCGAAGAACCGTTGTTTAAATCTTATGTATTTGTTTGTGTGAGTGAAGAAGAAAAAACAAGGGTACGTTTAACAGATGGTGT
>JAKFDY010000014.1:0-3895 GCA_036675885.1 Lacibacter sp. | reverse complement strand
ATAAATTTTAAAGGTGCTGCCAGTTCAAATTGCTGTTGTAATTTATCGGCAAATTTTTCATTACCTCCTACCAGCTTAATGAGGTCGGGCATATTGTGTGGTACATAATACGTGTAGATGGCCGAATTGCTTTCTACAAAGCCACGTGCATTAAACCCTTTGGCAGTGGGCGAAAAATTTTTCATCCAGCTACCATCTAATTCCCGTGGCCTCATCCATCCTATAGAAGAATCAAACACATTGCGATAACTAAATGATCGGTTATAATAGGTGTTAAAGTCGGCAGTTTTATTTTTACCTTTTGCAAACTGTGCCATACACCAATCCTGGTAAGCAAAATTAAGTGTGAGTGCACAGCCCTGACGGTGCCATCCTTCTCCATCAATACCTTCCGGCACAAAACCCATTTTTAAATAATGCTGCATATATGGATGTGCTTCCACTTCATAGCCTGCATGATCCCTGATGCCACCAGGCATTGAATTTTTAAGAGAACCTTCATAAGCTGCTTCTACATCAAAACTCCTGATGCCTTTGTTATAGGCTGCAACTATTAATGGAATTGCCTGGTCGCCAACCATTACATAAGTCTCATTACCGCCACTGGGTCCACGTGCAATCAACCCTCCGTTTTTATAAAACTCCACTAAAGTCGATACCATATCACTCATTACTTTGGGGTACGCCATCGACCATAGAATATTTAAATTCCATTCACTGCCCCAAAATGAATCTGAATTATGAACATTGAATATTGGCTTGCCTGCCTTATTCAATGGTATTTGTCGGATAACAGGTTTACTTCCGGTGTTATCTGTGTACTTTCCATCTGCATCACTATAAATATGTCTCCCCAAAAGTGAATGCCATAGATCAGTATAAAATTTTATTTTTTGTTGCTCGGTTCCTCCATCAACTTTTATTTTGCCAAGCATGTCGTTCCATTCTCCTGAAGATTCTTTCACTACCTGGTCAAAATTCCAATTGGGCAATTCTGTTTGCAGATTTAATCTTGCCTGCTCAATGCTCACAAATGATACAGCCACTTTTACCAGGATCGGTTGTTGCGGTTTGTAAAATGAAACATAACCGCCCGCTTCTTTACCGGATACTAATTGCACCTGATCTAACAAACTTTTGCTATTGCCTGTTTTCTTCCATCCACCAAACTTTGCAAGTGGCTCATTAAACTGAATAACAAAATAAACTGTGGATGATTTTTTTCTTCTGCCTGTTGGCGACATCACAGAATAACCAACTAACTCCTTTTCATTATTCATTTGAATGAATGCAGAATCCATTTTCCCTTGTCCCAATACTGCACCAACATCAAAGAGGATATTTGCAGTATCAGCCTTGGCAAAATTGTAGCGATGAAAACCAACCCTGTTGGTAGAAGTAAGTTCTGCAGTGATACCATAATCTTGTAAAAATAATTTATGATATCCCGGCTTAGCTATTTCATTGTCATGTGAAAATTTTGACTTGGTTGCTTCAAACCCTAAATGCCCTTTTACTGTTCCTGTTGTGGGCATTACCGGCACACCAGAAATTTCCCAACAATGAATATGACTGAAACAGCGAACAGAAGTAGAGTCATAAACATAACCCGATTTCCAACTGCCTTGTGTCCATGTATCCGGACTAAGACTTACCATTCCAAACGGACGAGAAGCCGATGAGAAAAAGAACCAACGTGAACCACTTGTGCCAATGAAGGGATTCACATAATCGACCAACTGTTTCTTTGGCAATTGGCTCATGGATGGATAAGCAATACTATGCAGCAGGATTATTACTAACAGGACGTTTCGTGATTTCATTCTCTTATTCACTATAGAGCTCAGCTTTTAAAGTTTGCTGTTAAGGTTTGAATTTTAGCTTCAGGTAAAACATAATTGAACACTTTCACCTGATCAATATATCCCTTGAATGCATTTTTCTTATCGCCAATAAACTGAAGGGGGAAAAACAAGGTTTGCACTTTTGCTGTTGTTTTGCCATTGGGAAACGTACGCTTTGCTCCGGCCAGTTTTTCTATCAAGACTCCATTGACATATAAACTTGTGCCTTTGTTATCGCCGGTAATAACGATATGGCTCCATTGCATTTCCGGAACGGTATAGTTAAAGTTATAATGATAACCTTCTCTTGAAAAACCGAGCTTACCGGTTGATTGCTGCTTTAACTTTACAACAGCATCTTTCGATGAAAACAAGACAGCATCGTCTGTATTGTTTGCTGATGGGAATATAGAAAAGCTGATGGTATAGCCATAACCAATACCTACAAAAGGCGTTTGCATATAACTATTGCCACCCTTTAACTGAAGCGCCTGTTTTGATGCATCAATGTTTGCATTGCTAAATGATACAATATTTTTCGCTTCTGTTTTACCATTTGGCTTATCAAAACTATAATTCAATACAAGCGAATCTTTGCTGTTGATCCTTCCTAACATATTCAATCCCGGTCCTTCACCTAATTTTTTGCTTTGCCCAAGGAATGCATCATACGACAATACTGTATCTGCCCCACCCCACATTTTTTGTGAGAGCACCTGCATGGCAGGAAACACACGATGGTGCACATCTTTTTCCGTAATACCATTACCCACATGATCGTTCCATACTGCAAAAGAACCACCTCTTACCATTGGATCGTTTGCTGCAAACGTGTCTTTACCAACCATACTTGGCGTCCATTCACGATAAAGCTTTTTTGTGTTGAGATAATCGTAGTAATAACCTGCAGCAGGCACTATGTACAACCAGCCATCAGGTGTACTGATGCCATCATAGCCCTGCTTCACCATTTCTTTTGGTTGAGCATAGCCATTGTACCACCAGTTCATCGTTACATTTTCCGATTTTACAGGAGTAGTTCCCTGTGCATGTGTAAGAGCTCCCCACATACGCACTTTCTTGCCATAACTTTCTACGAAACGAATATAATGATCAGTAAAGGCTCTGAATTTCTCTGATTCTTTTTTCGAATACTCATCGGTACCAATGTGCACTTCCTTCCCGATAAACACAGGACTAGGTCCTTCAAGGTATTCCATAAACACATTGTCAATAACAGTGTACGTAAGAGGATTGTGCAGATCAAGATGATCCAATCCATATTCCTTGCTGCCAACTCCTGGTACAGCCTTACTAAATGCAAGTGAATGTGCAGGCACATCTATCTCAGGAATAATATTTACGCCATATAGTTTTGCCATTTTCTGCAACTCAATAAATTCTTTTTTACTGTAGCTGCCATCTTTAGCTGTAAGGTTTGGATAGGTTTTGCTTTCAAGACGAAATGCTGAATAAGTGCTATCCCAATTGTCGCCAAAGAATCCTTTAAAGCCATTATCGTTTAAGTGAATGTGAAAATCATTCATCTTATAATAAGACATGAACTTTACATAGTTCCTGAGAAGTTCCATGGAAAAAAACTTGCGGCCGCAATCAAGTACAAACCCACGCACTTCGTATTGTGGGTAATCATAGCAACTACCTTTTGGAATTGATTTGTGTTCTTTATCCTGCTCCAATATCTGCAATATTGTTCTTGTGGCCCAAAAAGCACCAGTTGCTTCTTTTGCATCGATGCTGACAATATCATTGATAGTTAAGCTATAACTTTCTTTATGCTTTTCTTTATCTTTTGGATGAAGTGTAAAATAAATATCTCCGCTTGACGGTTTACCCGTTCGTACAGTAACTAGTTGTTTAGGTATTGCCAACTTCAGATCTTCTGAAAATGTTTTTGTTACAGGCATCAACTCAGTGGCGAAGGCTGGATCTACCACCAAGCTTGTTTTGTTCTTCAACAAAAATGTTCCTGAAGCACCTTTCCAATCACGCAAAGCCGGAATAACAAATGGCGCAGGATTTACTAATGA
>JAKFDY010000013.1:0-2368 GCA_036675885.1 Lacibacter sp. | reverse complement strand
CGGTTGCCTGATGGCGGGTGCATCTGTATTGCGATCATCCGTTTCAATTTGTTTAGCATTATCTGCTACAGAGCGAACAGGAACCGGCGGGTTATACGCCACTTGTTGAGAAGGTGCAGGCTCGCCGGGTAACAGAGGCTGATCATCACCTGAACCCAAATCTCCGCTCCCAAGGTTAACTTCAAGGTATTCCATTTCAGGAGCTGCTTGAATTACAGGTATGGGCCATTTAATCAAAATCATGATCAATAGTAATAAACCTGCTGTTGCCAATGTAACCGCCGATGCTTTCACATTCTTTTGTTTCTCGAACCCTTCTTGCATGTAAATGGTATTAGTCATACAAATCTATTGATTGTTGATTATGGGTGAAAACGATTGTTTTACACACATGTGATTAACGATGCAAAAGACGGTATGATTGCATGAAAGTTTTCTGTTTTGTTGTTAAAGCAGGTGTTTTTTAACGTTATATTTTGATTAATAGAAGTTGTAATCCAATTAGTACAATATAAAAAGCCATTCCAGAACAACTGGAATGGCTTTCAAATTTGTTATTTGAAATTAAAATGTGCTCACGTTTAAACGCCCACCTGTTGATGTCTTGCCAGACAAGGATTGCGTGCTGGTAACTGAATTAAAAATGGCAGCTTTAATTTGATTTGCACTAGCTCCAGTGTTAGTTGCCTTGTATAGTGCGGCTGCACCTGTTACATGTGGTGTTGCCATAGAAGTTCCACTATAAGAACCGTATCCACTTACAACATTTTTTCCGCTTCTTGCAGGTAGCGTTGAATATATACTGCTACCCGGAGCACCCAGGTCAACAGAGGTTGCCCCATAGTTTGAAAAACTTGATAAAGCTCCGGAAGAAGTTATAGAAGCTACGGCAATTACATTAGGTAAATTATAGTTGGAAGGATAGCTGGCTGTTTGATCGTTATTTCTACCGTCATTTCCGGCGGCGGCAATAAATAAAATACCGGCAGTATTTGCATCATTAATTGCATTATATAATGCCTGAGAATATCCTCCACCTCCCCATGAATTATTTGTAGCGACAATATTTAGTCCTTTAGACTTAAGATCGGTAAAATAATCTACAGCTTTTACTGCATTAGCAGTTGTACCACCTCTTTTACCTAAAAACTTTGCTGAAATCATGGTAACATTCCATGATACACCGGCAACACCAGTACCATTACCGCCTTTGGCACCAATAGTACCAGCTACATGTGTTCCATGATCATCATCCACTCCATCAAAAGTGCTGTTATTATTACCGTCAAAATCCCAGCCATAAATATCATCAACATAACCATTTCCATCGTCATCCACACCAACACTACGTCCGAATTCTAATGGATTTTTAATATTGCCCGCTAAATCCTCATGGTTATACATAGCACCTTCATCAATTATACCTATAATAACATCTGATGAGCCAGTATGGTTATATCCCCAGGCCGTAACAGCATGGCTACCGTTTCCTGTATTCATTCCCCATAAAGATCCATTTATAAAATAAGTATCATTTGAAGTAGCATCATGCTGATAAATCCAGTTAGGTTCTGCATACTCTATTTCTACTCCCTTCATTTTGTTGATTGCTTCAAAAACAGCCAGTGGAGTATTAACGATAAAAAATCCTTCATCATCACCTCTGTTCTGCATAGCCTTGGTTAATACTTGTTCTGAAACTTTTCCATTAATTTTTGAAAGGGCTTTTAACCTTGCATCAGCAGATGATCCTTTTTTGAATTTAACAAGTAACTCGTTAGGTACGAATTTGTCTGCAATTCTTTGTTCATTGATTGCATTTCCTATTGAAGGCGAAGATGCTTCGTCCAATACAACTGTTTCCTGCAAATCCTTGGAGCAACTTGCAAAAATAATTGCAGCTAATGCTGTAAGATTTAAAATAGTTTTTTTCATGTGAATTGTGTTTGTGAGGTAATACAGATTGGTTAAGAATAAATTTGCAATCAAAAAATACAGTAAATAAAATAACAACAGCACTTTTTTATAAACTTATTTTGGGTCTTATTAATTATTTATATATGAATAGTTGATTTAAATCTAGTTTGGTTTAAAAATTATTTTGGGGAAGAATGCTTTGCAGAACTTGATTTGATGATTGATTGGACTTTACAAACCATCATTTACAACAGAATTACTATATGCTTATAAGTATAAGCATATAGCCTGTAAGTATAAGCATATAGCTTGTCAACTTTTACCGTAAAATCACCCATTCAAAATTGATTGTATTGTAGCCGCGTTAAGCGAATTATTTTATCTCAGCATATCTGATACCCATTGCATCATTAACCCTGAAAGATAACCGCCATATGTGCCCACTGCATAA
>JAKFDY010000012.1:0-8180 GCA_036675885.1 Lacibacter sp. | reverse complement strand
TTGGTAATATTACTGTGACTGTTAGCAAATCAAATGGTCAGCCTAGTTGGGGTGCTGCTTACTGGCAATACTTCGAAAATTTAGATAAGATCACTTCGGCAGAAACGCCCTTGAAATTGCAGAAGAAATATTTTGTTGAACGTAACACCGCCAACGGCCCCGTGTTAACTCCGGTGAATGAAGGCGATGAATTGAAAGTTGGCGATAAAATAAAAGTGCGTATTGAATTGCGTGTTGACCGCAGCATGGAATATGTACACATGAAAGATATGCGTCCAAGCTGTATGGAACCTGTTAATGTTATCAGTCAATATAAATGGCAGGGAGGTTTAGGCTATTATGAAAGCACGAAAGACGCCAGCACGAATTTCTTTTTCAGCTGGTTAAACAAAGGCACTTACGTATTCGAATACCCGATGTTTATTACACATGCAGGTAACTACAGCAGTGGTATTACAAGTATTCAATGTATGTATGCTCCTGAATTTACAAGTCATAGTGAAGGAGTGAGGGTGAAGGTGAGCGAATGATAATGAGTGATGAATGATCAGTGATGAGTAGTCAAAGCTTGACGCCACAGTCTGTTTATGTTATTTTTTGTCGCTGAGAAAGGAGGATAGGAGTTGAACGCAGAGAAAACACTCTGCGTTTTTCTTTGTGCTCTCCTTTCTCCTGCGGCAAAAAAATTCTTTCCCTGTGAATCTTCTTTGAGTTTTACATGATGCCGTCTTAGATCATCTTCAACTAAACCAGCCACCCACCGCTCATCCATTCCATTAGTTGCAGATAAGGATGCTTCTTATCTTTAAAGCATCAGCATGAGAAGCCAGGCATTACTGCTTTCTTCTCCATTATTTATTTTTCAAAACCTCCTGCATGAGATCCGTTTTCATTACTCTTTTGCTGCTTATTGGCACTTTCCTTTATGCACAGAATATTCCTTCACCAAAAGAACATTTCGGTTTCAACATTGGTGATAATTATCATTTAGCTACTTACACACAAACGGAAGATTATTTCAAAAAGCTCGCAGCTGCATCCGACAGGGTGAAACTTGTTGATATTGGCAAAACAGAAGAAGGCCGTACGCAATACATGGTGATTGTTTCATCACCTGCTAACCTGAAGCAACTGGAAAAATACAAGAGCATTTCACAACGGTTGGCTCGTGCAGAAAATTTGACCAATGCACAGGCGCATGATTTAGCAAAAGAAGGAAAAGCAATTGTGTGGATAGATGGTGGTTTGCATGCAACCGAAACAGTTGGTGCACATCAGTTGATTGAAACCATCTGGCAGTTTGTTAGTCGCAACGATGAAGAAACTCAACGTATCCTCAATGATGCCATTATTCTTTTTGTGCATGCAAATCCTGATGGACAGGAACTTGTTTCAAACTGGTACATGCGTCATGCAGACACTTTGAAACGTACACTGAATAATCTTCCACGTTTGTATCAGAAATATATTGGTCATGATAACAACCGTGATTTCTTCATGAACAACATGAGTGAAACAAGAAACATGAGTCGTCAGCAATACATCGAATGGATGCCGCAGATATTGTACAATCATCACCAGGCAGGTCCGGCAGGTTCTGTTGTGGCAGGCCCTCCTTATCGTGATCCATTTAATTTTGCATTTGATCCGTTGTTAGTAACAGGTATTGATGCAGTTGGTGCTGCAATGATCAATCGTTTAAATGTGGAAGATAAACCCGGCTACACACAACGTGCAGGTTCTGTTTTTTCTACCTGGTGGAATGGTGGATTACGCACTACTGCTTATTTTCATAACATCATTGGTTTGCTCACCGAGATCATTGGCAATCCAACTCCCGCAAGAGTTCCATTGGTAACTGCACGACTTATTCCGAATGCGGCAACACCAAATCCTGTAACGCCGCAACAGTGGTTATTCCGTCAGTCGATCGATTATTCTGTTTCATTGAACTATGCAGTACTCGATTATGCCGTACGCAATCGTGAACCATTGCTGTATAACATTTACAAGATGGGAAAGAATTCGATCGATAAAGGCAATAGAGATCATTGGTCTTTATCACCTAACAAAGTAGAAGCTATCAGAGAAGCATTTCAAAAAGATCAACGTCCATCACAAAACAACAGTCAGAATTTTGTTGATACCATTCCGTTGAAATATTATGATGCAGTGTTTAAAGATCCTGCAAAACGTGACCCAAGAGGTTTCATCATTCCTGCTGATCAACCTGATCTTAGTTCAGCAGTGAAGTTTGTGAATGCATTGATTCTTTCAGGTATCAAGGTGGAGAAAGCAACTGCAAACTTTACTGTTGCCGGTAAAGAATATCCTGCGGGTTCTTACATTGTGAAAACAAACCAGGCTTTCCGTCCGCATGTAATTGATATGTTTGATCCGCAGGATCACCCGAATGATTTCTTATATCCCGGTGGCCCTCCCGTTCGTCCTTATGATGCGGCTGGCTGGACACCTGCTTTCACCATGGGTTTCCGTTTCGATCGTATCCTCAATGCGTTTGATGGACCATTTGAAAGCATTGCGTATGGTGCAGAACAAATGACACCCGGTAAGTTCAGCAACAGTGCCAACGGTTATGTATTAAATGCTGCAGCTAATGCGTCGTTCATAGCAGTAAATGATCTGTTGCAGGCGGGTGTTGAAGTGATGCGTATTACTAATGCAATTGCAAGTGGAGCAGCACAGGGTTCATTCTATGTGAAAGCAAATGCAAAGTCAAAATCAATCCTTGAAAAAGCAGCGAAAGAATATGGCGCACAGGCAATTGCTGTGAGCAGACAACCTGCCGGCACAGCAAAGAAAATAAAATCATTACGCATTGGGTTGTGGGATGTATATGGTGGCTCCATGGCATCGGGCTGGATGCGTTGGATATTTGAACAGCATCATTTTCCTTACTCCGTTATTTATGCAAAAGATATTGATGCAGGTAAACTCATTGATCAATATGATGTGATTGTTTTTGTGAGTGAAGCTATTCCTGCAGTTAGTGGAGGTGGTCGTGGCTTTGGCGGACGTGGACCAAGAGCAGATGAAGTACCAGCTGAATATCACAAGACATTGGGACGGATTTCTGCTGACACTTCTATTGTTCAATTAAAACAGTTTATCGAAGCAGGTGGCAACATTGTCACTATCGGCAACAGTGCGAATCTTGCTTATCATTTCAAACTACCTGTAAAAAATGCATTGGTTGAAATGAATAACGGTGTCGAGCGTACGCTTCCCGGTGAAAAATATTATATCCCCGGCAGTGTATTGCGTGTAAAGGTTGATTCAACACAACAAAGCGCATGGGGCATGAACAGTGAAG
Organism: Lacibacter sp.; assembly: GCA_036675885.1. Lineage (GTDB taxonomy): Bacteria > Bacteroidota > Bacteroidia > Chitinophagales > Chitinophagaceae > Lacibacter. Next base: position 4,846 of record JAKFDY010000012.1, on the reverse strand, counting down.
CAGATGTATTTGTATCGAGCAGTCCTGTGTTTAAGTTATCGCCTGATGCCATTGCAAAAGGGGTGGTAACTCCTATTGCATGGTATGCTGCTGCCAAACCATTACGCAGCGGTTGGGCTTGGGGACAAGAATATCTGCAGGATGGCGTTGCTGCCTTTGCTGCAAAAGTGGGTAAAGGAAATTTATACGTGTTTGGACCAGAAATCGCATTCCGTTCGCAAACACACAGCACGTTCAAGTTTTTGTTTAATCAATTGACTGGAAATAAATAATGAACCAAGGAGAGAAATAAAAAGAGGGCAGATATAACTGCCCTCTTTTTATTTATTCGTATGACCTTAAAATAAAATGATCTCATCTTTCTTTTTCTCACGTTTACGAAACCAGCGCTTCTTTTCTTTTGCCGGCTTGTATAATTCTTTTGCTTTTCTCACCAACATCAGCATTTCATTTTGCCAGTAGTCTTTTGGATTTACGCAAGTAGTAAGCAGGTTGATGAGTGCATCCCAGTTTGGTTTTTCAATGTAAGGCGATTGCTTTAACATTAAACCAAACATAGCAACTGCTGCTGCAAAACGATAACTGCTGTCAACACGATACAACGATTGATAATTAAATGGAAAAGGAAATTTCTCATTCACCCTGCTCTTAGTTTCAACCGATTGATAGCTGAGCTCTGCTTCTGCAATTGGTTGTTCGGTATTGTGATCTTTTGCTAACTCCACTTCAAACACGGCTGTTACAGTATGCCCTGTTCCTATTTCACCACCTTCCAGAATACTGCTGCTATCGGCGAGTACCTCTTTACGATTATCGAAACCAATCAAACGGTAACGCTTTACTTGTGATGATTGAAAAACGGTGTTGAGATAAGCATCATCCACCACCACATACAAGGTCTGCATTAATTCTTTCACCAATACTTTCTCTGCTTCCATCACGTTATCGAGATAAGCAAAGTTGCCATTCCCTTTTTTGGCTAAAGCTTCAAGCTTTGAATCTTTATAATTTCCCATGCCAACACCAAGACAGGTTAAATAAATACCTGTCTGTTGTTTTTGGGTGATGAGTTGCATCAATGCTTCTTCACTTGATTCGCCCACATTAAAATCACCATCAGTTGCAAGGATCACACGGTTATTACCGCCAACAATAAACTGGCTTTGTGCTAAACGATAAGCCTGCCGGATAGCTGATTCTCCCGGTGTATCTCCACCGGCGGCTAAGGAATCAATAACAGACATGATCTTACCTTTCTCATTGCCGCCTGTTGGTTGCAATACAATGCCAACTGTTCCACCATACAACATGATCGATAGTGTATCAATACTCCGCAGGTTCTGTACCATCATACGAAATGCTGTTTTCAATAACGGTAAACGATTGGGCAGTTCCATCGAACCGCTCACATCAATCAGAAAAACAAAATTGCTGGGAGGCAATGAATCGTAATTGATCTTTCTTGCTTGTAGTTGCAAAAACAATAAACGGTTAGATGGATTCCATGGGCAATCAGTAAGCTGCGATTGTATATGAAAATCTTTGCCCGGTTGCGGTTCTTTATACGATTGCGGAAAATAATTCAACATCTCTTCAATACGCACCGCATCTGCAGGCACTCTTGAATTCATATTAATGAAGCGACGGATATTGCTGTACGATGCTTTGTCAACATTCATGGCAAAACCAACTAAAGCGTAATCAGCTGTCTGGTTAAAACTATTCTCTACCTGAGATGAATAGGTTTCACCTGAAATAAAATAATGTCCTCTTGCATCTTCCTTTTTATCTCTTGTAACAGATAATAATTTTCGTTTGGGGTTACTGATAGCTGCACTTGGTTTCATCAATACAGTATTATACTCATTACTGTTGAGCACAACTGTTTTTTCTTCATACCCATGCAGAAAAAAACTGACAGTATCTTTTGTTTTTGAAGAAGGAATACCAAATGACCCGGTTGATCCTGAAGAATAAAATGAGTTGGATGAGTGAACTCTTATTCGCACAAGTGTTAACCCATTTCCACCTGCATCTTTCACTTCGCCACGAAAATAAAATTGTGCATCCGCTGTTGCGGCGATGAGAAGCAAGCATACCAAAGCAATGCACCTTAGGTTCATAGTTCATTTCCTGCTTCACCGGGTTAGTAAGTGGTAAATCAGGAAGGGTTTTCGGTCAGCTGGTAGATCTCTTTCAAGTTACGGCCAAGACCGTCATAATCCAAACCATAACCCAGTAAGAATTTATTGGGCACTGAAAAGCCTAAATAATCAATGGTGATCGGGTACTTTGTTGCTTCGGGCTTATGTAACAAAGCCGCAATTTTCAATGAAGCCGGTTGCTGATTGTGCAACTGTGGCAAAAACTCATTCATTGTTTTGCCGGTATCAATAATGTCTTCCACAATGATCACATGACGATCGACAATATCAGTATCGAGACCAATCGCTGTGATCACCTGCCCTGTTGACTTTGTTCCTTTGTATGAAGCAAGTTTGATAAAACAGATCTCTGCATCAATAGTTACGCATTTAAAGAGATCTGAAGCAAACATGAATGAACCGTTCAGAATGGCGATAAAAAGCGGCTTCTTACCTGCATAATCACGATCAATATCTTTTCCTATTTCAGCAACACGTGCAAGCACTGTTGCCTCTGTCATGTATGGAATAAAATATTTATCGTGGACTTTGATGGTTGACATGCAGTTTATTTAGTAATAATAAGTTCCGATCCTTCTTTTAATTCTGAACCTGCTAATTTATTCCGTTGCTGAAGCTGTGTCATTGGCACATCATACTTCTTTGCAATACTGTAGAGCGTTTCTTTTGGCTGTACCACATGAACGATGATTTCATTTTCTGCTTCAACAGCAGTTGCAGCAGGTGCCACTGTATTTACAACTGTAAGAAGTTTTGGTGCAGCAGGTGCAGGTGATTGCAAATACAATTGCTGACCGGGTGCAGGTTGCTGATTAGAAGGTATCAGGTTCAATTGCATCAATGCATCAAGACGAATACCTTGTGCCTGTGCAATATCATACAATGTTTCGCCACTTGCCACTACATGAAATTGATTGGCACCAACACGACGTTTGCGTTGCAGGTAAATGAGCTGATCTTTTTCAAGTACTTCTGTTTCTTTCAGGTCATTAAAATCGAATAACCATTTCAGCTGCACATTGTGTTTTTGTGCAATAGCAAGAAATGATGTTCCCTTCGTTGCATAAACTACTTTCGTTTCATTGATCTTGAATTCGCCTGTTGGATAATTCACAACAGTTTTTTTGATTGTTTCCTTTACATCATCGGATGCTTGCTGAGGTGCACTTGCCTGTTGTTGAACAATCGTGGTAACCACATTCTCTGTAACATTCGATTGATCTGCCTTGGCATAAATCGGATCATCAGCTTTTTTCTTACCTAATGCAATCAACGAATAATCGTTGAGATTATATTTTTCAATGTATTTAATAAGCATTTGCGGATAAGCAGGATTTGTAGCATAACCGGCTTTCTTCAAACCAAAAGCCCAGGCTTTGTAATCTGCAGGATCGAGACCAAAAAGAAAATTATAATGCTTGCGTGTGCGCAGAAAATCAGAATGGTCAACGTATGATTGTTCAGCGTTTTCATATTTACGGAAACATTCACCCGGTGCATCATCATCATGACTTACTGAAGGGCCTGTCCATGTTTCCTTACACTTAATACCGAAATGATTGTTTGATTTTTTTACCAGCTTGCTGTTGCCATTCTCTGTTTCCACAATACCCTGCGCCAAAGTAATGGAAGCAGGCACTCCCGTGCGTATCATTTCTTTGATGGCAATTTCTTTGTAGGTGTTTACGTACTCTTCAATGGAAATAGTCTGCGCATTCAAAGCACTTACAGACAAAAGAGCAACGAACAAATAAACCAGTCTCTGCATAGTATATTCTATTTTTTACGAATGAGAAACAATCCGTCTCTCAGGGTTAACATTACTTTTTCAACTTCATCATCAGCGCTTACCATTTCATTAAATGCATGAATGGCTTTCCCGTTCTTTCCTTTGATCTCCTCCTCCAGCACATCGCCATGAAAGAGCACATTATCGGCCAGGATGAGGCCGCCGCTCCTTAAACGTGGTTTTAGCAGCTGGTAGTATTTTTCGTAGCCGGGTTTATCAGCATCAATAAATACAAGATCCCATGTTTCCTCCAGTTGGGGGATGATATCGAGCGCATTACCAATATGCAACTGAATGCGATCGTTCACACCTGCCCTGATAAAATTATTTTTGGCGATAGCTGCATCCTGTTCACGCATCTCGATTGTGTGTAGTACTCCGTCTACAGCAAGTCCTTTTGCAAGACAAATTGTGCTGTAACCGATCATGGTACCGATCTCTAAAATGCGTTTTGGCTGAACAAGTTTGCTGATGATTTCAAGGAACTGTCCCTGGAGGTGCCCACTCATCATGTGTGGCTGTGCATGTGATGCTTCCGTTTCAGCTGAAATCATTTTCAACACAGCATCTTCTGCTGAAGAGAAGCGTGCTGCATATATTTCGGCTTTCGGGTTGATCAACTCCAAGTAAAAACGTTTCGGCAAAGATAAAACAGATAGCTGGAAAAAGGGCAATTGACAATAAGCAATTGGCAAAGCTTTAATAAGCAAGATATACAGTTGCCTATTGCATATTCAATGTCGTTTACTTAAGCAAAAACAGGTTATTAAAAAAGTCTTTGATAATTGTTTTAATTGGGTTAGAGGTAATATTTTTGAGTTATAAGATTATAGGGGCTATATCACTAAAAAAGTAACCCCTGGTTCTGAGTTTCGGGAAACCTATATAAATG
>JAKFDY010000011.1:0-4493 GCA_036675885.1 Lacibacter sp. | reverse complement strand
GATACTGCTAGTATTAAAACTATAAACTTCAAACTGAAAACTATAAACATCTCTTGTCATCAACGCTTCTCTATATCATTATCGGTTATATCCTGTTGATGCTGGTCGTTTACTTCATCCAGGAGAAGTTTATTTTTAAGCCGGAGAAGCTGGCTGCCGATTTTGAATTTAAGTATGATGCTCCTTTTAAAGAAGTGAGCTTTAATCCTGAACCCGGCGTTACCATCAGCGGTATTCATTTCAATGTAAAAAATCCTCACGGTCTTATCATTTATTTTCATGGCAACACCCGCAGCATTAAAGGCTGGGGTAAATATGCACGTGATTTTTTTCGTTTTGGGTATGATGTATTGCTGGTTGATTACCGTGGTTTTGGTAAAAGCATTGGCAAACGTAGCGAAGTGGCGATGTTGAGGGATATGCAGTTTGTGTACGATCAGTTGTGCCTGCAGTTTCCCGAAGATCATATTTTGGTTTATGGACGAAGCATGGGCAGCGGTTTTGCAAGCAAGCTGGCAGCAGATAATCATCCACGTTATTTAATTCTTGATGCACCGTATTACAGTTTCCGTAAAGTGGCGGAACGCTTTCTTCCTTTTCTGCCCATACGGTTTGTATTGCGTTATCATTTACGCACTGATAAATGGATTCAGCAGGTAAAATGTCATACCTATATTCTGCATGGCACTAAAGATTGGTTAATACCCATCAGGCATAGCGAACGGTTGCAGCAGATCAATCCACGACGTATCACTCTTATCAGGATTCATGGCGGCGGACATAATAATCTGCCATCTTTCCCGGAGTATCATAATTTTATCCGTGATATATTGAAAGTTTAAAAATGCAGTTGAAAACAAAGCGAAGATTAAAGAATGCCCTGAAGATAATTGTTGCTCTTTACCTGGTAGGCGGCGTTGCATTGTGGTACCTGCAGGAAACGATCTTCTTTCATCCCAAAAAATTACGTGCAGGTGAGCCCTTTCGTTTTGAAGGCCCACATGAAGAAGTAAATATTCCTGTTGATGCTTCATCAATCCTCAACTTTGTAAAATTCTTTCCTGCTGATACTGCATCCACCAAAGGAATTGTGTTGTATTTCCATGGCAACAGGGAAAACATTAACCGCTATGCAGACGCTTCTGTTTATTTTACAAAACATGGTTATGAAGTGTGGATGCCCGATTATCCCGGCTTTGGAAAAACAACAGGCAAGTTTAAAGAAGAACGATTGTATGAAGATGCGCACACGCTGTATAAACTTGCAGCCAAACGATTTACTGCTGATCAAATGATCATCTATGGCCGGTCGTTAGGTACAGGTGTTGCAACTGAATTGGCAAGTAACCAACTTTGCAAGAGGTTGATTCTTGAAACACCTTATTATAGTTTGAAAGAGTTAGCAGGTGCACATTTCCCGATGTACCCGGTACTGTTTCTTGTACGCTATAATTTTCCCTTATACGAATACCTGCAAACAGTGAACGTTCCTGTTACAATTTTTCATGGCACAAAGGATGCGGTGATCCCTTATAAGCACAGCAGCCGTTTAAAACCTCTGCTAAAAAAAGGAGATGAGTTTATTACCATCGAAAAGGGCGGGCATAATAACCTGGCGAACTACAATTTGTTTCAGCAGAAGCTTGATAGCTTGCTGAAATGATTTGTTCGGCCAACATTTCATCAAACGCTCCAACCGTCATGTCGAGGTACGAGACCATCTCTTCGACGAAAGACCGCTTCAAACAAATAGCACTGATAAAAAATTAAGATTTATTTACGACCTGCCCGATTGTTTAGAGAATCGGTCTGTCCGATTAATTGTAATAATTAAAGTATCTGGGTTGTTGCATCACTTCCCTACTGTTACCAACAATTCAAAGTGAATAGTAATAATATCATCAATCTTGATGATGTTGAAGGGAGTGCGGGGATGGATATTGTAATCACTCATGAGAATATCTTTACTTGCAGTGAGTTTATAAAGATTGTCTTTGCTGCGTAAGAATTTCACATGCATCAATTGTGGTTTGCTCACACCGGCAATATGCATAGTGGTGTTCACATTGTAACTGTACACTTTTCCTGGCTGCATTTCTTTTTCGCTATGCAATGGCAGTGCATTTAACAGATCAACCGTAATAAAGGGAAACTCTTCTGCTTTTAATGCTTTGTGCATATCCCTGTTCATTACATTATTCCTGCAGCTGAGTAATTTTGTTTTGATGCGGAGCTTTGCATTCTTAAACTGGATAAGTTTTGTTGATGGATTGATCTCACCTTCGAGAATTGAAGGTTGAAACTTGTCTTTACAATCGCACTTGAAGGAATTCACATTAGTTGAACCGAGGAGATAGAGTTCACTTTTTTCATCAATATGGTAGGCCAGCCTGATGGGAGTGAGCTTATCAGCTGAAAGCATGAAAAGAGCTAATATGAATAACTGACGTAACATGATTGGTGAAATGAACAAAGCCCCGTTTATTAAACAGGGCTTTGTTAGTTTTTGCAATTAGAATCCTACTACTGCCTCAAGAACAAAACCATTGAACTTGCCATTGTAACGATAATCAGATTGTAAGAAGTTGTTGTACTCCTGCTTTACAACTTCTGCTTTCATCAACACATTCTTAGTAATAAACCATCCTCCAGCTACACAAAAACGATTTACTTCTACATCTTTAGTATAGCCAACCAAGTCAGACTTTACGGCATTGTAACGAACGCCCAGAAACAGATTTTCTTCTTTTCCAATTCTGTAAATCCCTTCAACTGCATATTGCGATGCATGACGTGGTTTTGTTTCAGTCTTACTTCTGCCGTTTGCAGATTCATAAGTACCGAAGAATTCAAAGCCATATACTTTGGCAAAACCATTCACCATCACAGCGTCAATTTTATTACTAAAGCCAGGATTGAATCTGCCTGAGCTGAAGGTGGCAGAGTAATCCTGTTTTTTACCTGCACCTTTTGTCCATTGGTCAAATGCATTTTGATAGTTTGATCCGGTACGATCACCGCTGTAAAGAGTAAGACCGCTACCATAGTTACCACCATTGTGGTAATAGCTACCACTTAACCGAAGGCGTACATTTTCCGTTACTTGTTTATCGATACCAGCTTTCAGAAATACCGAAGGTTTTCTTGAAGTTTTTCCGTCAGCAGACGCAATTACAGTATCGATATTACCTTTAATCATACCGTTTGTAACACCAACCATTCCGAATAAGCCATTTTTCTGCACATATACTTCACCACCGATTTCAGTTGCAAAAGCATCCATAATATTTCCTTCCATGAAGGGGCTGTACAGTGTATGTCCGCCATCGGGTCTGCGGTAGTGTGCATCGCCATAGTTCAATTCAAAGTGACCAACTTTAACAGTGGTAACTTTCATCAGGTTATCCCAAAACTGTCCTTTGAAGGGAAGTTTATCGAATTGAATATAGCCACCTTTTACCCATGTTTCATTATGGTGACGTGAAGACAGATAGCTTGTTAAATTCAAGCGGATACCCTCAGCTAATTGTACATCCATAAATAAATTAGCCTGCGCTGTCATAAAACCGGGTTTGAGTGGATATAGCTTATTTGCACCTGCAGTGGCTTCACTGGTACCTCCATTGTTTAATGCTCCGGGGTTTTCACTTTTAATTGCCTGGAATTGTTGAGTAAAGCCTGCTCCGAAACGGACTTTAAGCCCATCAAACTTAACATCTGTTTCTTTTGGGGTTTCGAATACATTGATACCACTTTGATCGTAAGCTCTCAGGTTTTGAATTTTTGCCTGCTGACCCTGCATTGCTAAAGGTGATAGAAGAAGTGCTATTGCCGCACATTTTCTCAGACAGTTTGTAAGGAAAGGTTTCATATTTGTTTGTTTAATTGTTATTGTAATAATTTGTTGACTATGCTTTTTTAAGAATTACATCGTAAGTAAGTGTTACTTCATCGCCCACTTTCATCGCACCCAGCATAAAGCTTGGAGGTTTAATGCCGTGGTTACTCATCAGTATCTTGCGCGTACCTTTTACTTCAAGGTCTCCACCAGGTAATGTTTTAATACGCAGTGTGAGATCAGTTGGTTTGGTAACACCGCCCAATGTTAAATTGCCGGTAATATTCATGATGGTTTCGGCACCGCTTTGCTGCACGCTTAACACTCTTGTAAATACATAAGTGATCTCTGGATATTTATCGGCTTTTAATGTACTGTGTGTGCGGCCATCCATCAGATCAGAGTCTTTAGTACTTTTCAGTGATGTAGTTTTTACTTTCACTGAAGCGGCATTTATTTTTTCAAGACTTGTATTGTTTAAACCAAAGTCGCCGTTTACCACAACGTTTGTTGCTTTTGAACTCCAGTCGTGAACATTAGATGTACCGTTTATGGTTAACTGAAAAGATTTAGTGCTGAATTTGCTTTGTGCACTTACTGTTCCCGCCAGCAGCAGTGTGGTGAGAAACAGAAGGATTGACTGGCGTATCATAAT
>JAKFDY010000010.1:0-2393 GCA_036675885.1 Lacibacter sp. | reverse complement strand
CTTGGCCTCAACGCACAAACTGACACCACAAAACCACAAAGTGCCGATACGATTAAAATCGGCAACATGATCATCATCAAAAAACATGATGGCAAAGAAAAGAAAGTTGAAAAAGAAGAGAAAGATGATGACGATGATGATGACGGCGTATCGGTTGAAATCAAAAAACGTAAAGAGTATAAAAAATCAAACATAAGTACAAACTGGCTTATTCTTGATCTTGGTTTCTCCAACGTAAATGATCAAACTAATTATGCATCACCTGAAGCACAGGCTTTTTTCCCAACAGGAACAAAAGACCAAATGGGCCTCCGTAACGGGCGCTCTATTAATGTAAACGTTTGGTTCTTTATGCAACGTGTGAACCTTATTAAACACGTAGTAAACCTGAAATATGGTTTAGGTGTAGAGATGAATAACTACAGTTTCGAAAAAAGTATTCGTTACAATACCGAACCCACTACAAATATTACCATCGATAATTTCAAATACAGAAAAAATAAACTGGCAGCCGATTATTTAACTGTTCCTGTTATGCTCGATTTCAACTTTGCTCCCAAGCGTAAAAAAGGTTATGGCTTCAGCGCAGGTGTAAGCGCAGGTTACATGTATGCTGCCCGCCAGAAAATGAAGAGCGAACAAAACGGTAAAGAAAAAGTAAGAAGCGATTTCAACCTTGAACCATGGAAACTTTCTGCAATTGGTGAATTAAACCTTGGTGCGGTTCGCTTATACGGAAGCTATGCACTCAACAATTTACATAAAAACGGGCTGGAACAAACACCTTACAACTTTGGTATAAGATTCAGCAGCTGGTAATACAGCTCACGCTGTATTCTCTGGCTACCTGCTTCTCGTTTGAGGAGCGGTTTTTTTGGGTGAGTCCTCCCCAAAAAGGGTGACTCATCCGCTTTGAATAAACACTTTCATAACTTTAGAATTTCTTACTTTGCCGAACTAAAGAGAGAATCATGAGTTATAAAGTGATCGACATTGAAGGCATCGGACCAAACTACGCAGCACGATTGGAAACGATGGCCATTTTTACAACAGACGATCTGTTGGCACAAGGCGGAACAAAAAAAGGGCGGGTAGCGATTAATGAAGTAACAGGCATTCCTGAAAACCTGGTGCTCACCTGGGTGAACCATGCCGATCTCCATCGCATAAACGGTGTTGCCGGGCAAACAGCTGAGTTACTGGAAGCAGCAGGAGTTGACACCGTTAAAGAACTTGCAACACGCAACGCAGAAAACCTGCACACGAAACTGTTGGAAACAAACGAAAAGTTTGGATTAACCGGAAAAGTTCCTTCCGCTGAAAAACTAGCTGCCATGATTGCCGAAGCAAAAACACTGGAGCCAAAAGTTTTTCACTAAGCATTCTTACGACTGATAAATAAAGCCGCCTCATTTACAGGGCGGCTTTATTGTATCGTTTCAAACAAGGTTATCCACCACTTCTCCATAAAGGGATTGTTAATTAAATTCACACTCATACTATAGCATAATTATTGTCCGTTAATTCTGTACTGTTGAAAACAACGTGTAAATGAAGAACCGATCAACCCCACTTATTTTTTGTTGTGTGCTGATGCTGTTGTTATCCGGGTTTAGTTTTTTCAGCCGGAGTAAAACAGCGCTTCACAAACCAGCTGTAAGAAAATCAGCTTACTACAAAGTAGTTATCGATAAAAGTAGCTACGAGTTGAAAGTGTATGATGAAGAAGGATGGTTGTTTACTTATCCAGTTGTATTTGGTTCAAGCGAACTGACGGACAAGATGATGGAAGGCGACCGCCGCACACCGGAAGGCAACTACCGGATCATCGCAAAAAAGCTACATGCAGAATGGGGGCATTTTTTATTGCTCGATTACCCCACACAAAGTGATATTGAAAAATTCAATGCCCGCAAATCGCAAGGCGTTATTCCTCCCAACGCAAGACCCGGCGGAGGCATTGGCATACATGCCACACGGCGTAATGAAGATCGTTTTGTGGATTACTATTACAACTGGACACTGGGTTGCATTTCCACCAAACGTGAGTACGCCAAAGAATTATATACGTTGCTTCCTGTTGGCACTGAAGTAACCATACTCCGGTAAAATACCGTTTAGAGGGTATTTCCCCATTACCTGTATTCCATTTTCTTTGCTTCAGTATTTTGGTTGAAGCCTGAAATTCTATTTGCTATTCCTATGCCTGCAACAGACTATGTGCAGGCTTTTTTTGTAGATATCAGAGTGAAGAAGTCCGTCTTACTAAAACCCAAAATCTACGTAAGACAAAGTCCCGCTTTTGCGGGACTTCTTTATTATAACTTTCCGTTTTTAATATCATCTACAACTCCGGGATCAAGTAAAGTTGATGTATCACCAAGATTACTCAG
>JAKFDY010000009.1:0-9354 GCA_036675885.1 Lacibacter sp. | reverse complement strand
TAAGGTTCCATGCACATCATTTTTGCAGTCTCTTTAACAGCTTCTGTCCACATAGGTCGTTTGTCCACGAAGTCAACACCGAATCCTTCAAGTTCCATTCTTGAGCCAGATTCGCCAGTACCCCATTCAACTCGTCCGTTACTTAATATATCAAGTGTAGCCAATCGTTCCGCAATTCTTGCCGGATGGTTAAACTTTGGAGACATTACTATAATACCATGGCCCAACCTGATGTTTTTTGTTCTTTGGCTACAAGCAGCCAGAAAAATTTCCGGCGCAGATGAATGACAATACTCCTCAAGGAAGTGATGTTCTTGTACCCATACGTAATCTATTCCAATCCGATCCGCAAGTTCTACCTGTTCCAGTGCTTCTTTGAAAAGCCGCGCTTCATCCCCTTTTTGCCAGGGGCGGGGCAATTGCAGATCGATAAATATTGCAAACTTCATGTTGTTTCAATTTCTTTTAAAGTCCCAGCTATATAATATTGCTGGCACAGAAAGTGTCTTATTTTCCCACTGGTTGTTCTAGGTATACCACCCGGGTTGGTTATTTTAATATCATTTATAAACAATCCGTGATTTATCGAAACTGCTTCTCGTATTGCCTTGAAAATTTCTTCTTCATTCATCGGCAATTTATGTTCGGCCTCAACAATGATAATGATAGCTTCATATTCATTATGAAGGATTGAAAAAACAGCACAACCTCCCTTCCGGATTGAAGGATGACATTCTTCAACTGTTCTTTCAATATCTTGCGGGTAGTGATTTTTTCCATCAGAAATTATCAGGCTTTTAAGGCGGCCGGTAACATATAATTCACCTTCATGCAAAAAACCAAGATCACCTGTACGTAAAAATGTTTCTTCACTGTCAGCTGCCAGCTTAGCACTAAATGTGAACGCTGTTTCAGTCGGGTTATTCCAATAACCATTTGCGATGCTGGCTCCGCTCACCCAGATTTCACCTATCTCACCTGGTTGACAGGGAATCATAGTTTCTGTATTAACAATCTTTACTTTCTGTTCGGCGTTAGGTTGTCCGCAACTTACCAACGTACGAGTATCTTCTGTTTCCTCCAGAGATATAATGACCTGGTTTTGCGCAAGACCATGCATCAAAAGATGTTTCGTCAAAGGTGTGTTGCCTTTTGATCCTGCTGATACCAGTAATGTGGACTCTGCAAGACCATAGCAAGGCACAAAAGTTTCTTTGCGAAAACCACATGATGCAAAGTAATCAGCAAATTGATCTAATGTTTTACGATAGATAGATTCGGCACCGTTAAATGCAACTCTCCAACTACTAAGATCAAGTTGTTCTCTTTGTTCTGGCTTTATTTTCCTGATGCATAGATCGTAAGCGAAATTAGGGCCACCGCTTATCGTAGCTTTGAAGCGGGAAATGGTTTGCAACCAACGAAAAGGACGTTGTAAAAACATCAAATGTGGCATTAATGTGAATGGGGTTCCTGAATAAATTGGTTGCAATATTCCCCCGATGAGCCCCATATCATGATATGGAGGCAACCAAATGACACCATGATCTTCTTTCGTGACTCCAAAACATTTTTCAATACGACTCATATTATGTATAAGATTGTTATGGCTTATCATAACTCCTCTTGGTGTGTTCGTTGAGCCGGAAGTATATTGAAGATAGGCGATGTCATTGCAGCTGATCTCAGGTTGTTGCCATTGACCCGGCAAAACATCCTCTTTATCATTATCTGTGACTAACAGGTTTATATTATCAAACTCTGCCTTTATTGAATTCCTTGAATTTATTGCATCAAAAAGTGATTTACTTAAAAGGATTGCCTTAGCGTCAGCATCAGCTATTATACGACGAATTAACGGCATTGTGATTTCTATACGGGCCGGATGCGGAGGATATGCAGGTATAGCAAGCATTTTAGCATACAAGCATCCAATATAAGCGGTGATAAACTCTAATCCCGGTGAAAATAATAAGAGGACTCGGTCTCCGGCTTTTACTGACGATTGGAGTAATGCCCCAATTGAACGGGCTCGTCGGTCCAACTCCTTATAACTTAGAACAACATCATCGTATTCTCCATCTGTCAAGAAGCGAAAAATCAGCTCGTTAGGTTGGTTCTTTGCCCGCCATCGTAATATCTCAACCAGTGAAGTTGGCGTTCGCTTCATATAAAGACATTTAAAATAATCCTTTATAAAAAAAGAAAAAACTGCAACTATACTCAGTATCGAAGGGAAAAACTTTTCGTATGATGGCCACCTCTCAAAAGCACGATACATCTAATGTAGAAATTTTTTTCCAGAAAATACACTTACTTTTAAACTGTACTGCAATTTCAGTACACCTTCATTGGGGTTTCAATAAGATTAAAAGAAACATCATTCATGATTGTTATTTATTAAATTCAAAGTACAATCCGGAATAATGAATTTCAAGCAAACAACTATCATTGAAAGCATAGGTACATATCTTCCTCCGGAATCGTTTTCTACAGACGAAATACTGAAGGGTTGTAAAAATAAAATTCAATTCCCGCTGGAAAGTATTACCGGGATTAAAACAAGACGAATGGCCGGGGTGAACGAGTTTTCCATTGACCTGGCAAAAAATGCTGTTGCAGACTGTTTATCAAAATCACAATATAATCCAACGGATATTGATCTCCTGATCTGCTGCAACATTTCAAGATGGGATGGCCCGGGAATGATTTCTTTTGAACCAGCCACGTCTATTAAGCTTAAAAAGCATTTTGGCTTTACCGGTGCACTGGCTTTTGATATAACCAATGCCTGCGCCGGAATGTTTACCGGTATTTATATTGTAAACGCATTTATTGAGGTCGGCGCTATTCGGCGTGGCATGGTGGTTAGCGGCGAGTACATCACACATCTTACAGAAACAGCACAAAGAGAAATTGAAAGTTTTATGGATACACGGCTTGCGTGTTTAACACTCGGAGATGCTGCAGCTGCGTTGATATTGGAGAAGTCGACTCAAACTGAAATCGGCTTTCAGCAATTTGATCTTCAAACATACGGACGATACAGTCCATATTGTGTTGCCAAAGCGTCAGAAAATGGGGGTTTTATCATGCACACAGATTCGGTAAACTTAACAGATGCAGCCATCAAATCCGGAGCAACACATGCAATAAATACGCTTCAACGTGCAGAGTGGTCAGCTGGAAGTTTTCAGCATTTAATCATGCACCAAACTTCACGGATGACGCTGAACAGTGCAAGTCGTGAAATAAACCGCTTATTGAAAAGCAGAATTAGTCATGAGGGAAATACGATCAACAACCTGGAGGAAAGGGGTAATACCGCTTCCACTGCTCATTTCATAGCCATAGCAGATCAAATCCTCAACAATAAGATCAATACAGGCGATAAAATTGTTTTTAGCATTGCGGCGTCGGGTCTCACTATCGGAACGGCACTTTATGTTTTTGATGATTTACCGGATCGGATTCGCCAAAACGGATCATGCCTATCTGCAAAAATGAAAGATATCTCAGGCAACCGTGTGAGTTCGGTATCAAAACCTCTAACAACCCGAATCCGGGTTGAAAGCATTGGAACAATACCCATGGAGATTAGTGAGAAAAATAATTCAATGGAATTACTTAAAAGTGCTGCGACAGATTGCCTCAATAAATCATCTTATAAGTCCGTAGAAATCGGGCTGTTAATTTACAGCGGTGTGTACCGAAGCGAATATATTTTGGAACCTGCTTATGCTGCACTGTTGGCAGGTGAGCTGGATATGAATGCTACAATTTCGGCGTCTGATGAAAAAAAAACCTTGGCGTTTGATATTTTTAATAGTTCGGTTGGATTCCTGAATGCCTGTTATGTTGCACAACAATTGATCGCAGCAAAAAATTGTAACACTGCCATGGTTATTGCAGCAGAATATGAAAATAATTCTGATACCCTTTCAGATAAAATGATGGGTATCCGTGAAACTGCATCGGCATTTATTCTAGATGAAGACACATCTGGATACAGGGGATTTTCCCGTTTTCTATTCCGCTATGATTTGGAATCGATGGATGCATATATCACTTATTATAAGACCAACGAGGATAAATCATATCTTAATATTGGAAAAGATATTAATCTTGAGGGTCTATATATCAGTTGCATCTTGCCCGCTGTTCAGGAAATATTGCAGAAAGAAGGGCTTGATATCACTAAGATTGATAAGGTTTTTCCGCCCCAAATCTCATCCGCTTTCATTACAAGATTAAGCGAAACATTAAATCTACAACGGGAAAAATTTATTAATGTTGTTGGAGAAGGCTCCGACTTATTTTCTTCTTCTCTGCCTTACGCTTTGGAATATGCATATGAAAAGGAACTTGTTAAACCGGGTGATACAGGGTTAATGATTTCTGTTGGTGCTGGCTTGCAGGTTGGTTGCGCTATTTATCATTTTTGAATTCAAATACAAATGACTATGGTAGATAAATCTAAACTTCCGCCGGGGCCAAAAACAAAGATCCTTTTAGGTCATTTGCTCAGCTACCGTCGGGATAGTATTGGGTTCTTAAAAAAAATATCCAAAGAATACGGCGACATTGTTCATTTCAAAATAGGGCCGATCAGAGTGGTTCTTCTGAATCACCCTGACTATATCAAAGATGTGCTGTCAACACAACATAAGAGTTTCGTTAAAGGCCGGCCTTTGGAAATGGCAAAGGAATTACTGGGAGAAGGTCTTCTGACCAGCGAAGGTGAACATCATAAACAACAATCAAGAATGATTCAGCCGGCATTTCACCGTAACATGATTGAATCTTATGTGCCTGCTATGACAAAATGTGTTACGCAAATGATGAACACGTGGAAAGATGGAATGAAAGCTGAGATGAAGGACGAGATGACGAAGATGAGCATTGCTATTGCCGGTATGGCTTTGTTCGATGCAGACATAGAAAAAGAAGCTCCTGAAATAAGTGAAGCGCTGGATACGGCAACGAGTTTGTTTGGAAGAATACCGTTACCTTTTTCAGAATGGCTGCTTAAAGTGCCTATTCCCGGAACAAAACGATTTTATAAAGCAAAAGCAAGACTGGATGATACGGTTGGCAGAATGATTAACGAACGCAAACGTAATAAAATCGATAATGGCGATTTGCTTTCTTTGCTGCTCCGTTCACAATATGAAAACGATGGCCATAAAGGAATGAGCGATCAGCAGATCCGGGATGAAGCGATCACACTTTTTCTTACCGCATTTGACACAACATCCACAGCTCTTACCTGGGCATGGTATCTTCTTTCTCAAAATCCGGAAGCTGAAACAGAGCTGCATCGGGAACTTGATTTGGTGCTACAAGGAAGGTTACCGGTGGCAGATGATATTTCTCAACTAAAGTACACACGAATGGTGTTCGGTGAATCGATACGGCTTTATCCTCCTTCTTATATTATTCCACGACAGGCGTTGGAAGATTTCGCCATTGATAAATACATTGTACCCCGTGGGAGTATCGTTCTGATGAGTCCTTATTTGATACATCATGATCCGCGTTTTTATCCGGATCCGGAAAAATTCAATCCCTTCGAATGGAATAAGCGTTCACAAAGTCTGAATTCGAAATACGGGTATTTCCCATTTAGCAGAGGACCACGTTCTTGCATTGGTGAGCCATTTGCATGGATGATGGGAACAATTGTGCTCGCAGCAGTTGCACAATCCTGGCGAATCAAACATGTTCCTGATCATCCTGTTGAATTATCACCGCTCATTAATCTGCGACCCAAATATGGTATGATGATGACACTTCATCGCCGAAAAAGGCAAGAATGATTTCATAACAATGAATACAAAGGAATTACAATGGCGTAATGCAGATCCTGATGGACTGATCCCCACAAATGAAGTTCATGTGTGGCGTTTATTCCCCAATACAATCGGTTTCCAAATCGAAAGCCTGCAGAAAATCCTGTCAGCTGATGAATTGGAAAGAGCAAGAAAATTTCATTTTGAAAAAGATCGAAGGAGATTCATAATGGCACGTGGAATTTTGCGTACAATCCTTGCCCGCTATTTGGATATAAAACCACAACAAGTCAGCTTTGAGTATGCCTCTTTCGGCAAGCCAATTCTTGCAACTGATTTTGTCAGGGGTAACATCAGCTTTAACCTGTCGCACTCCGGCGAAATGGTGCTTTACGCTATAACCCGCAACCATAAAATTGGTATTGATGTTGAACGGATAAATGATAATGTTGATGTAATGCAGATTGCCAGTAGGTTTTTCTCTCCCTGTGAGATCGTTGAACTGGAAAAAGCATATGAAAAAAATCATTCAGAAATATTTTTTAGGTACTGGACAAGAAAAGAAGCGTTTGTCAAAGGATTAGGTAAAGGTGTTTCATTCCCGATGGAACATATTGATGTTTCATTAATAAATGATAAGTTTTTGCCACCAATTAAGTTGGCGGAAGAAAACTGTGAGTACCCCTGGCTATATATACGGGATTTGTTTCCGGGGGATGGTTACGCAGCGGCTCTTGCAACCGATAGAATTGATTCGAATATTTCTTTTTGGCACTATTCGGGGTGACACTTAGTGTACTTGTATTAAAAAGTTTAGAAATGGACTTAAAATTACCCCTGATTTAATGGTGAATTAAAACTGGTTTTTGATTCATCCTATTGTTTACTAAGCTGTGAAAAAGCGTTGATTTATCATTCAGGTTTTTACGAAAGAAATATTCTTTGAGATATTCCTGCAAATGTTCTACATGATGATAGATTCCCCTGATGGCGGCTTTGAGCATCATGATTTCACGATGCAACAGTTTAAAATTCTGTTCAGGTTTACTCTTTGCTGAATCATGTCAGGATAGAACTTTTTGATAGGGTTATCAGAATGCCGAAATATAATAGTAGACAAGGGTTTAGATAAAATAAAAAAAGGACAAACCGAATCAATTTTCGATTTGTCCATTTCAGTGCCCAAGACTGGATTCGAACCAGCACATCCTTGCGAACGCTGCGACCTGAACACAGTGCGTCTACCAATTTCGCCACTTGGGCAGCGGGGTGCAAATATAGCTGAATTTTGATTATTGCCAACAACAGCAAACCCCCATTTTATTTCGTTTTCTCCCGTTTCAACCCAATCAACAGAATACCTGCTATCACCAGCAATGTGCCCACCATCTGCGCCACCGTTATCTTTTCACCCAATACAAAATGCGCCTGGAGAATGGTGGATACCGGGCCAATACTGGAGATGATCGCTACATTATTACTGCCGATCCGCTTGGTGCCACCGGCAATAAGGTAGGAGGGCAATACCGTAGCTACAATGCCCAACAGCAATCCATAGATCCAATGTTCCTTCGCCACAGTTACAATAGATGCAACATCATGCAGAAAAAGAAAATGAACAAAAATGCCTGCCGTTGCGGCCAGCATGGCGTATGATGTAAACGCTGTTGCACCTGTAAGCGGAATCAACCGTCCACTGCCAACAATATAAATGGCATAGGTAATGGAGCAGAGAAACACCAACAAGCCACCCCAAAAAAAGCCCGGCTGTAAATGATAAAGATTAAACTCACCGGCATAAGCTAAACCGATACCAAGGTAGGTGAGCAGCAGTGCCAGTTTTTGAATCTTTTGTATTTGTTGTCGAAACACAAACGCATTGATCAACACCACAAAGCTGGGGTAAAGAAATAAGATCAATCGTTCAAGCCCTGCTGAGATATAACGCAATCCTTCAAAATCGAGATAGCTGCTCACATAATAACCCAGCAATCCAATGACAATAAGCTGCATCCATTTCTTCAGACTAAGAGTTGTTTTGCTGTTTTGTTTTGTAACATACAACACCGCTATATAAAACGGCAATGCAAACAACATGCGTAAGGTTAACAACGAAAGCGCATCAATACTAATGTCAGCAAATGCCTTCTTTACAATAATTGCTTTGGTAGAAAATAATACCGAACCAATAAACGTAAGTGCAAAACCAATAAAAGCAAGAGAGTATTTCTTGGGCATATACTTGAATAAAAAAGTCCTGTTGATTGCAACAGGACTATAAACTATTAAATGAAAAACCAGGCCTGTATTAAACGCTCACATTAAAATCACGCAGCGCATCATTCAAACTTGTCTTCAGATCGGTACTTGGTTTACGTTGTCCAATGATCAATGCACAACCAACACCGTATTCACCCGCAGGGAATTTCTTGGTATAAGAACCCGGTATCACTACACTACGTGCAGGAACACGGCCTTTCATTTCAACAGGTTCAGCACCGCTCACATCAATGATTTTTGTCGATTGTGTTAACACCACGTTTGCACCAAGCACAGCTTCTTTTTCAACACGCACACCTTCCACCACAATACAACGGCTGCCAACAAACACACCATCTTCAATAATAACCGGGCTCGCCTGCAATGGCTCCAGCACACCACCAATACCAACACCACCACTCAGGTGAACACCTTTACCAATTTGTGCACAGCTGCCAACAGTTGCCCATGTATCAACCATCGTGCCTTCATCAACATACGCACCAATGTTTACATAACTTGGCATCAGCACCACATTCTTTGCGAGGTAAGCACCATAACGTGCAACAGCATGCGGCACGGCACGCACTCCAAGCTCTTTATAATTTTTCTTTAATAACATTTTATCGTAAAACTCAAATGGCGCCACATCCCAAGTCTGCATTTGCTGAATACCAAAATACATCAGGATTGCCTGTTTCACCCATTCATTTACCTGCCAGCCATCGGCAATTGGTTCAGCCGTACGTAAACGGCCTTTATCTACTTCTTCAATAACAGCACGCACCGCATCACTGTATTTATCACTTTTTAAAAGCTCACGGTTGCTCCATGCTTCGAGGATCAAATCTTTCATCGTAATTCAATTTTGCTGCGAAAATAGTCAATAGTGAATTGTGAATGATCAATGAATGCATTTAAAATTGGTACAGCAAAAAACAAATGTTTTTTAATACCAGCTACAGATTTTCATAGCATCGCCTGTTGCGTCGCAATCCCATGTGCGTTCTGTAATCCTGTTGAGCAACCCACCCCTTTAAACTTTGCTTATGTGTAACACGCCGCAACCCTCCGTAAAGCGGAGCAGGCACTCCCGCGGAGGGGATAATCAGATTCCCATTTATCGCACACATCAAAATTGCGTGAACCCACTCATCATTCACTACTCACCATTCACGATTCAATGTCGTTTACTTAAGCTACAATTGTTTATAATTCATTGAGGGCGGTTTTTTCTTTATTTTGTTTCTTGGAAATTTTCTGTTGGGTCTTATAATTTCTGTTGTAGCTATTAAGATTTTAT
>JAKFDY010000008.1:0-4006 GCA_036675885.1 Lacibacter sp. | reverse complement strand
AGTATTACCTTTTTGTTTTGATAAGATATAATCCGCAACTGCAACCAATGTATATTCTTCACCAAACAAAGTTCCATCATCACTCACAAAACATAAGCGATCAACATCAGGATCAACAGCAATACCGAGATCGGCTTTCTGATCAACTACTGAACTGCAAAGCTCAACAAGATTCTCTGCTAATGGTTCAGGGTTATGTGCAAAATTGCCATGCATATCGCCATTCAAAACGGTGATGTCGGTCACACCTAATGCATGCAATAAAGCAGGCACAGCCTCTGCACCTGAACTGTTGATGGCATCAAGCACCACTTTGAATCGTTTATCTGCAATGGCTTGCCTGTTCACCAAGGGATGTGAAAGAATGGCGTCGATATGTTTTTGCAACAGATCGTTATTAAAACTGTAAGTACCTAACTCATCTACCGGAGCAAAATCAAATGCTTCCTTCTCTGCTATCTGCAACATCTGTTGTCCAAGTTCTGCACTAATGAATTCGCCTTTTTCATTCAACAGCTTTAATGCGTTCCATTGTTTGGGGTTATGTGATGCGGTAAGGATAATACCTCCATCGGCTCCTTCAAACTTTACCGCCATTTCAACAGTGGGCGTTGTGCTCAAACCGAGATCAATTACATGCAGCCCCATTCCCAACAACGTATTCACTACAAGACTACGTACCATTTCACCACTCATACGTCCATCACGACCAACAATTACTTTTTTGCCTTTGCCCAATATGGTTGCGTATGCTGCTGTGAATTTTACAATATCAACGGGTGTAAGATTATCGCCGGGTGCACCACCAATGGTACCACGTATGCCGGAGATCGATTTCATTAAAGCCATAGCTGATTGAATATTTTAGATTTGCGATTGCAGATTTGCTGCGAAGGTAATGGATGTTCTTTGTTTGGGATGTGTTGGTGCAACCGTATGCGTCAGGATTCATCACTCATCATTCATTACTCATTATCTTACATCATCATCTTGTAGATCATCTCCTTTAACAGCGATGCATCTTCTGTGCCAACATCTCCTACCCCAACACTTCTCAGGTTATAATGATGCATTAATAAAAGTGCTGATTGTACACCCTCGAAACCGTATGAATTTGCAGTGGCTTTATAATCTTTCATAAACCACGCATTAATGCCAGTTTGTGCAGCAACTGCTTTATCATCGCCTTGTGCACCAAACAACATAAACACTTTGGAGAAATAATTGTAGAGCGATGGTAATATTAATTGAATGGGCGCAGCTTTAGGATTGCTTTCAAAATACTGAACGATCTGCAATGCCTTGGCTAAATTCTTTTTGCCAACTGCATTCTGCAATTCAAACACATTGTATTCTTTGCTGATGCCGACGAAATTCTCGATATCATCGTCGGTAATTGTTTTTCGGTTGCCGAGGTTCAGGATCACTTTATCTACCTCGTTGGCAATACGGCTGAGGTCGTTACCAATATGATCGACCAATAAATGAACGGCTTTTTGTGTGGGCTGGTAACCTTTGCTTTCAATAAAATCTTGTGTCCAGGCAGGCAATTCATTGTCGTACAATTTTTTTGTACTGAGCACTTCTCCTTTTTCTTTCAACAGTTTTGCCAATTTACTGCGGCCATCAACTTTCTTTTCTTTATGACCAACTACAAAAATGGTAGATGCCAGTGGATTGTTGATATAACCTTCCAACTTATCAATATCCTTCATCTGTTGGGCTTCTTTGAGTATCACCACTTGTTTTTCTGCAAACATGGGGTAACGCATGCAGGCATTCACCACATCACTCCACGCCGCATCTTTTCCATAAAAAACAGAAAGATTAAAACCGGCTTCTGCTTCACTTAAAATATGATGTTCGGCAGCATCAACTAACTGATCAATATAAAAATCTTCTTCCCCTTCAAACCAATAAACAGGTTTAAAGCTTTTCTTTTTCCAGTCGTTTAGAATCTTGGTTACACTCATGAGTAATTCATAACACAGATATGGCATACCTGTAACGTTAAAATATTTTCGTTTTTATCTTCCGTAGGCATGCCATGCCTATAAAATACTATTCAGCAATAAAAATATTTTCATTTGGCAGCAAAGGTAATTGTTGCAGGCGTAGAAAAATCTGTGCAGTTGCCACCACATCTTTCTGGCAATAATCAACTATCCGGGGCAGGTCTTTTTGTTTATAATAAATGTCTTTTACCATGCTGCCATCAATACCTTCTTTGGGTGTTTGAATACCTAAACAGTTTGCCAGCAGGTTAAGTGATGTGTAATTCTTATAATCGCCAAATTTCCATAGTTGCATGGTATCTACCAGGTTTGTTTCCCAAGGTTTTTTACCACTCAACTGCAGAAAAGATGGTAGTGATAACCCGTTAATCAATAAACGACGGCTAATGTAGGGTATATCAAATTCTTTAATATTATGCCCGGCAAAATGCATGTCGGGCATGGTTTTATAAAACTTATGAACAGCAGTAATAAATTCTTCTAACAGCTTTTGTTCATCGTTGCCCGCATAAGATTTTACTCGAAAACACAATCTTCCGCCCTTATCTGTATAAAAATAGCCTGTACTGATGCAGATTATTTTGCCAAACTCGGCTTGAATTCCGGCTCTTTGTTCATACATTTCAGCAGCCGAAAAATTTTCTGGCATGGTTTTGGAAATTTTGTCTGTCCAGAGAACTTTCCATAGTTCCGGCAGCTCTTCGAACGAAACAAATTGTGGTACGGTCTCAATATCCAGTACCAGGATGCGATCGGGTTGAATGTGTTGCTGGTTAGCCATGAAATAAAAATAAATTTTAAAACTTAAAAATCAAACAGTATGTCTTATTCAAACTATCCTTCCGCAGCTCCTCAGGATAATCCACCTGCAGCGCCCAAGAACAGCAACCGTGGATTGATCTACGGATTATTAATTGCGGCTTTACTAGGCACATGGGGTTACATTATCTGGGACAAATCAAAAACAAAAGAAGTAACAACACAGTTACAAGCACAATTGAGCACAAGCGACAGCAGCAAAGGTGCCATTCAAACAGAGTACAACTCTGCACTGCAACGTCTTGATGAATTAACAAGCATGAATGCCAGCATGGACAGCCTGGTTAAAACAAAAGACAGCGAAATCGGTAACATGAAAAAGCGTATTCAGACTTTACTGAATAAGCAAAATAAAACCGCAGCTGATCTTGCTGAAGCAAAACGCTTGATCAATGAATTGAATGAAAAGATCAGTGGTTTTGTAGTAGAAGTTGAAACATTGCGTGGTGAAAACCTGCAATTGAAAACTGACAAGCAGGAATTGACAGTTCAAAAAGAAGCTTTACAGGTTCAGTACGATCAAACTTCTGCTGAAAAGAAAATAGTTGAAGAAAAACTGGATGTAGCTTCTACACTGAATGCTTCAAACATCAACATCGTAACAATCGACGAACGTCGTAACGGTAAAGAAAAAGAAAAAGATGTTGCAAAGCGTGTTGATAAAATCCGTTTGTCATTCAACGTATTCAACCGTGTTGGTGAAGAAGGAACAACAAAAGATGTTTATGTAGTAATCACTGATCCTACAGGACAAGTGGTAAGCAACGAAGCTTTAGGTAGCGGTCGTTTCACAACAAGAGAAGAAGGTGAAAGAGTGTTTACAAAAATGTCAACTCTTACTTTCGCTGCAGGTAAAACAACTCCTGTTTCAATTGAGTGGAAGCCAGGTGCAAAATTTGTAGAAGGTGCTTACAAAGTTGAGATCTACAACAACGGTTTCAAAATTGGTGAAGGTTCAAAAACATTACGTAAAGGTGGCTTATTTAGCTAAGCATACATACATACACGTTGATGGTTTATTAAAAAGCGGTGGATTCCTCCACCGCTTTTTTGTTTGTGTGTCAGGCATGCATATCAGCTATAGGGTGTAAGTCCCGAATGAGCGTTGCAGTACGTATCATTAGCCAAGAGCAAGGGTGTCCACTGTGAAGTGGAATCTGAAGGAAGCTGGC
>JAKFDY010000007.1:0-2325 GCA_036675885.1 Lacibacter sp. | reverse complement strand
CCTTTAACCCTTGTTACACTCAGCAGCAATTGTCCGCTGTTATCACCGTTTTCAACCTGCAGGTTTTGCGGCACGGTAATAACAGTGGGCACACGTTCTTTGCTTACATCAAAGCCCGTTGTAAGCAACAACTCCGGCTGCCCGTTGCCCAGAAAGTTTACCCACTTGCAAAGCTGCAGCAACAACTCTGTAAGCTCCGCACGGCGCATGTTCTTAAGGGCAATAGCTGCACGGTTGCCTGTGCCGGCTTCCACCAGCGAAGCACTGTAAGCAGCTGATGCTGCTTCAATGGTTGCAAGAGCAGGTATCGGGTTGGGAAAACTGGCATTGCCTGTAAGACTGTTGATAATAACGTGGCATTTGTTTTCGAGAGCACCATCGGTGAACTTCCCGAAATTGGAAAGACATTTCATAAAAAATGGTTTTTCATTAATGATTAGCGAAAAGGTGTTTTTCGCTGTTGACAAAACAAACCAACAAAACGAATTAAAAATATGCAAGAGTTGTTTTTGGGGATGAGAGGCAACAAATGCGTGGTTTGTCAATGAAAAAACATGTTTTAAGGATGCAAAAAAATGAAAAATTGCGAAAAACTAACCGGGTTGCAGCATGGGATTTTACGAAAAACCGCCTGTTTGCCGTTGCCGGCTAACTGACCCGGCAAGCAGTTTTGCCGGCAAAAGAAGGCTTTCTTTTTGTGAAGGATGCCCATTTATTTGTGAAAGATGCCTGTCTTTTTGTGAAAGATGCTCATCTTTCTTTGGGAAATGCTCATCTTTTGTTGAAAGATGATTGTCTTTTGTTGCGGGATGATTGTCTTTTACCTGCCGAAAGCATTCATGAATAATAAAATGTTTGTCGGTTAGTTGGCGAAGAGGTGAAGCAAAGCAGCAGTTATAACTGTGTGCAAACGCTTATGAAACGTTTGTACACAAGGTCCCCATCAACATTTGTTTAAATTTTCAACTTCAACTATTGGGAGACGTTGCTATGAAAAATATGGTGTCAATATATTTCCAAACCCTGTAACAGATGTTGTAACCTTGCAAATGGGCAACAACCGCCTTACAGGAACTATGGCAATGCTAACAGATATAAATGGCAAAGTGATTAGTGTAAAGCAAATTAACTCCGCAATAGAAACAATAAATATGAAACAGCTACCAGCAGGTTTGTATATACTTAGCTTTGCTGATGGAACAATACAAAAATTAATTAAAGAATAATACAATTAAATCTTTTTAAAAAGAACAAATAATAACAGCTTTAGACTAAATGAACAACTTAAAAACTAAAGTAAGTGAAGCATTAAAGAACGCAGCACTTAACGAATCAGCAAAACACTATTTACTTCAAAACTCAGTATTGTTTAATCTGCTTTTAAAAGGAGCAAAAAGATATATTGGGGGAGAAAATTTAGAAGACACCATTCTAACAGTAAAAAAATCAAATGCTAATAATTTTCCAACTTCTATAGAATTTATGGGAGAAAGTGTTAGCTCAGTAAATGAGGCGAATGAAGTAACACAAGAATTCCTGAAAATAATAGATGCCATAAAGAAGGAATTGGCCAATCCCGAAAACATCTATCATATAATCAAACAGGATGACAAAGTAGCTGGGTTCTCAAAAATGGAATTGAATATGAAAAATCCGGCAATTGACTTGTCGAATGTTTCAAAGATGGACCAGATTTATTTATTGGATTCTTTTCAGGGGCTGAAGTTGGGAGCCAAGCTTTTGAGCTATAATATTAATTACTCAAAATCATGCGGGCAAAATGGGATGTGGCTGGTTGTATGGGTGGGAAATACTACTGCAATTACCTTTTATGAGAAATTCGGATTTCATGTAGTTACCAGGGATGAATTTCATCTTACTGGTACTCATCTTAGTCCTTGTTACATAATGTTCCTGAAATATGAAATCAACTAATAACAACTGTAATTAATTATGAACCATTCAAAATTTTAAAATGATAAACGCTTTAGGTTTCTTAGGGCTTATTCTAAGCCTTGCTTCAATGTCCATGAAGGATATTTTGTATTTGCGGTTTTTATCATTGGCTGCAAACAGCATCTACATTATTTATGGTGTACTTATTGACGCTACACCTATTATTGCAGGTAGTATTATTGCAGTAATTATCCAGGCGATTCGGATTTATAAATTGAATCAAAATAAGAAACTCAGTTTTTCAAATACCAATGGCAATTAACTATTAGGAGGTCACGATTGTAAATAGCCGCAATTAAATTAATTGCAGCTTTAATAAAAACCTATAGAATAGCGAGGTACTTGTACAATATTATTCCAGACGACATT
>JAKFDY010000006.1:0-14721 GCA_036675885.1 Lacibacter sp. | reverse complement strand
CGCCATCACCACCTCGCGGTTGTCGAACTTCGCGCCCGTGATGAAGCAGTAGCCCGCAGGGCGGGTGAAGCCCGTCTTGCCCCCGATCACGTCGTAGCGCCTGGCGATCAACGGCTGGTTCGTATTGCCTATGAGAAATATTATATCCGTTTAGAAGAACGTTATGTAAATGCCCAGTTTAAAACAGCAACAGAGCGCTATGAACAACTGCTGCAGGATGCACCGCATATTCCTGAACGTGTTCCGCTGGGCCATATTGCTTCTTACCTCGGCATCAGCCAGGAAACATTGAGCCGCATCCGCAGCCGTCTTTAACATTTACCACTTTCAATTTTGACAATTGTCAAAAACCTTCTGAAAGTCCACTGATAGTTTTGCTGCAAACAACAAAACCATCATGGAACAAAAACAAACTCTTGCCCCTTCCTCCGCTTTTATTGCTGCATCATGGGCAGCATTGCTTATTGGCATTACTGCTTTTATTATTGGCTTATGGAATGCTGATATGGAACTGAATGAAAAAGGATATTACTTCACCGTTTTATTGTTTGGATTATTCTCTGCCATCTCTGTACAAAAAGCAGTACGTGATCAAATTGAAGGTATTCCTGTCACAAATATCTACTACGGATTGTCGTGGTTCTGCACCATTACGTCCATGATATTGCTTACAGTTGGTTTATGGAATGCAGGACTTGAAAGAAGTGAAAAA
This sequence comes from Lacibacter sp., assembly GCA_036675885.1. Lineage (GTDB taxonomy): Bacteria > Bacteroidota > Bacteroidia > Chitinophagales > Chitinophagaceae > Lacibacter. Next base: position 14,009 of record JAKFDY010000006.1, on the reverse strand, counting down.
GGTTTTTATGCAATGGCATTTACATTAAGCTTATTTGCTGCCATCGCTGTTCAAAAGAATACAAGAGACAGCAAAGCAAGCGAGGTACTGCAAAAAGAAGAGCCCCTTTAGAAGCTGTTTGAATTAATTGTTCGATGTATCTTATGGCATTTTTCGGGCTGCAACTTCGTTGAATTTTTCGCCTTAGGCGTTTAGACTATGGCTGCAAAATTCGCCTTGTTTAGTAAGTCGGTTTTTATTTTTCAAAGGTCTTCCTGAGTGCCTCAAACCGAATACTCTTTTAATTGATAAAGCATGTGTTTGTTGTAATCAGGAGGAATTAACAGGCAAAAACACTTAATTGTTTTAAAGGAATAAAAATACCTGGTAGTATATTCTATGTAGACCGAATATATTACCCCGCTGAACTACAAAGAATGCCTTACAATAAAACTACATTTAATTGAGTTTGCTTAATTGCAACCACGAATTATCCAAATTCAATATTACCCAAACCAATATCCTGTTATGAAAAAAGCATCCTTTTGTAAAGCCAGCCTGCTCCCCCGTATCCTTGCCTCATTCTTCTTATTCGGCTTTCACGCAGCTTACACCCAATGTACTCCCGGCAGTGCAGCTACTTCGTATGCAAGTAATAATGGTTCAAGAGGGGCTATGTTTAATATTACGGCAACAAACACGGTGATCATTAAAAGTTTTGATGGCAACCTGTATGGCGGCACAACTGCCACTTATGAAATTTATTATAAAGCCGGTTCTTATGTGGGCTCTGAAACAAATGCAGCGGCTTGGACGCTGGCTGGTACAGTCAACTCACTGTACGCAACAGCCAACAATGTACCCACTGCCATTCCAATTCCAATCAATGTTGTAATCCCTGCCGGACAAACCTATGCGTTTTACGTAACAAATACAGCAAGTGGCGGTATCAACTATACCAGCTCTGCAGTAACGAATGTTACATTGGTAAGCGATGCAAATATCACAATGGTTGGTGGGGTAGGAAAATCTTATCCTTTTGGCTCAACTTACAGCTACCGGTTATTTAATGGCACAGTCCATTATACTGTTGGTACTGATGGCGAGGGTGCAACTCTTACAACTGTAAACCGTACTTATAGTGCTGAGCAAAACGGCAGTGGCAGTACAGTTTTTCAATTTACACCCGGACTTTGCAGCGATCTTATTTGTAAAGTAACCGCCAACGGGGTAAACCCCATCAGCGGAACAACAAACGTAAACGTATGGATTGAAAGTACACAACCTGTCAGTTATGTAAAACGTCACTATGAAATTACTCCTTCTGCCAATGCAACAACTGCTACGGGAAGAGTAACCCTTTATTTTACGCAGGCAGAATTCACAGCGTTCAACGCCATCAATTCTTCTAAATTACCAACAGGCCCAACAGATGATGCTGGCAAAGCCAGTCTTCTCATTGAAAAAAGAAGTGGCACCAGCAACAACAGCACCGGTTTGCCCAATACCTATACAGGAACAATTGCAAACCTTGATCCTGCTGATTCTGATATTGTTTGGAATGCAGCAAGCAGCCGCTGGGAAGTATCTGTTGATGTGAATGGGTTCAGTGGATTCTTTGTGAAAACAACGGGTATGACATTACCTGTTTCCTGGTTACAGGTAAATGCAACAATTGGTATCGATAACAAACCAACATTAAACTGGAAAGTAGAAGAACTGGATGTACATAAATATGAGGTGGAGAAAAGCAGTAACGGCATTGAGTTTACCAGAATCATGGAAGTAAACAGTAAAGGTGATGGTGCCAATAGTTACAGCATTACCGATCCTGAAACGATCAGTACCACTGCTTACTATCGCCTGAAACAAATTGGCACAGACGGACGCAGTTCATACTCATCTATTGTGAAATTATTCAACAGATCCAATGGCAACATCAGCGTATATCCGAATCCGGTAAAAAACAAAGTAACCGTTACCGTTAGCAGAGATGCCGTGGGTTCCATTGCCAAACTGATGGACGGAGATGGACGGCTGTTACAGCAACTCAGCATCAGCCAGCAAAACTTTATGATTGATATGAGCAGCTATGCAACCGGTATTTACCTGCTGCAACTCAGTAACGGAATCGTGCAAAAGATCGTAAAAGAATAAACCAGCTTAACGCAATTAAAAAAAAACGGGACTTTAGCTAAAGTCCCGTTTTTTTAATAAACAATTAAAGAAATGATTCATTGCAGTGTCTTTATTTCAACAGCAGCATTTGCCCAAGATGATTGGCCATATGACCCGTGCGGTTCATCAACACATTTAATTTGTTGCGATGAGGTTCTTTAGCAAAATCTTCTGCCGATACAGCAGTATGGCGGTCGAGCCATTCATCAACATCTGTTGTATCAAAAACTGTTGCGAGTTTTGCATTTACTGCCTGCAGTTTTTCTTTCAGCTCACTAACTGTTGGCATAGCAAACCCCGATTTATCTGGATTCTTAATGAATACCTCGTCCAGTTCAGGATATAAACGATCACTAAAACCAAACAGAGGTAATAAAGCATCACTTACCGCAATCAAATGCCCCAACAGGTAAACACCTGTATTACGCCCCGGAGCTATTTCTTTTTGCAGTTGCTCATCTGTTAATGCATCAAGCAATTTATTCAGTTGTTTGTTTTGCGATTCCCATGCACTGATCGCCATCTTTACCACCAGGTTCAATTGTATAATTGTATTTTCCATGCTGTAATTATTTGAACAGCAAATTTACGGTGCTTTGCAGAAAGCCCAATCAGTTGTTTCGCTTCTCCGGAATTAAAGAAACTGCTTGCATTTACCGAATCTAATTTCTAAGTTTATCTATTCCCTCATTTCAACCAACCAAAACCTGCGTATGTCGAACAACTTTGTTGACATGGAACAGAACAGTTCTGTTCCTTCTCCTGGCAGCACCAATCCCATTTCAGAAAGGCTGTTTTCGCTCGATGTAATAAGAGGCATTGCTGTGCTGGGCATATTACTCATCAGCATCTGGGAATTTGGCGGTTTCAGCACCAATGAGCAAAACAGGTTACGCTTGCTGGGCAAAGGCTTCGATTTTAATTTGTTTGCATCTGCCCTGCTGTTGTTCGAAGGTAAAATGCGTGCCTTGTTTTCATTGGTATTTGGTGCAGGCATCATCCTGTATATGCAAAAACCAAATCACCCGGGTTTACCCTCTACGCAGGAATTATATATCCGCCGGCAAATGTGGTTAATGGCTTTTGGTGTAATCAATGCTTTCCTTTTACTATGGCCAGGTGATATTCTTTTTCAATATGGAGTGATGGGCATTTTATTATTCCCATTCTTCCGAATGAGCAAAAAAGGTTTATTGATTGCTGCAATAATTGTTACACTTATCTACTGCGGAAAAATGTATTGGTTTTATGAAGATGACCATACAGCGTATAAAAAATTCAAAGCCATCGAACTGATTGAACAAAAAAATAAAAAAGACAGTGCTGCAAAACATATCAAAGACAGCCTCTCAGGCATGTCGAAAGCAGAACTGGCCAAACAGGATTCTCTCTTTAAAGAAAAAACAAAACTCAACAGAATCCAGCAAGGAGATAAATCCCGCTGGGAAGGATTGGTGAAGGGTTTGAAATACGATACATCAAAAGGCCCGGAGAAAGCCGAGAAAACTGCCATGTGGGGCAATTACAAAAAAGTATGGCAACATCTTTACCAACGTGCACAAGGAAAAGAAGCTGCGTGGCTTTACAGAATAGGTATATGGGATATTAGCTCAATGATGCTGTTGGGAATGGCACTATTCGGTTTTGGTTTTTTCAGCAACCGGTTTTCAACAGACACGTATGTAATGCTTGCAATTGTTGGTATTGCTCTTGGAATCTTTTTAGGTTGGTTACGTCTCGATCTGCAACACAGTAAACATGTAGATTACATAAAATACCTCAGCAAGAAACCTATCTCACCTATGCAATTCTTTCCTATTGAAAGATTATCTCTTGCATTAGGTTATGCAAGTTTAGTAATGCTGTTGATACGACTGAAATTCTTGCAATGGTTGTGGCAGGCGTTTGCAGCAACAGGCCGGCTTGCATTCACCAATTATTTTATGCAAACCATTATCTGCACACTTTTCTTTTACGGATATGGTTTTGGATACTTTGGCAGATTAACACAGGCACAACTTTATTTTTTCGTTGCAGAAATATGGATCGCACAAATGGTGTTCTCAGTTTTCTGGTTAAGGTTTTATCAATACGGGCCGGTGGAATGGTTATGGCGATGCCTTGTTTACCGTAAACGTTTTTCAAATAAAAAGAAAAACGCATAATACACCTGTAACCATTTTTGTAACAACTCAAACTCTACTTCATGCAAACATATTCAGCCGATAATCACGTGAAACCGGTTCAACAGGCAGAACGTATTAAAACAGTAGACATGATTCGTGGATTTGCCTTACTCGGTATTTTACTCATGAATATTCCCGGCTTTGGTATTAACTGGGATTTCTGGCATCGGGTGATGACAGGCCCGGAAAACACAAAAGACTTTTATGCATTTGCAGCTATTTTCACTTTTTTTGAAGGCACCATGCGTGGACTTTTCTCCATGCTCTTTGGCGCAGGCATGATCTTATTTACACTCAACAAAAAAGATACAGCTACAGGCCCTACCGTTACAGAATATTATTACCGCAGGCTATTGTGGCTGGTTTTATTTGGTGTGTTTAATGCATTCGTTTTGCTTTGGTTTGGCGACATCCTTTTTTATTATGGCATGTGTGGTATGATGCTCTATGTGTTCCGTAATACAAATCCAAAATGGTTATTGGTATTGGGTTTTGTTTGCATGGGTGTTACCATGTTGAAACAACAATTAAACTGGAATGAATTAACTGATAAACGGAAAGCGTATAATGAAGCAGTAGCAGTAAGCAAAACGGGTAAACAATTAAGTGCTGAGCAGGAAGCGGCAAAGAAGGAATGGCTGGAAATGGAAAAAAGAAGAAAGCCGGATACAGTATTCACAAATCGTAACCTGCAAAAAATGAGATCGGGTTATGTTACTATTTATCAATACTTGATACCCATGAATGCAGACAGTGAAACAGGGGGCTTATATCATCAATGGTTCTGGGATGGTTTAACCATGATGTTTATTGGCATGGCGTTGTTTGGATGGGGATTCTTCAGCAATAAACTTTCTACATCAACCTATAGCATGTGGCTGCTTTTGGGTTATGGAATTGGAATACCCATCAGTTGGTTTGTTTTTAAAGTGGGCATGCTGGAGGAAACAAGAAACATCGGGCTTTATGCTGATCGTTATTATGTAAATCATAACCTGCTTTATGATGTAAGAAGAATATTGTTATCGCTTGGTCATGCCAGTTTACTGATGGTTATTTTCAGAAGTAATATTGTGCCATGGCTCATGAGAGCTTTGGCAAATGTGGGGCAGCTTGCATTTACCAATTACCTGATGCAATCAATCATTTGCACATGGTTCTTTTATGGCTATGGGTTTGGATGGTATAATAAACTTAAGTTTTACGAACTGTATTATGTTGTATTTGCCGTATGGATCTTTCAACTTATTTTTTCTTCTGTCTGGCTAAAGTATTTCCGGTTTGGTCCGTTTGAATGGCTATGGCGTTCGTTAACTTACTGGCAACTGCAACCAATGAAGAAATGATGAACGGGGAACTGTTTAATCATTAAGCTGTTTGATCAAACACATAATACAACGATCTGTAAAGCGACTGAAAAATGAAATCATCATTTTTTCAGTCGCTTTACTGCTTCAATGAATTCCCAAATCGTGTCTGTTGTTTTATCTATCAGGTCAGGTTCCAGGTATTCATAAATATCAATAGACTTTCCGGCATATGCTTCTGCAAGTGCATCCAGCAATTCAGGCATCGTCATTTCTTTTAAACGGGCAATAATATATGCTTGTTCCATCATTTAAAAGTAACAGAAACTAAGAATAAAAAAGAACGTCCCTTAATCGGTTGATACCTGGCTAAGGGACGACGAAATTCGAGTTTGCTGGTTCTGAACAATAATTATCGCTTCATGGGCTTGTAATATTTCAATGCCTGAGGCATATGCCGTTGAAGATTGGCAATCCTTGTTTCATCAGACGGATGACTGCTTAAAAACTCAGGAGGTTTTGCTCCACCTGCTGCTGACATCCGTTGCCATAAAGGAATTGCTTCCTGAGGATTGTAACCTGCCATTGCAGAAAAGTAAAGACCGTATTGATCTGCCTCGTTTTCCTCTTTACGTGAAAACGGCAAAATATAACCTACAGTACTTCCAATACCGTAAGCACTCATAAACATATTCTGTGTTTCAGCCGGTTTGTTTGATAAAGCAACCTGTAAGGCCACACCTCCTAACTGTTGTAACAATCCCTGGCTCATTCGTTCACTGCCATGTTGAGCAACAGCATGTGCAATTTCATGGCCTATTACCACGGCCAGAGCTGCTTCATTTTGGGTGATGGGCAACAACCCTGTATAAACAACTACTTTGCCACCCGGCATACACCATGCATTTGCTTCTTTGTTATCGATTAAATTAAATTCCCACTTGTATCCTTCCAGTACCGAAGTGAGTCCTTTACCATCATAAATTTTTTGAATGGCTGAAGCAATACGTGTCCCAACACGGCGTACCATTTCAGCATCCTTGTTCACACTTGCATTTACTACCTTATTCTCGCTCAAAAAAGCAGTGTATTGTTGTTGAGCCATTGCCTGTAACTCGGTTTCAGACACCAGGCTTAATTGTTTACGTCCGGTAACTATATTTTGGGTACAGCCCATAAAAAGAGCTACCAACATGAAAGCAGTAAAAAGCTTTTTCATTCTGTTATTTTTATTGTGCAGCATTCCTGCCCGATCCATAGTTTACTATGAAGGAAATAAATCTTTCAGTCCTGAATCAACAGAATAATGCGTTTACAAAGATTACTTAGTGCATTCAGTTAAATGTTATACAATTCGCAGGGTTCGTTGTATCATTCACATGTTTGCTGTTTTTTCAGGAACAGCAGCTGATAACAACCAAAAGGAATAGTTGAAAAACTCCACGCCATAACAACATCTGCAGCAGAATGATAAGCACTCATTTATCAACATCTATTCTGATGGCACGATGCTTGTTTAAGTTATGCTGTCTTTTTATAACCTTAAACTCCTATATATGAAAGCAAAATATTTTGATTTTGGAGCTATGTTGCTCCCCGTATTGCTGTTGTCAGCATTTGTTTTTCAAAATGGTGGTTCCATAAAAGGAAGTGTATTACCTATAGAGAATGCTTTCAGAGCCTTCGCTATTCTTGATAAGGATACCATCAAAAGCAATATTGTTGGAGGAAATTTTGTGCTTCCGGATCTCAAGCCTGGTACTTATCAACTGATTATTGAAGCTATTCCCCCATACCAGCATAAGTTCCTCACGGGCATCCTTGTAAAACAAGGCGAATCTACCAACGTAGGTGAAATTCAATTGCTGTTAAAATAACACTTTGCAGAACAATTATGAATGCGTGATTTTTTTTGTGGCATACGCTTTGCCAAACTGGGTGTATATATACTCAACTTCATAACGGTTCCGAACATGTGTTACTCCCATATTGTATTTATCCTTCTTGCAGCCTTTACATTTACTCAATGTGAGCAGCCTGCTGAAAAAAAAGTTACACCTAAGAAAAAAAGGGCATGGGTAAAACCTGTAAGCCTGGGCTACCATGTTGAAAAACCTGGTATCTGGTTACAAAAGAATGCAACGGCTGCACAAAAGAAAATTGTATTGGCCGTAAATCGTACAGACAGCACTCACATAAAAAAAATGGATTCCATCCTTGTGCCTGATGACCTGAGTGGCGATGTTGAATTATATCTCCCCTTCCCAACCAGTGTATCTTACTTAAGTGGCATTGAGAAAATTATTTTCTTCTCTTATCCTTCGCAAACATTTGGAGCATATGAATATGGAGAACTTGTGTATGCGGGCCCAACTAATATGGGACGTAAAGCAGACCCCACTCCAACAGGTTTGTATTATACCAACTGGAAAGCAGAAAAAACAACAAGCACATTTAACGATGAGTGGGACTTGCTGTGGAATTTTAATATTGAAAATAAACTGGGTGTAGGTTTTCATCAGTATGAGTTGCCCGGTTACCCTGCATCACATTCCTGTTTGCGTTTACTGGAGAGTGATGCAAAATTTTTGTACAAGTGGGCCGATGAATGGATACTTGCATCAGATCAGGTTGTTGCAGCAAAGGGAACACCTGTAATTGTATTTGGAAATTATCCTTTTGATGGAGTGAAACCATGGTGGCAATTACCTGGTAATCCTCATGCGCTCGATATAACTGAAGAAACTATTCAACAGGTAACAGCTCCATTTATTAATGATATTATGAAACAACAGCAAAAAAGAGATCGCATTGAACAACAAACTAAAAAATAAATCCACATAAGATTCAATTGAAGTAAACCAATGCAAACCAATGTCTTCACTCCATCACAGCAAAAGAATTGCTTTGCATTTCAGGGTAATCGTAAATATCCCTGACATAATTGCTGTGGAAAAGTTAGTAGCATGTAACTCAACTGTTTAACCTGTCAGAGTAATTTTACTACCCCTGTTTATTATGATTCTGAGAAAATGCATTTTACTTTTGTCTTCACATCGCTTACAATGATGTTGCAGTTACAACCGTACTTAAACAATTATTAATCCGTAAATACTGTAACTGTAAATTTTTCCAATCCTTTACTGAAAAACTGTTTTTAGAAATCCATTTCCCGTGAGTATTTCTTTACTAAAAACAGTACAATGAAAACAACTCTATGGAAACAGGTTGGTTTGTCAATCATCTTATTACCCGTGTGTAATACGATGTATGCAAAATCACCACAACAGCAACATGAATCTTTATTATCGCATTTGTATGTAACAAATGCTGTGCTGCATGATTCATTGATCACTAAAACAACTTCATCAAAAACTTTAATCACTCCAACTGTTCAGTTGCAATCTTCTGTTCGTGGCTTTGTTGACCGGTATCTTGAAGAACATGCTGTGATGCTGGATAATATTAAAGAACGAAACAGCGGCACATTTAAAACCATACAGAAGATATTAGTGAAGCGTGGCATCCCTGCTGAATTAATGTATCTCGCAATAGTAGAATCGAAATTAAAAAACAGTGCTACTTCCGGTGCTGGTGCTGCAGGCGTTTGGCAACTGATGCCTGTTACAGCAAGATATCTTGGTTTGCGTGTGGAAGGAAAAACAGATGAACGCAGATATCTCTATAAAAGTTCTGCCGCCGCTGCTGATTACCTGAATGAATTGTATGATCAGTTTGATGATTGGTTATTGGTTGTTGCAGCATATAACTGCGGATCAGGTAATGTGTACAAAGCAATCAAGCAATCAGGCAGCCGTGAGTTTTGGAAACTGCAACGCTTTTTACCAACTGAAACAAGAAACCATGTAAAGCGTTTTATTGCCACGCATTTTTATTACGAAGGTGAAGGCAGTTTTGTCACACTTACAAAAACTGAACGCAACAACTATCTTGCTTCACTGATTGATGTTGAAGAGGAAAATAATGAAACAGATAATGACCCCGCCTCATCCAATCAACCTGTAAACTGGGTATTGATTGCACAGCATGAAGGTGAAATAATGTTCTTACTGAGAAAATAAAAAACCTTAGAAACAATGCTATTCTGAAAGAGTGATTGTGGTAACACAATCGCTCTTTTTTGTTTACTCAGTAAGGTATCCATACTTCAATTAAACTGCTCACCATTTTATGTGCAGAACAAGTATGACATACCTTAAGCTACTTTATTCCCTCCTCATAAAATAAAAATACATTGGTCTTGAAACTTTAAACCCCAGCCGTTCATAAACATCAATGGCTCTTTCATTATCATCACGCACATGCAGGAAGGGTTGTTGACCATTGTTTAAAATAATCTGCAGCTGGTGTTGCATTAAAGCCGATGCATAACCTTTTCCCAAATGATCGGGATGTGTACAAACGGCACTTATCTCTGTATAATTTGCAACATGAAGGCGCTGACCTGTCATGGCAACTAATTTTCCATGATCAAAAATTCCGTGGTAGCAACCGAAGTCGATTGTTCTTTTTCCAAAAGGACCTGGCTTGGTGAGTTTCACCAGTTCAATCATTTCGTCAACATGCTGTTCTGTTAACGGAACAATGTTGGAAAAATCGCCTCCGATTGTATTGCTTCCTTCGTATACAAACTGCAGTCCTTTTATTTCGTGTTGCAATTGCCAGCCTTCGGGTGTAATAACAGCTGTCGGCCGGGCATATAAAATTCTGCGGCCAGGTGGAAGCAGCTCATAGATATCTGCAAACCCGTTTGAATAATCTTCAGGGAAACCAACATAGGGCGATACTTCAGCATCGAAATATTTTACCTTTTCTGTACCAAAGCTGAGATGGCTGTCGCCGGTAAGTAATGCATTGTAAACGGGATTTTCTAATATATGATTCACCTGGCAAAAATACCTGTTTTAAAAATCTACTGCTGCTCTTTACTTGTTTTAGGCTGTTCCTTTGGTGTGGGTTGTTTTGTTTTCGGGGCATCTTTTTGTATGCGGATGATCTTACGAATAATCTCTGCTACAGGTGCTCCTATCCCCAACCGTTGTGCATTGGAGTTTGCCGGGGCAGCCATCCTGTTTACCGGATCGAACAACAAATAATTTCCATTCTGCATTCCTGTGGAATCAAGTGTGCCGACCGGAACATACAGTTGTATTTTCACCTGCTGGTAACCGTTAGGGAAATAACGCAGGTAATAACCACCCTCCTGTTTGTACCATTGTTCCTTTTTATAATCTGCACGATGTACAACCGATTTTTCACGCAGCACTGCTACCCGTTCAAATGCTTCGTACGTGTTGCTGCCTGTTTCAAATAACTGCTTCATGTTTATATGAGCGCCGGTGAATTTAGTGTCGGGCAATGCTTTCGCAACTGTTTTTACCACCCCCATTACGCCGCCTTTTAATTCAAATATCTGTTTACGTGTCAGCAATTCCTGCGCTGTTAACTGCACAGGCCACGAAAGTTTATTGTAATCAGAACCGCTCACAACCGACCATAAGAGGAGTTGAATATTTTTTTGATTGAGATGAGGCTTCTGTAATGAAGTACGCAACACTGTTTCTACAATCTCCTTCCTGTATGTTTGCAACGGAGTTTGCAGGTAGGCATCCCTGTCGGAGGGATCAGGTGTACCAGGTTGCAGACAATAACTTTTATAATCTGCTTCATAATAACCTTCAGCTAATACGATCTCTCCTTCTTCAGTTTGCTGTAAATCTGTTAACGGCAGCGGTTGAACGCCGGTGAGCATTGTATCAATGAACAAGGAGGTTGATGTTGCAGGCTTTACAACTTGTAATTGCTTGCGGTTACTGCTGAGATGATCTTGTGAAACGGAAGCACAGGCTGTTAAAAAGAAAAGCAACCATACATGTTTGAGTAGAGTTTTAGGCATACGGTACGATTTAGATGAATGTTGATGAAGGAATGGTTTCCACATCAACTGTAAATGCTGGTACAAAATAGAAAATGGTTTGCTGATATGAAAGTTGCGGGTGGCAAAACATTGTTAAGATTGGGGAGAACGCACAAAACAAAACATCAACAAAACTGAAAAATGACTGCCATCTACAACACTATTGACAGCTAAATACTACTTTCGCAGTCAAAAAAAAAATCGATGAGTGAAATAAAATTAACAACCGGCGAAATACATACAGCCAAAGGCATCATGAAATTTGAATTATACGATGACGATGTCCCCATTGCTGCAGCAAATTTTAAAAAATTAGTAAGCGAAGGATTTTACAACGGATTAAAATTCCACCGGGTGATTCCGAACTTTATGATTCAGGGCGGATGTCCCGATGGCACCGGCGCAGGTGGCCCCGGCTATACCATCAATTGCGAATTAACAGGCAGCAAACAAATTCACGACCGTGGTGTAATGTCGATGGCACATCGTGGAAGAAATACAGGTGGCAGCCAGTTTTTCATTTGTCATAACCGCAACGGAGTAAAACATCTCGACGGTGTGCATACTTGCTTTGGACGTATTTACGAAGGAATAGAAATTGTGGATGAAATACGTGGTGGTGATGTAATGCTGAAGATTGTACTGACTTAAATATTTACCTCCTCTGTAGTCTAAAAGTCTCCGGCATTTCGCAGGAGACTTTTTTTGTTACTGCCTTTGTTGGTTGCCTGACCAATAAAAAACAGGCAGGGCAACCAATCATTTGTTGAAATTTACCCCGTTATCACTTCTATCCACCGCATAATCTCTGCTCCCTCTTCACCACTACAAGGATTAGATACATTTCCCGAAAAGTATTGTACTACTTCTTCAATCATCGGTTGCTGTACATGTTGCAGTCGCTCAAAATCGAAACGGGTAGTTTCATAATTACTTTGAAGTGTAATACCATTATCATGAAAGAAACTGAAACGCAGTGAACCTTTACTGCCGATGATCTCACATACATCATTGGGTTCAGCAGCAGTAAAACACCAACTGCCGGTAAACACAATGCCATTGGTAAAATGAATGGTTCCGGTTACAAGATCAGGTGCTGCATAAAAGCCGCCCTGGTTGGTAGCAAGACCTGTAACAGTTGCGGCACTACCGAATAAATAAGAAAGAATGTCTAACTGGTGCGGAGCAAGATCGTGAAAGAGCCCGCCACCCGAAACAGCAGGATCAAAACGCCACACATATTTTTCATCGCTGAGTTGAGTTGCAGTGGGTGGTTGCTGATCAAACTGCAAACGCACCAATCGTACATCACCAATTACTTCTTGTTCGAGTAATGATTTTAGTTGTTGAAACAATGGCCAACGCCTGCGGTAATGTGCAACAGTTAGTTTTACATTGGCAGCATTGGCTGCTTTTGCCATATTTTGTGCAGCCGCATAATTCACCGTCATAGGTTTTTCTACATACACGGGCTTGCCTGCTTTGATTGCCGCCAAAGCATATGCTTCATGTGAAGATGGTGGTGTAGCAATATAAATGGCATTCACGCCAGGATCATGAATGAGTTGTTCTACATCAGCATACCACAGTGGTACGTTATGACGCTTTGCATAATCTTCTGCTTTTTCTGCATTGCGGCGCATGACTGCTACCAGCTTTGAACCGGGTACTTTATTAAATGCCGGACCGCTTTTTACTTCGGTTACATCGCCGCAACCGATAATACCCCAGTTGATCATAAACACATCTGTTTTGTTTTAAACAATTGATGTTGCTGTGGAAATAAAAGGGGAAGTTATTGCTTTCTTTAATTGCTGATTGGTTGTGTTGCTTTTTTGTTCAGCTTTTTTTAGATGTATTGTTTGTGAGAACATATAATCTCAAGTATTAGTGTGCTACCACAACTCATCTTTCTTTTTCTGATATTTTTTTTTGTTAGCAGCGCTTTGATAATGCAGTCACCAAGAAATTTTCCTTTTCTTTTTGCTTGTCCAAAAAGAAAGAAAAAGGACCCCGGAAACCAATATACAGGCTGGTTTCCGGTAAAAGCCTTGATTTAGCGTTTGTGCTATGGTAGTGAAGTGCATTAGTAGTTTCACTAACATTTTATGTGCAGCATAATGATTGATAGATGATCTTAGCTATGCAGTTGAATAGAACCATTTCAGATTGTGGAGATGTCTTCCTGTGAGGCAGGACAAGCTCCAAGGTTGAAATAATGGTGGTATATAGTTGCAGGGGTGATTTACGCAAAGCTATTATGTTTCGTTTCGAAAACGAAAAGCCAGGTCAAGTCCCTGGGTTGCGGGAATCACGGCTACAGTGCCTCCCAATGTTGCTGCCAATGGCATCATCTGTTCCATTCTGCTGAAGATGTCGGAACCATAACAACGGACATTTTCATGAACATTCAAAAAAACC
>JAKFDY010000005.1:0-9950 GCA_036675885.1 Lacibacter sp. | reverse complement strand
TTTTTAATTCTGCCGAAGATTTATCCACTGCAGTCAATGTCAAGCTTTGGGCGCCATAGCCTAACAGAATAGTGTTTGAACTCACACCTGTATAGGTAGTATCCGTACGACTTACAACTATTGTTGGCTCGGGTATAGATCCTTTTATGGTCACCACTGCAGAAGCCGATGATGAATTTCCATTTCTATCGGTCATAGTCAAAGTCACAGTGTGATCGCATATGCTTGTACAATCAAAAGATGTGCGGCTTACATTCATGGAACTGATTCCACAGGCGTCGTATGAACCATTGTCAATATCTGACGAATTCAATACAGCAGAGCCATTAATCAAATTGAGTTCAACATTTTTTACACGTACAACCGGAGAAATTTTATCTTCTACAGTAACCATTGCAGATGCAGTTGAAATGTTATCGTTATTATCGGTCACAGTTAATGTAACTGTGTTTGCACCCACATTTGAGCAATCAAAATCCGTTTTAGATAATTGGATTGATTTGATACCACATGCATCATACGAGCCATTATTAATTGCTGTCGCATCAACCGATGCCTTTCCATCGGCATTTAGTTGAATAGTGACATTCTGAGTGATGGCCACTGGTGCGATCGTATCTTTAACACTCACGGTTGCAATTGCTGAAGCAACATTTCCCTTCTTGTCCTTTACGGTCAGTGTAACCTGATTATTACCAATATTTGAACAATCAAAATCATATTTATCTAAAGTGAGGGTATCAATTCCGCTTTCGTCATAGGAACCATCGTCAACCATACCAGCGGTGATGGATACTTTTCCTGACGAATCAAGCGCCACAGTAATATTTTTGACTTTTACAACTGGAGGAAGCGTATCGTCAACTGCATTGGTCATTGCGCTCAATGCACCGTATTCACTCACCGCCTGCACTGCATAGGTGTATGCATTCGCACTTACCGCACTGGAGTCAGTGTATGAAGCATTTGTTGTAAAATCCAGCACCTTTTCATCACGGAAAATAATATACAAACGGGAGTAAGGAATGTCGTTCCAGCTTATAGTTGATCCTTTTATAAGAACCTTGCCTGGCTTTTCCGGTGCTTCCGTCATCATTCTCGGATCCCAGTTACTACCATTTCTTATCGATACATTTTCATAAGTATAACTGGCCGCTTCTGCATCGGTAAGACTTTTTTTCGCTTTCCCTTTGATGGTTATTGTATTGCCGGAAGAATCGGTTGTATTGTATTCATAATCTTCGATGCGAAAAGATGTATCAACCATGTTGCCACTGGCATCCATAGTGCCGTAATCTGCAAACACAGATGGAATGGCATTCATCTTATAGTACCAGCCTTTCGGATAAACTTTTGCCTTTAAAGTAGTATATAGGAAAACTGTTTTTGGACCGTTATGCCAGGGACGGCCAAAATAAGTTGTTACTCCTGAAGCATGCGCTTCATCAATGGTACAATGGCTGAAAACATAACCCCATAACGTTCCGTAGCTGTGGCTGGGCGCTACTATATAACCACCATCTTTCCGAACACAGGTAATATTACATTTATCAAAAAACACATCACCACCTCCATATATGAAATCCACCGCTCCTTCAATTTTACTGTTTCGCCAATAATGACGATACGAAGTTGTACCATACGCAGTCAAATAAGTATCCTGGTAACTGCGCAACCAGACATTGTTTGCAGTAAAGCGATCAGACTCTGTATATAATGCAAGTGCTTGCGGGCCGGCTTGTTTTTCGTAGCCATAGCTATTTTCTATTGTTAGATTTTCGAAATAACAATCCTTTGCATTCACATACACTGTTGCTCCTTGCTGAACAAGAAAAGTTGGAGTGGTCTGGTCACCATCTTCACCCGACAAACGATTATCCGAAATAATTACACTGTCTCTGTTTTGTCCAATGAGGTGAATGAATGGTTTGTTAGAAGGAACATCAATATGCCCTGTATACTTGCCATTTTTAATATAGATCAGCCATGGCGCAGTTCTGTTGATTGGTGCAGCAGCAACAGCGAGAAGAACGGAAGGATAGTCACCCGATCCATCCTGGGCCACTACCGCATCAAACAATTTTTTCGTTGGCTGCGATCGCACACTTGTATTGAACGTAACTGTAATACCAGGAAAGGGATTACCGGCAAGATCGGTGAGTGCACCGGCTGGAACGCTTAACGTGTATTGCGAATTGTAACTGAGTTTTTGATAATCAAAACTAACCGTCCTTGAACCGAATGTTCCGGTTAAAACAGTAGAACCGAGCGTAATGCTTCCGGTACCGGCCTTCATGGTTTCATTAAAAGTAAGAACGACGGTTCCGTTGATAGCAGCTGTTTTAGAACCATTAACCGGTTCTGTTGCAAGCAGCACCGGTGCTGCTGTATCAAGTGGTGTGTATTTATCAGCATGTACAAAAACATTAGTGAAGGAAGTACCATCCGCTGAAGCCGGATCACCAAGTATCATGCTTGTTGTATGGGCTACCCAACGGATATAAACTCTCTTTTTTCCTTCGGCATCCGTGGGAAGCGTTGCACTCAATGTTTTCCAACCTGCATTATATACGTTGGTAATATCAACACGTGCCAGTTCTGTAAAGTTTACATTGTCCAGAGAATATTGTAACACCTGCACAGAATAAGCTTGTGAAATAGCGCTAACCAAAGATGTTACCTGAATGTTTTTGTAATTCAGTGTAGAAAAATCAGCTTGCAGGTATCTGTGTTTTGTTTTGAAATCTGAAGCTGGTGTAGCCAAACGAATACTGGGATAAGATGGTGAAAGCATTGCTGTATTAGCAGTCCATGATACAGGACTTCCATTGGGATCATAGACAGAGATCATCCCGATGTTTGTTGTCTCTGAATAAAAATCACCTGTTCTGCTAACCAACGGAGATGATGCCTTGAAATTCCAACCCACTATGAAAGGAATTTCGTCAAACGTAGCAGTGAAAGATTTATTTCCGTTTACAGTAATTGTTCGTTGAAGTGCGGTTGAATTATCTTCCCACTTGCTGAAATTGGCAACAGCATTTGGGACTGCTTTCATAGTTACCAGGGTTCCGGTTTCGTATTTGCCATTAACCGGTTGCGGCGTTAACTGTACTTCAGCCCATTTAGAGCCTGCGATAGTTACATTACAGGCATAGGTTGTTATGGTATCAAAAAAAGCAATTATTTTTTTATCTGTATCAACTGTAACGTTGTAAGGATTTGCTGTTGAAAGCACATTACCCAGCGTATCCATCCACTTTACAAACTTGTAGCCGAAGTTGCGTTTGGCCTCCAACTTAACAACCGCCCCCTCATCATAGGTATCGTTATTGGGTGTTTTTATGATGACGCCTGCTTCGGGAATATTCGGTGCAACATCAAGCTTGTGCTGCGGCATTGTTGATACATAATTGCCAAATATTTTCAGGTCAAACATATAGGCATTTTGGGCATCATCAATGTTTGTGAACTTAATAGCTACATTGGCCTCATTAATAAGAACCGTAACAACTTCTCCTGCAGGAGCAGCACAAGGTGTTGTATAAACCGGAACCCAAAGAAGATCCAAAAGACCTTTCTTCCACACCTTAAAGCCTCTGTTTGTTCCTGTGGCTCCCTGAATGAATTGAACTTTTGTAATGGATTTCAGCGGTGATGTTTCAATGTAAGAACCTGGTATTTTTTGTGCTTGTGCCCATCCTTTTGAAACCACGTTATAATTAAACCTTAAAGAATTTTCTCCTGCTGAATCTACATTAACCTGGTAAAATTTAAATGCAAGGTTTTCGTTAGAATAATCCGTTTTTTTGGCTACCATTACTTCAGTTGTGGAAGTAAAGCTTGTCCAATCCTGAAAGTTGGTTGAATACAACAATTTTTCCTGTGCTGTTCCTGTTTGAAAGAAAAGCAATGCGGATATGAAAAATAGGATTCTTGACATCATGATTTTCTATTTTATTGGTTATCGCACTATTTGTCGGCGGCATTACCCGGAAGGGGCCTCAACCCCTTCCGATTGCATGCTTAACCGGGTATTAACGCTTGCCGCATGAGAAACTATTGAATTACTATTTTGTTTGTAGTGGTTTGATCGCCGTTTCTTGTCACCAGGTAGTACATACCTGCCGTGAGGCCCTCAACTGAAATTGTGTTTGTATTGTTTATCAATTTCAGTGAACGCACCAGTGATCCGTTGGCATTATACAATTGCATCGTAGCACCTGCTTGTATTTTACTCACATACACTTTCAGATTTTCACTAACAGGATTCGGATACACCGTCACCTGGTAAGTAGACACCTCACCATTAGCACCTGAATTATTTAATCGGACAGACGAATTCGCATTGCATCCACCCAGGTGATCACCATGATTCAAATGATCCTGCACATCTCCGGAAGACACACATATCTCTTTTCCATTATGGCATACCATCACTTTATCGCTATTGTTGCCACATCGAACATCTGTAACAATGATAGTAATAGAAGCCTGTGCCGTACATTGGTTCGCATCTGTTACCAACACAGTATACGTTCCTGCTGCATCTACTGAACTGGATTGTGTGGATGGTCCATTACTCCAGGAATAGGCATAAGCAGCTGTACCACCGGAAACGTTTGCTGTTATGTTAAGCGAAGAAGGACCATAGCCGAGATAAAGCGTATTCTTTGCGTCCACTGCAGGATTCATTGCATATACATCAGGAATGCTTACCAGTAAACGTGGATTTACCGTAACTGTAGTCTGACATATAGTTTGATTGCCATGGCCATCATTTACAATCCAGTTAATCGTGCTTGCACCTTCGTTAAAGCTGCCGCTTGCATCAGCGCCACTGCCGCTTCTTGAAGTAGCTCCGGTAATGGAATAACTGATGTTGATCGTACCACAATTGTCGGTAGTAGTTAGAACAGGTATGCTGTATACAGCATTGGCATTGTAACATTGAACAGCAACAACAGGACAATAGGTGATGATTGGTGCAGTGACATCTGTAATAGTAAGCGTTCCATTTACATAAGTTATTGTGTAATTAGAAAGCCCTGTGCCAACCGCAGAACCTGGTACGATAGGATACTGTCCTACTCCGGTAACAGCATTTGCCGTTAATGAGACACTGCTTACTGCATCACCGTTCACTAAACCATCTGTTGTAAAAGCAATAGTGCCTAAGTTTAAATTATCACCACATTCTTTTGTTTGATCATCAGCCTTAATCGTTAATGTCCGCGGATCAATTGTAAGCGTTGCGGTAGCTGAAGCCGGATTGTAATAATCGTTTCCTGCAAATGAAGCGGTAACGGTATAAGTACCTGCATTTTTCGGTGTGCCGCTTAAGTTGTTATTGTCAGCATCTTTATACGTGAACGTCACATCAGGATTCAATCTATCTCCCTCGCCACCTGCTCCATACGCAAAGCCCGAAGCTGAATGAGCATTACCATCATAACTATAATTGCCTGCCTGAATCTTTACAGTTGCATTGGCTTTAGTGTAATTCGTTACACCAAATGCACCAACACTTGTAAAGCCAGATGCGGTTGCTGTGTAGGGATTAGAAAGGGTTCCGCTTCCGTTCAGTGGTGTTGCTGTGATCTTCCAGTTGCTTTCTTTGTATTGCATCACCGCCATTGGCTGTGAAGGATCAAAGCCACTTGCATGATCAGCAACAACCCATCCGAATTTTGCAAGGAGATTGCTTCCGCCATCTGCATCTTCTTTAATCGTCCATTGCTTGTTCACCACTTTGTTGGGGTCAGAAGCAGGATTATCAAAACTATTTTTTACACTCACAGCAAAATTATCAACAGTGCCAGTGTTGGTTAGTGTTACGGGATTGTAATTGGTAGCAGAAGTCCCGATCGGGAAGCTTACTCCCGAAATACCTACAGAACGTTTCAAGGCCCCGTTCCCTGTAGTGATGAAATAATTACTGCCTAAAGTAAGAGTGGTAGTTTTTGTAGCATCTACCAAACCGCCGTCTGCAATCGTCAGAACCAGCTTGCCATTATTGCCTGTTGTAGATGGCGAACTGTTTACCGTATTAAAACCTTTACCCAATTTTAAAATTCCTTCCGAACCAATATTCAGCGAAACAATTGAAGAAGCATTGTTAGAGTAAGGCACCAGATTAGAAGTGGTAGTAGTAGCACTCAGATCCAGCGTTCCTTCAATGTTATACTTATAACTTCCTCCCGGATTTGCGGTAGTGCTACCTGTTGGACTAAAGGAAGCCGTAGGATTTGTGAGCCTGATGGTTTTTCCTTTGTTGATGGTGTAGGTTACATTTTCACTAATTGTATTGGTAGCAGTGTTATAATACGCTGTAAAACCCGAAAGATTATACGATAAACTTACATCCTGATCGAATACAACATTCAACGCATTGGTGTTGGCAGGTAATGGACGCAGACGGGTGATTTTTGAAACGCCCGAACCAGTCCACAACACTGAGGCACATGCTGGATTAAATTCAAGAATAATTAAATCCTGCGGATTGGCATCACCTCCAAAAATTCCATCGTTTTGAAACGTAACGCTGGCTGCTTGTCCTGCACCGATACGCAAGGTTTGTGCAGCCGGTGTGGCGCCATATCCTCCATTGCTGTTCAGAACAGCGCCTTGTGCTATGGTCAGGTTGTTCACACTTTTCAAGCCATCAATCGTTACCGTATGCCCCGAACGGATGGTAACATTTGCATTTGAAGGCTGAGTGCCTGTTGGCTGCAACACCCAGGTGTTGGAAGCAGATACATATTTTTCCCAGATGGAAGCGGGATTGGAACCATTGCCGCTTGATGCATTAGTCCAGAAACCGGAACCTGCAGAGCGGAAATCACCATTGAGCGGAGTAGAGCGATCAACCTTCACGACTGTATCGGTTGAAAACGTTTGATAACCGGTTTTGCCTGCTACTATTTTATAAAAATAGCTGACAGCATTTGGCGGTAAAACATCAGTGAACGTATATGCGGCAGTGGTATCTGTTGTAGAAACCAACTCGTTGACCTTTGAAAAGTTTACACTGTCGGTGCTTCTGTGCAGCTCGAAGGTTACACCATTAATGGGCCAGCAAATATTGAACAGAATAGTTGATTGAGAAGAGGAACGGTTCACTCTGAAATTGCTCAGGCTAATGGGTGCAGAAAAAGGCGTACAGGCGTCTGTTAACGCAGCACAAGGATCCCAGGTTCCAAACATATTACTATTTACGAAATAGGGAGCCGCCTGTGCATCAGTAAACTCTTTTGACCAGCTTACTCTTTTACTTAAATCAACCAAAGCACCGCTGAAATATCTTGTCTTGTATTCTGCGTATGTGATTATAGTAGTATCGGTTTCGGAGGTCCATACCTGCCAGCGCTCTGGTTTTACGGTTGTTCCCATCCGGCAGTTCAGAAATACCACTTTGGTTTCTGAAGTGTGTGGCGGTGCCGCATTGCCCCAGGGACGTCCTAACGTATAAGTCGTCTGTCCATTATTGTTAGGTAGCAAACAATCTCTGAAAACATATCCATACGTTTGGCCGGGAGGTGTACTTGAAGCAGTAAATACGCTACTGGTTGAACCATCCAGGCGATCCCTGTTAAAAAGCACACAGGAGTCGAAAACAGCTATGGCAGAACCATAGATATAATCGGTATTGCCATCGATGTAACAGTTGCGGAAATATTGTCTTTTACCATTACCCTGCGCCATCACTGTATCCTGCCCGCTCACCATTTTACAGTTTTTAAATATGATCCTGTCGCCTGTTGCTTTTACAGCCAGTGCCTGTGGTCCATCGTTTTTACGTCCCCACGAGTTTTCGATGGTCATATTCATGAAAACACAATCATTGGAATTAATGGTGATCGTAGCGATCTCGGTAACACCAGGTTTGCCTGCATAATCGTCCCACGAAAAAACTACTTCATTGATGCCTTCACCAACCACGTATAAGAAGGGTTTGTTAGAAGGGATGGTTACTTTCTCTATGTACTTGCCTTTCTTTACAAAAATCCTGTAAGGCGTTATACTGTTAGACGGCGCCGCATTAATGGCCGCCTGCAAGCTTGTATAATTTCCTGTGCCATCCTGAGCCACCACCACATCATATC
Source organism: Lacibacter sp. (assembly GCA_036675885.1). Taxonomy (GTDB): domain Bacteria; phylum Bacteroidota; class Bacteroidia; order Chitinophagales; family Chitinophagaceae; genus Lacibacter. The sequence continues at coordinate 1,845 of JAKFDY010000005.1, read as the reverse complement.
CTGCCACGGGCACTGCTGCAATAGCCGCTACACCACTCACCGCCAGGCTGGCGTCGGTTGCACCGGCGCTTGACGCTGTAATGTTACCGCTGTACAAACCTGCAGTAGTTGCATTCAATCGCACAAAGGCTGTCGCATTAACGCTATTGTTTTCACGCACCAGGCTTAAGGAACTGTGCCAGCTGTTATCATCTTCAGAAAGTTCGAAGCCGACAGGAGCCGAAAGACTTACATTGGCTGTAAGATTATTTCCTTGTACAGTAAACGACTGGGAAGCTGAAGGCGTGCCCAGGGTTTGTGTAAACGGATTTAAATTGCCAGACATAGAAACTACCGGAGCAGTTGAGGTGGTGGCTGCTGATGCTGTTGCAACAGATGAATAGTTAAATGCTTTATCAACAGTAAAAATGTGATAGTGATAGGTGATGCCGGGTGCGATAGCAGCCACCGTTCCATCATCAGTAAAATTGGTATTGGATCCAATGTAAACGACAGTGTTACCTGAACCTAGACTGTTGCCAATGAAATAAAGCCCATTTGTTTTTATTGACGGAATCTATTTCACTCCAGCGGTAATGCTCATTATCCATATTAACCGAAGCAATAAAGGAAGTTCTGCCTGATAAATCATAACCGGCACCATCTGGTTTGGGATGATAGCCAAAAATAGTATTCCGCCCGGCATCAGCGCTCAGCAATAAACCCCGGTATGCTGCACCTAATCCATCACTTTCATTAACCACTATTCCTGTTGGGGCTCCCGCGCCGTACATATCTCCTGATTGCTGGATGCCGGGGTCTTCCTGATGCCAATGGGCTGTCAGGATACTTTGCCCCGGCCGTTTGTCTGCCTGCCAGGTTCGTTCGCCGGTAGAGCTGAAATATCCTGCATTTCCCCCTTCCATAACCCAGCTTGTACGACAGGCATCTACCTCATCGTCATTATCACTCTGCCATAAGTTACCATAAGAGTCTACTGCAACTTCGTAAGAATTGCGAAAGTTGTGAGCAAGGGCTTCCAATCCTGTTCCATCCGGATTTACTCTAAAAGCTACCCCTCCTGTCCATATTCTTCCATCATCACTTTTCATTGCCGGCGTATTTTCTGTGTTATAAGGAGTGCCCCCGGTATATACGCTTCCGGCACGTAACGTGCGGCCAGCTTTATCCATAACTATATGAGGTCCGGCGTTTCCGGCAATAAAATACCATTTCCCATCAGGTCCGGCAGTACCCGTGTGCAAGCCATGATCATGATCTTTGCCGCCAAAACCGGTGAGAAAAATTTCTTTTTTATCGGGCTTGTCATCACCATCTTCATCGGTATATATAATAATACTGGGAGCACATGAAACGACCACCTTATTCCCCATTACGGCTATGCCTAAGGGTGATACAAGGCTGGTATCCTGCACAAATAATTTTGAAGAATCGGCAACACCATCGTTATCGGTATCTTCCAGTATCATTACCCTGTCGCCTTTAGGATGATGAAAGAATGCAGTGGAATCGTTATTGAAATTGCGGTAGTTCACCGCTTCGGTTACCCACACTCTGCCACGTGCATCTATATCCATATTGGTGGGATTATAGAACATAGGTGTTTCAGCCCATAGGGTAACTTCCAGGTCGTCAGGAAGATAAAAGGGCAGATCGGTTCTGGCTTTTTGGTTTGATGGCTGGCAGGCCGTAAAAAAAAGAATACAAAAGCAAATGCCTGTAAAAGCGCGGCTTGATTTCATCCGTATATTTTTTATTTTTTTAATGGTGGGTTAGCCTGTCCGTTAAAAGAGGGAACACTCCGCATATGCATATCCCTGTGTGTAAAGCATTTACCATGCTCCA
>JAKFDY010000004.1:0-2397 GCA_036675885.1 Lacibacter sp. | reverse complement strand
ACTGGTACGTTCGATTGGTTAGAAGACGGTTCTGGCAGGAGAAAACGAGCAGGGACAAGCTTGCGGCCTACGCGGGGCTCTACCACGCCCTCAAGGCATGGCTGAACCTAGCGGCGCCCTTCATGCCGTTCCTCACGGAAAGGATCTACCAGGACTCTTTCCGGAGTGCTGAGCGTGCTCATCCTGAGACCCTGCACCAGCTTGCATGGCCGAGACCTGTCCGACAGTGGATAAACAAGAAGCTGGAGCAGGAGATGAGGATAGCCCAGCAGATATCTAGTGCTGTGGCGTCGGCTCGGCAGTCCCGGAAGCTCAAGCTGCGCCAGCCCGTGTCCAGGGTCCTAGTCGTGACCGAGAAGCCCCTCATCAAATTGGTGAGCAAGAACCTCCAAACGCTGCTGCTGCAATCAAAGCCAGTGAAATCACGACCAGCTTGGCATTGTTGCGATATACCCAAATTTTTCCAGCAAAAAAAGCCAGCAGGATAAATGCATAGGCAAAAATGGTCAGGAAAGACAGGCTGGCCGTCACATAGATCAACATCGGCACCGCCAAAGCACAAAGCCAGACCTTGTGTTCATCCCATAGGGATGTCAGCGAATACGCATACGCGCATACAAAAACCAGTGACACAACTGTTTGGACAGATAATGAACTGCCAAACTTTTTGCTTGTGAAGGAACGAGAAGAAGCTGTTTCAAAAAAATATGCTTTACAAAAAATTGGGTTGACTTCAGACAAGAAAATGAGGTTTGTTAGAAAACAAGTAAGGATGTTCAATTCAAAACAAGTAGCCGACAGGAACCTTTTCTACTTTTCAAGACCTGTATTTGACGAATCAAAAACATTTGCAATTGTACAATGGGATAACGGGCATAGTTATCTATTTGGCGGCGGCGGTATTATTCTTTATCAACTGCAAAGCGACAAGACCTGGAAGGAATTTGGTATAATACTAAATTGGAGTTACTAACTGGCAACACCCACCGATTCATATCTTATATAGTCACTGCGTGAGAAAAACGGTTTATTGTTTATCTCTTACTCTTCTTCAAAATCTTCCTCGCCCTCGAATGAAAGGCTGCTGTTTCATAATCCCAACGTTCTTCAATAACAGTAATAATCTCCGGTAATATCTCCGGGTATTCTTTTGCTAACTGTTCGAGGATGGTTAAGGAGAATGCTTTCACCGCAGCTTTCTCCTGCACATCGCAGATAAACGAAAAACAGGCATCCATTACATCGCCTTTCAATGCTTCAGGAATAGAAACATATTGTAACAATCTTGTAATGTTTCTGCGTACTGCATTATGTAAACCTGGTTTGCGAAGCAATGAAACAAATACCGTTAAATGCTTTGTGAGCAACAGCGGATATGTTTGTGCAATGATGCCAATGGGCCAGGCCGCCCGTTGCACCACACGGTATTCATCGGTAAGAAACAAGTGAACCAATTCATCAAACCTTTTTTGCGAACTGCCGATCCATTCAATGATCTTGTTGGTTTGTGCTTTGGAATGTTCAGCTAATATTTCTTCACGGAGATTCAATGGCTAAGAGTTTGAAAAAGTGAAAAATGTAAAAAAATATATAGGCAAAGAGATTAATCCTGATAGTTATCGGGAGAATATAGAGGAAATGGGTTAAGAGGTTTGTTACAGTTTATTTAGTTCGGCTATGCAGGCAATCACTTCATTACTGTCAACAGTAACCGAAGTTAAAGATTCATTCATTTGATCATTGATGTACTGCATACCGGTAGTAACGGTTGTTCTTGCTGAGGTGTGAAACTCAACAGCACCGGTGTACTGAGCAAGCTCTGCAAGTATGTTATGCCTTACACCACTGCCCGGCATAATAATAATGCGTTTATCGGCTGCTGCAATCAATTGTTTCAGCAGTTGTTTGCCCCCGGTAACGTTGGGCATTAAACCTGAAGTGAGCACACGTTCGCAACCAATTTCAATTAATGTATCCAGCGCTTCAAATGCATCACGCACACGATCAAATGCACGGTGAAAGGTTACACCCATGGGGTAAGCAAGATCAACCAACATAGAAGTCCGTTCTTTATCAACTGTTCCGTCTGCATTTAATAAACCCAATACCACACCCTCACATCCCATCTGTTTGCAGAGTTCTATATCATCTTTCATGGATGCAAATTCATCAATGGAATAAAAGAAATCGCCACCTCTCGGCCGTATCATCGGGTAGAGATCGATGCTTACGAGTTCCCTGGCTTTTTTTATAAAACCGTAAGATGGGGTGGTGCCGCCTTCGCCAGGGTTATCGCATAGTTCAATACGATGCGCACCTGCTTTTTGTATAAGTTCACAGGATTCAATGCTGAAGGCAATTACTTCGAGTTTGTAATGCATATGGAATACAGTTAAA
>JAKFDY010000003.1:0-5133 GCA_036675885.1 Lacibacter sp. | reverse complement strand
CAGGAAAAAAACATTACCACGGTACAATTCTTACAAATATCAACTTGAACGATCGTGGGTCGAGGAAAGCAACCTATCATATTGAAATAGGAACGGATGAGTCGATTGCTTATGAACCGGGTGATACCATTGGTATTGTTCCAAACAACAGAGCCGATGTAGTGGATCGTATTTTATCACTCACGGGTATCGCTGCAGATAAAGTAATTGTAACTGCAAAGGCAGAAGGCACAGTGAAAGAACTGTTGTTACATAATTTAAACATCTGCTACCTGTTAACTTCTACGATAAAAAAATACGCAACACTTACACAACAGGAAATTCCTGATACAAGGATGGATCTTGTTGATCTCTTGCGTATTTATCCTGTAAAAGATGCTGATCAGTTTGAAGATGTTGTAAAAATATTGATGCCGATTGCTCCCCGTTTGTATTCAGTATCTTCTTCACCTGCTGCACATGGTGAAAACGAAGTTCATATCACTGTAGCAAAGGATGCATTTCTGTCGCAGGATGAACAGCGTTATGGTTTATGCAGTGAGTTCCTTGGTGATTTGCCGACAGGATCATCAATTACGTTCTACGTGCACAAGGATAAAAATTTCAAATTACCTGCTGCTGATAAAGATGTGATCATGATCGGTCCCGGTACAGGTGTGGCTCCGTTCCGTTCATTTCTTGCAGAAAGAGATGCAACCGGTGCAAATGGAAGAAACTGGTTCTTCTTTGGTGAACAACATTTTACCACTGACTTCCTCTATCAAACAGAAATACAGAATTATGTAGAGACAGGTGTGTTGACCAATATTGATCTTGCTTTTTCAAGAGATCAGCAGGAAAAAATATATGTGCAACATCGCATCAAAGAAAAAGCCGGTGAGTTTTTTCAATGGATAGATGGTGGCGCTTCTGTTTATATCAGCGGAACTAAAGACCCGATGAGTAAAGATGTAGAGCAAACTTTATTGCAGGTGATTGAAGAGCAGGGAAAGAAAACAACTGAAGAAGCGCATCAATACCTCGAGCAATTGAAGAAAGAAGGCAGATACGAAAAGGATGTCTATTAATTAGTGATGAATGATGAGTGATGAGTGATGAGTAGTCCTGAGCGGGGTGCCTATCCCCTCCCCGGAGGGGTTACAGAGTGTTACACAGGATGAAGATAGCAGGGGTGGGTCCTTCGGCTTTGCTCAGGATGAAGAGAAAACAGAATGTATAGTGAGTGACACAACGAAGTTGCTATGAAAAACAGAAGCAGATAACAAAATATCAATCGAATTAAGTTATATACTGAAATGGCGGAGCAAGTAAAAAATAAAGAGAAGGTAGCATTGTCACCTGTTGAGCGGATCAAAACTGCAAGTGATGGTTTAAGAGGAACGTTGAAAGAAAGTTTAACGAACCAACTCACAGGTGCATTGTATGAAGATGATCAATCTCTGATCAAATTTCATGGCATGTACCAGCAGGATGACCGTGACAGGAGAGAAGAACGTACAGCCAAAAAATTAGAATGGTTGTTTTCTTATATGATCCGTTTGCGTTTGCCCGGTGGTTTTTTATCGCCTGAGCAGTGGGTGGCTTTGCATGAAGTGGCTGGTGAACATTCAACCGGTACCATTAAGATCACTACAAGACAAACGGTACAGTTGCATCGAATTTTAAAATCACACATCAAACCAACAATTTCTGATTTCAATATTGCCAAGCTCGATTCTATTGCAGCTTGTGGTGATGTGAACCGTAATGTTACCTGCAGTGCACATCCGAACGAATCAGAAATTCATGAAGAAGTATTTGCTTTTGCTGATAAAATCAGTGTAATGGCATTGCCAAAAACAAGATCATATTACGAAATATGGCTTGATGAAGAAAAGCTGGCAGAAAAAACAGAAGATGATCCATTGTACCAGGATCGCTACCTGCCACGTAAATTCAAAATAGGAATTGCAATACCACCGAATAATGATGTGGATGTTCTTACAAATGATGTTGGACTTATTGCCGTAATTGAAAATAACAAACTCATTGGTTTTAATATCGCTGCAGGTGGTGGTTTAAGTTCAACACATGGTAACCCGAATACATATGCACGTTTGGCAACTGTATTGGGTTTTGTTACTGTTGAGCAAACATTGAAAGCGGTATATGAAGTGATCACTATTCAACGTGATTATGGTAACCGTAGTGATCGTAAGCTGGCCCGTCTGAAATATACCATCGATCGTTTAACGGTTGAAGGATTAAAAGAAGAACTGGAAAAACGTTGTGGCTTTAAGTTAGGTGAAATAAAACCTTACAGCTTCACTTCACGTAAGGATCATTATGGCTGGAAAAAGAATCATCAAGGCAAATGGTATTTCACACTGTTTGTAGAAAATGGACGTGTGCTGGATGATGAACAAGTGGCAATGAAAACAGCGTTACTGGAAATTGCAAAAACCGGGAAAGCAAATTTCCGTTTTACCGGCAACCAGAATGTGATCATTGCAGATGTGCTGGAAGCAGATAAACCTGCAATCGAAAATTTGCTGAAAGAATTTAAATTGGATGAACATACTGCTAATGCAGGAGCAATTCGTAAGAATGCAATTGCATGTGTGGCGTTTAATACTTGTCCATTAGCTTTGGCAGAAGCACAACGTTATTTGCCAACTTTGATTGATAAGATTGAACCGTTATTGACAAAACATGGTTTGCAGGATGATGAAATTATTCTGCGTATGACCGGTTGCCCCAATGGATGTGGTCGTTCACCAGCGGCAGAGATCGGGTTTGTGGGTACTGCTTATGGGCAATACAATTTACATATTGGCGGCGACAGAGAAGGAGAGCGTTTGAATACAAAATATAAAGACAGCTTAAACGAAGAAGAAATTCTAACAACACTCGATGAGTTGTTTGAAGTGTATTCCAAAGAACGTAACAGCGGCGAAACGTTTGGCGATTTTTCACAGCGTAAATGGATATTGAATTAAGTGAAGCGTTGGCTTACGATAGCATTTGTTTTCACTTTTATCAGTGCCCATGCGCAGGATCCTGCTGCTGAAATATGGATGGGTGCGTCAGTGCCTGTATTCTTTGGTAAAAACGGATCGTGGCAGATGCATAACGATGTTGGCTACCGCACAAACGGAATGAGCGTATTGCCGCATCAATACCTGTTTCGTTTCGGAGTGCGAAAGTTTTTTAACAATAGATGGAATGCAGCAGTTGGCGGTGCTTTGTTTTTCACCCGTGTAAGTTATAACAAGGAAGATGTATTTGGTCAGGAAAACAGGTTGTGGCAGGAGGTGGTAAACGTAGCAAAAATTACAAAAAAGAGCAATTTGCAAACCCGCTTCAGAGTTGAAGAACGTTTTTTTGAAGCTGTAGAGAATAAGGCTGCATTTAATGCTATGCGTTTTCGCTTACGCAGTGCTTTTCTTCAAACATTGAATAAGCATTGGCAGCTCCAGGTAGCGGAAGAATACATGCAACAACTTGCTAATCGTAATTTTCAGTTCAATACAAACAGAGTTGCAGCAGCGGTGATCAGGAGTTGGGAAGGCCAGGCGCAATTGCAGCTAACATATATAATGCAAACAAGAAAAAACAGTGAACAAAGCATTGTAGCGCTTTCATTTCAAAAAAGCATTGGTTCAAATGGAAACAACTAAAACAGTTACAACAAAAAATAATTTGTACCCGGTTTTTTTGAAACTGGAAGAAATGCGTGTGCTGTTGGTTGGCGCAGGTAATGTGGGTTTGGAAAAACTACATTCATTACTGGCAAATTCTCCGGAAGTAAGTATAACGATTGTTGCGCCTGTTGTGAAAGATGAAGTAAGAAAATTAGTATTTAAGCATCCAAAATCAAGCATCGTTCAACGTGAATTTGAAGCGGCTGATCTTGAAAATAAAGACCTCGTTATTCTTGCCACTGATAATCGGAAATTACACGAAGAAGTAAGAGTATTGGCAAAAGAAAAAGGGTTGTTAGTGAACGTTGCAGACACGCCTGATCTTTGCGATTTTTATTTGGGCAGCATTGTACAAAAGGGAAATCTGAAAGTAGCCATTTCAACAAATGGAAAATCACCCACCGTTGCAAAACGAATCAAGGAAGTATTAAATGATGCATTGCCGGGTGAACTTGATGAAGTGATCGAGAATCTTCATCAAGTAAGAAATAAGTTGAATGGCAATTTTGAATATAAGGTTAAGAAGCTTAATTCACTCACAAAGGTATTGGTTGAAAAAGATCGTATCGGCACAGAGAGGCAATGGAAGAAGATCGCTACTTATTCGTTAATCGCCTTCGCTTTAATGCTGGTGGGGCATTTTGTTTTCTCTTATATCCCGTTCAATCAAATAGCAACTGATACAGTAGTCTGGTACAAAACACTTGACAAAAATTTTCATTGGCTGGTACTGGCAGGTTTCCTTGCACAAATGGTTGATGGTGCATTAGGAATGGGTTATGGTGTTACAAGTGCAACCGTATTATTATCTGTAGGGGTAAGTCCGGCTGCCATTAGTGGTGCAGTGCATACAGCTGAAGTTTTTTCAAGTGCAGCATCGGGTTATAGTCATTATAAATTCGGAAATGTAAATAAGAAACTGTTTAAGGCGTTGGTAATACCCGGTGTAATTGGTGCCATCTTAGGTGCAGTCTTGCTTACATGGCTCGGTAATGCAAATGCAGTATGGTTAAGAGCGATACTTGCAACTTACACGATGTTTCTTGGTGTAAAGTTTTTAATCAATGCATTTCGTGAACAGCGCCGCCAGAAAAAATTCAAGCACTACAGCGCATTGGCCGGTGCCGGTGGTTTTCTTGATTCATTTGGTGGTGGTGGTTGGGGGCCATTGGTAACCACTACTCTTATCAATAAAGGAAGAAGTCCTAAATACGTAATTGGTTCAGTTAGTTTAACTGAGTTCTTTGTTACACTGGCAAGTGCCTTCACATTTTTTACATTATTAGGTGTTAGTCATTGGCAAATTATTGCAGCATTAATGATCGGTGGGTTTATTGCTGCTCCGATTGCCGCTAAGCTGGTGGGTAAAATGCCAAGAAAAACTGCGTACATCTTATTAGGTATTCTTGTGATCGTCTGGAGTGTACGTATACTTGTAAAAGTGATCTGA
>JAKFDY010000002.1:0-3668 GCA_036675885.1 Lacibacter sp. | reverse complement strand
AAGCGCATAAAATACAATCAACAGTTGATGATGTAATTAATCAGTTGATTGAACTGGGCACCGATCGTAAATCAACACTCGTCGGCGTTGGTGGTGGCGTGGTGACTGATATGGTTGGTTACATTGCTGCTGTATATATGCGTGGTATCGCCTGCGGGTTTATTCCTACAACTATTCTTGCCATGGTTGATGCAAGCATTGGTGGTAAGAATGGTATTGATGTAGGTGTGTACAAGAATATGGTAGGCACTATCCGTCAGCCTTCTTTTTTATTGTACGATGTTTCATTGCTGGAATCGTTACCGTTGAAAGAATGGGAAAATGGTTTTGCCGAAGTAATTAAACATGCTGCAATTAAAGATGCGGCGATGTTTGATGAACTGGAACAACATGCCATTACTTATTATCAAGACAACAAAGAAGCACTGCAGCAGTTAATTGAACGTAACTGTTTAATTAAAACCAAAGTGGTGCAGGAAGATGAGTTTGAAAAAGCAGATCGCAAGCTGTTGAATCTGGGCCATACGTTGGGGCATGCCATAGAGAATAAATACCAATTGATGCATGGGCATGCAGTAACAATCGGTATGGTGGCAGCGGCAAAAATTTCAGAAGAGATCAACAATTTTTCTTCTGATGAGAAGCAGCGCCTCAGCAAGCTTATTGAACAGTACGGACTCACTTCTTCATTTGCATTCGATAAAGCTGAAGCATTCGAAACCTTGAAGAAGGATAAAAAGAAAGCACAGGATGTAATGCAGTATGTTGTGCTCAATAAAATAGGCGAAGCCAAAGTGATGAATATTCCTTTGGTGCAGCTCGAAGAATTAATTCATAATTTATAAGAAATACCGGTGAGCCACCCTGTCCTTCGACAAGCTCAGGATTAAGCGGGTGACTTACCGTATGAAGCCATGAAAGTTACAATACATCCATCAACCATATCAGGAGTAATTCAATCGAACGCATCAAAAAGTTCAATGCAGCGTGCATGTGCTGCTGCATTGGTGGCAAAAGGAAAAAGCATCATTAAAAACCCCGGCCACAGTAACGATGATAAAGCGGCGATGGATATTACACAACGCTTAGGTGGAACGATCACACAAAATGATCATGAACTTATTGTTGAAAGCAATGGTGTGCAACCGGTGAGCAGTGAAATTAATTGTGGCGAAAGTGGGTTAAGCATCCGCATGTTTACACCGCTGGTTGCATTAAGTAATCATGAGTTTGCAGTTAACGGTACCGGTAGTTTAACTACAAGGCCAATGGATTTTTTTGATGAGATTTTACCACAACTGAATGTGCATGTAAAGAGTAATCAAGGTAAATTACCGTTGAATATACAGGGGCCAATCGTTCCGAAAAATATTACCATTGATGGTTCACTCAGCTCACAGTTCTTAACGGGATTGTTGCTGGCTTATGCCGCTAGCAATGCGAGTGATGTATCAATTACAGTTACTAATCTCAAAAGCAAACCATACATCGATCTTACACTCGATGTAATGAAACAGTTTGGGTTGAAAGTGCCGGAGAATAAAAATTACGAATCGTTTTATTTTACGAAGTCGGATTTCGACTCCGCTCAATCCTCCGGTGAAACCCCTTCGACTGCGCTCAGGGCTTACACCGTTGAAGGCGATTGGAGTGGTGCTGCATTCTTATTGGTTGCAGGTGCAATTGCAGGAAATATTGTAGTAAAAGGATTGGATGTATTTTCTCCACAGGCTGATAAAGCAGTATTGCAGGCGTTAATGGATTGCGGCTGTATCATTTCTATTCAACCGGAGCAAATTGAAATTGGTCCGGCTCCACTAAAGCCTTTCCATTTCGATGCAACCGAATGCCCCGATCTGTTTCCACCGTTGGTCGCCTTGGCATCATATTGCAACGGTAAAACTGTAATTGAAGGAACAACCCGTTTAACGCATAAAGAAAGCAACCGTGCATTAACCTTACAGGAAGAATTTGGTAAGCTGGGTGTTACCATTGAATTACAGGATGATCTCATGATTGTTCATGGTGGCGGTGGACTAAAAGGCGCTACGGTACATTCACGCCACGATCATCGTATTGCCATGGCTTGTGCAGTTGCTGCATTGAAAGCTGAAGGCGATGTAACGATTGAAGAAGCAGAAGCCATTAACAAATCGTATCCTGATTTTTATGAGCACCTTAAATTGTTAAAAGCTTCCGTATCTTACTGATTCAACAAATCGGTGAGAGTTGAAGATCGTCAGGCTAATATTTAATGGATTTAATATTCCTATTGTTGTGACTACAACAGTTTTGTTATTTCCTTTTTTTGGCTAGACTTTATTGGTAGCTGTTGGATCGAAAAATAGTGTTGTATTAAGCAGGTCTGAGATTTTTTTTAGAAAAGTGTTTGACTTGTTTCTTTCTGATTTGCTTAATTTTTTTTGGCAGTTAGAAGTTGGTGCTTTTTTCGAAATGTTCATAAATTTCTGGCTACCTATATTTATTTGCTCTTTTGTGAATGCCCTTATCTTAGATAGAATTGTTTATTTAATAGGACTTTTAATTAAGAAAGAAAGAACTTCATTTTTATGAACTCATTCGGTAAATTATTTCGTGTATCCATCTTTGGCGAATCGCATGGTGAAAGCGTAGGTATTGTGGTAGATGGTTGTCCGGCAGGACTTCCATTAACGGTTGATGATCTGTTGCCCGATCTTGAACGCAGAAAAGGTGGTAAACAAAAAGGAACTACTCCACGCCAGGAAGCGGATTACCCGTTTTTCAAAAGCGGATTGTTTAATGAGAAGACAACGGGTTTCCCGATTGCTATTTTCTTTGAAAACAATAATACCCGCAGCGAAGATTATAATAAGCAACGCAGTATTCCACGTCCTGGTCATGCCGATTGGGTGGCACATCAAAAGTTTGGTGGGCATGAAGATTACCGTGGCGGCGGACATTTCAGTGCACGACTCACAACAGGTTTAGTGGCGGCTGGTGCAATTGCAAAGAAACTAATGACTGGCGTCGGCATTCATGCCGATGTTATAGAAATTGGTGGTGAAAAAGATTTAGAGAAAGGATTGCAAAATGCCATTGATGCAAAAGATTCAGTTGGTGGTTTGGTTGAATGCAGAGTAACAGGATTGCCTGTTGGTTTAGGTGAACCGTATTTCGATTCAGTAGAATCATTACTTGCGCAAATGATGTTTGCAATACCTGCTGTGCGTGGTGTGGAGTTCGGAACCGGTTTTGCTGCTGCAAAAATGTTTGGCAGCGAGCATAACGATGCCATTGAAACAATGTCAGGTAAAACAGTTACCAATCATGCAGGTGGTGTGGTAGGCGGTATTACCAACGGAAATGAACTGGTGTTTCGTATTGCCATCAAACCAACATCTTCAACTCCAAAAGAACAAACCAGTTTAAACTGGGATACAGAACAGATGGAAAAATTTTCTATCAAAGGGCGTCATGATCTGTGCGTTGCTTTGCGTGCTCCTGTTATTGTAGAAGCGGCAACAGCGATCGTGTTAGCTGATCTTATGTTACAGGAACAACGCATTAAGCGAATTGTTTCTTAATTTCATTTGTATGCTTCAACGGCTAACGATTGCCTTTTTTGCCTTATTCACCACAACGATTTCATTTGCTCAAACAGATGCAAGGATAGAAGTGGTGAAACA
>JAKFDY010000001.1:0-2146 GCA_036675885.1 Lacibacter sp. | reverse complement strand
GCAAAGTTGTTTGAATGCGGATCATACAACAATAATAATCCTCCCAAGTTCAGCAAATTGCCAAACCTTGTTGCAGGTCATACATACATTCTAATGATCAGTAATTTTTCTAATTCTCAGCAAGGCTATAAATTATCATTTGGCGGAGGCACTGCAGTTATTACAGATTCGAAAGCACCATTGATGCAGGAAGTAAGAACTAATTGCGGTGGCGATGAATTACGATTGAAGTTGAATAAGAAAATAAAATGTTCAAGTATTGCTGCCAATGGTAGCGATGTTCTTGCTTTTCCCGGAAATATCACCGCTGTTAATGTAAGACCTATTGGTTGTAACAGTAGCTTCGAAACCGATTCGGTTGTTATCACATTGTCACAACCATTACCTCCCGGTAATTATTCATTGCAGTTAAAAAATGGCACTGATGGAAATACCATTCTGGATTTGTGCGACCGTGCTATTCCAACTACTGATGCTGTAAATTTTACCGTGCTTCCGCTGCAGCCAACTCCATTAGATAGTATTGTGCCTTTAACCTGTTCACCAAATAGTGTTCGTTTTGTATTTAAGAAATTGATTCGTTGTAATTCAATTGAACCTTCGGGGTCTGATTTTGCAATTAACGGAACATATCCTGTAACAATAACGAATGCAAGAGGTAACTGCAATGCTAATGGTTTAACTGCTGATATCATCGTTACATTCTCTCAACCTTTGCAACAGGCAGGTACATTTACCATCAACTTAAAACAAGGTCTTGATGGTAATACAATTCTTGATGAATGTAATCAGCAAACCCCTCCTTCGCAATTAGTATTTACAGTGAAGGATACCGTGAACGCAGATTTCACCTACAACATCAGTTATGGTTGTACTGCAGATACTGTTAATTATATTCATCCCGGAGGTAACGGTATAGATAGCTGGTTATGGAATTTCGGAACTAACGGAACTAGTTCAAGTCAATCAGAAGAAGTGATCTATACTTCGTTTGGTAATAAAACGACTAAACTTATTGTATCGAATGGTTTTTGCAGTGATACCACTTCACAGGATGTGTATCTCAATAATTTTCTCAAAGCTGACTTCAATGTTAATCCATTCCTTTGCCCTGATAGTTTATTATATGTTCAACCGACACCAACATCCGAAAGGCCTTTGACTTTTCTGTGGGAGTTTGGCGATGGAACTACAAGCACCGATTCAATTCCGGCTCCACATTTATATTCATCGTCACTAAACGAAAAAAAGTACACGGTTGCATATACTGTAACAAATGATCTTGGATGTACTGACAGGATCGAGAAAACAGTAACACAATTAAGCACCTGTCGCATTGATGTGCCAACAGCGTTTACACCTAATGGCGATGGATTGAATGATTTTTTCGGTCCATTGAATGCATTAGTAGCTGAAAACTTTCTTTTCAGAGTTTATAACCGTTGGGGTGGACTTGTATTTGAATCGAAGGACTGGACGAAACCTTGGGATGGAACAGTAAAGGGTGTGCAACAACCTGCTGCTAATTATGTATGGACATTAAGTTACCGGGATCTTGTTACGGGCAGAGATGTAAACAGAAAAGGCAGTTTTATACTGATACGCTAGGTTCACATAATAATTTTGTTTTATACAGAAAGGATGGTTTGCATTATGAGCAAACGTTTGCAATAATCTTAGTAAAAAATGATTCTTACCTTAAGAACATCTCACTGCCATGAAATATTTTAAAATAAGCTTTTTCTTAGTCTTCTTTTTCGCAACTACGTATTTGCATGCACAACAAAAGCCTAACGTGATTTATATCTATGCCGATGATCTTGGGTATGGAGATTTAAGTTGTTATGGAGCAACAAAAATTCATACACCCAATATTGATAAGCTGGCAGCTTCAGGTCTTCGTTTCAGCAATGCACATGCAACATCGGCTACGTGTACACCTTCACGTTATGCATTACTAACTGGTCGTTATCCATGGCGACAACAGGGAACAGGTATATTACCTGGTGATGCTGCATTGATCATTCCAACAAATAAAACGACCTTACCAAAAGTATTTAAACATGCGGGATATAAAACTGCACTCGTTGGTAAATGGCATTTGGGTTTTTTACCGGAGTATAGCCCGGGTAAAAATGGATTTGAT